>JAYTQJ010000270.1:0-24809 GCA_043746775.1 Schlesneria sp.
CTCGCTTCGAGCGCTGGCCCACCATGTACTGACGCACGTTATCGACGCTGGGCCGGCGCTCGAAGCGAGCTGGTCCCACCCTACAAACTGCATTTACGGGCAAGCGAGACGCTTACCCTACGTGCTGGATGCCAAGTCGTTCCAAGCAAGGATCGCTGTCGATGGACCTGTCATTCTGGGGTTTTCGCCACTGGCCATTCGCTCGTTCGGTGAGCGAACGGCAGTTGTTTGTGGGTGCCGCGCACGAAGAAGCCCGCGCGCGGTTGCTGTTCCTGATCGAAGAACGACGCCGTTGCGGTCTGCTCAGCGGCGCGACCGGGACCGGCAAGAGTTGCCTGTTGCGGCAGGTGCAGTCCGCTGCGATGCGACTCGGCCGACTGTGCATCCGCCTCGACGCGACCGGTTTGGATGCGAGCGAATTCGCATGGCAACTCGCGGACGGATGCCACGCCGAATGCCGCGTGAGTGACTCGTCTGCTCAGATTTGGTCGAGTCTCCAAGCCCGTTTTTCGGGACTGGCAGTCGTGGATCAACCGGTCGTCTTACTTATCGATCACTTCGATTTGGTCGAGTTCGGTTGTGGTCAGACTCTGCGTCGCCTCATGCAACTGGCCGATTCCACCGGCGCGGACCTGACCGTACTGATCGCCGCGCGCGAACGATTCACCGCGCCACTGCTGTTGGATATGGTCGAGTTGCATGTCGAACTGACCGCGTGGTCGGAATCCGAAACGTCTCGCTACATCACCGACGCGATACGACATGCAGGAACGCGGGAAACGATCTTCACCACGGATGCGGTCTCGACCATTCACCGGCACGCACAGGGTAATCCCGCGCGCGTGGCGTGGCTCTGCGATCTCGCGCTGTTGGCTGCCATGAGCGGCGATCAACGGCGCGTCACCGCGCACGTCGTGAATGCCGCCGCCAAAGAACTGGAGCCAACTTCGTTCTTGCTGAAAGACCGGCTGCACAGCGAGATGGCTCACGCCTGATATACCTCGCGCGTGCCTAGATGAGACATTTCTGAGCGGGGTGGCGTCAGCCCAATGGCACTCACTTTGAGGTGTAGCTGAAGTCGTAAGACTTCAGATGATCGTCCAAGACGACTGAATTCTCACGAATTCAGCTACGTCGCTCGGACCATCCATTTGAAATTCGCACAAATTGAGTGCCATTGGGCGTCAGCCACCCCGCTCAGAAATGCCATCACTGATGGCCGCGCGAGGTCTCACTCCGTGACCACGACGGGCAGCTTCGTTCTGCCCGAGGCGAGGATCGCCTGTGTGAGATCGAAGACAGGGAGTGCCGCCGATGGCGGTGAGACTTCTGCCGCTCCATTCAAGATCGTGTCGAGCAAGCTCGTTATAGGCGTGGACTCGGGTTCGTCCACGGCCAGCCGCTGACGCGCGCCATCGCAAGCCAACCACAGTTCACCGTGACAGAGCATCAAGTCGGCTCGTTCGCAGTGGACGTGAAAGTCTTCGCCGAGGTACTGCGCGTGGCCGATGAAGTCGATCGTCGCCGTGACCTCTTCCGTGAGAAGTGCCGAGATGCTGGCCACGATTTCAACGTGGCTACCGCACTGCTGACTGCGGGCGAACGCTTCGAGCGGCGCGAGGCCCGTCACATAAAAGATCGAATCGAGTTTGTGACTTCCCGCATCGGTGATGAAGCCGCCGGGGTTCTGATGTGGATCATCACGCCACGTCCCGCCGATGGTCGCCTGCCAGTGTTCGACGTTGTGCGAGGCCACCGCGCGGACTCGTCCCCACTTTCCCGACAAGACTTCCCGGCGCAGCGTTTTGTAGGCCGCCGTGTGTCGCCGTTGATAGCCAAGCGAGAATGCCTGTCCCTTCGATCGAGCGACCTCGGACCGCGCGATCAACTCCACAATCTGATTGCGATTCGACGCGAGCGGCTTCTCGCACAGCAGATGCCAGCCGCGATCGAGGCACCGCGTGGCCTGCTGAAAATGCTCGGCCGTGGGCGTGCAGAGAATGGCCGCGTCGATGTTGTCGAGCGTGAGCAATTCATCGAACGTGTGGTAGGTCTTCGCTTCCGGCCACAGCTCCCGCTGCAACCCAACAGCCATTTCGGGGACAGAGTCTTGCAACGCCACAACCGTGCCGCGCCCGTCCGCCAGGAGTCGCTGAATGTGATGCCGTCCCATGCGGCCGCAGCCAACGATTGCGAAGCGAAGTCCAGTCATGATGAAGTCCAGTGTGAAGTGTGAGAGGCTTGAACGAAGCCGCGCACGCTTGGTGTCGATGATGTCGGGCGACTGCTACGATCCCAGCTCGAATGAGGGCGTCTGTCGAAGAAACCGTCCCGCTCACCTCGATTCCAAATCGAGCCTCAAAAAGTCAGATGTCGAACTTGAAGGAGTCCCGCGTGCAGGTGTTGTTGTTTGATATCGATGGCACGTTGATTGATGCGGGTGGAGCGGGTCAGGCCGCGATGGAGCAGGCGATCGCGCGCGAATTTGGTGAGACTCGACCGGTCTTCGATATTCCGGCCGCCGGTCGAACGGACCGCGCCATCGGACGCGATCTGTTCGACTATTACTCGATCCCTGCGACCGATGCCAACTGGTCGCGCTACGTGCAGACGTATCTCTCGCTGCTCCCTATTTCGTTGAGAGAACGCGAGGGCGGAATACTGCCCGGCGTTGTCACGCTGCTCGAACGACTCGCGCGGCGAGAGGACGTGTTCCTTGGTTTGTTGACGGGAAACTTCGTCGAAGGTGCCCGGCTCAAGCTGCAACACTACGGACTGCATGACCACTTCCGCATGGGTGGTTTCGGTGATGAACATTTGGAGCGAGACGATGTCGCGCGACAGGCGTTCACGACCTTGCAGAGCCATCTGCCCGAGGTGGCCACGACCGACATTTGGGTGATCGGCGACACTCCCAGCGATGTCCGCTGTGCCCGCGCGATTGGTGCCCGCGCGGTGGCCGTCGCGACGGGCATGTTCTCCGCCGAACAACTCGCGCCGTGCAACGCGGATGTGCTGCTACGCGATCTCACGAACGCGGACGAGTGGCTCATGTCGCTGGGACTGTGAGCGACGAAACACATCTCGATCTGTGCTCACGCGGCCGCTTGGTCGGGGGGCAGGTCGAGTTTCTTGGGTGAGTGCAATCGTTGGAATGCCTCTCGCGCACGCAGGATCGAATCGATGTCGAAGCGGTTGCCGAAGTAGTGGTTTCGTGCATGTTCGTCCTGCAGGACAGACTTGGCATCGCCATCTGTCAAGATGTGTCCGCCGAACACGATGTAGTTGCGGTCGGTCAGCATTAGCGTTTCGGTTTCGCGATGGTCGGTGAACAGGATCGAGATACCGCGATTGCGCAGGTCGGCGATCATGTCTTGAATGCCCTGAATCGCTTTCGGGTCGATGCCGGTGAAGGGTTCGTCGAGCAGGATCAGCTTCGGCTCACTGGCCAGGCACCGCGCGATCTCGCAACGTCGTCGTTCGCCACCCGAGAGCGTTCCCGCCGCCTGCTTCCGCTTCTCTGTCAGCTCGAACATGCCGAGCAACTCATCGGCGCGAGCCATTCGGTCGCGATACGACAGAGGTTGAAATTCGAGGACCGCGTAGAGATTTTGCTCGACGGACAGCTTCCCGAAGACGCTGTCCTTTTGCGGGAGATAACCCATCCCGTGTTGAGCACGCTTGTAGAGCGGCCAGCGAGTGACATCGACTCCATTGAAGTAGACGCGCCCCGCCGTCGGTGTAACCAACCCGACCGCCATTCCGAAGCTGGTCGATTTGCCCGCACCATTCGGGCCGAGCAATCCCACAATTTCTCCCGGCTCGACGTGAAAGCTCACTCCGTCCACAGCCAGCTTCGACGGGTACTGCTTCACCAATCCAATGCACTGCAACAGCGACATGGTTCGTCCTCCCTGACGGTTTGAGTGGCCTGAAGTCCGGCTTTTCCGAAAGCCGGACTTCTCACTCGAAGGCAAATCCTCACAAAGAAGTCCGGCTAAGGAACCGGCTCGATATCACTCCCAGAGTTCCCTTCTTGTTCCCTCCCCTCGGTGGGGAGGGTTAGGGAGGGGGGACGAGTGGCAAATCGACTTGACCATCGTCCCCCCTCCCCGGCCCTTCCCGCCGAGGGGAGGGAGGAAAGGCCAAGAAAACGGGAAGTTGTTTTGCTCCGAACCCTAACAAAGCTGAGCCGGACTTCTGCCGGTGAACAATCGATCACCTGATCCTCTGCCAACGCCACCACTGCGGATAGAACGGAGCGACGTACTCGGGGTATGCCGCTGCCGACGCACGGTCCTGTTGAACTTGTTTCTGCTGCCAGTCGGGTGTCTCGGCATCGATGTATTGCGGAACGGGCTTGTGCCCTTTCAGTTTGAATCCGGCTCCTCCATTCAAGAACGGCACGCCGTGCGGCCAGTAGACGAAGAACGCCTTGCCGATCAGAGCTTGCCGAGTGACCGCATGGCGATTGGCCGCGTGACGAATGTGATTCGGCCAGAGTCGGCTGTCTTGGCTGCGTGGACTGTTGTCACCCATGACGAAGAACTCGTCGGGACCGAGCTGCTGGAATTCGGCCCGACGCGAGTGCTTCTCGTACATGTCGCCCCAAGCTTGGGGATCATCGAGGAGGTCTCGCAACGGCAGGCTCTCATCCACTTCACTGCCGGGGTCGGCGAATGATCCGCCATCGTTGGCCACGCTGTCCGCGCGATAGTAAATGTCACGTTCGATCAGCATGTTGGAGACACTCATCGCGAGTCCCTGCGCCGCGATGCCCGCCGGGGCGAGATCGGCCTGTTGAGGGCGTCGATTTGCGGGAGCATCGAATTCCGCCCCTTTTCCGAACGGGACATAACCACTCCTCATCCAACTGTCATTCACCCACAAACAAAGCCGGTCATCGACGTTCGCAAACCGTAATGAATAGGTTCCCGGCCCGGTGAGGGATGTCTGTGCCTTGGCCATTTCGATTTCAGGAGCCGTGTCGGGATCGGCCGCGAGGTCATCCGTGCGGGACAGCGTCGCTTGCCCGCTCGGGACCTCGATCCGGCAGCGATAACGCCGCACGCCCTCAACCAATTCGAGCAACAGGTGCGCGTCTTTACCCGGTGCCGATGTCACCGTGGCTTGGCAACTCAAGGTGAGATCGCCGACCCAATAGCGATCGTCGTCGGTCCCGGCGGAGCGGCCTCCCGTGTACGAGTTGTAGCCGCACAAGTCCGAGATCAACTGAGGACGCGGATTGCGGGCGATCGGCTTTTGATCGGTGACGGCTTCCCAATCGGCCTGCGTCGCCACGAAGTTCTGATATCTCACCCAGCGCGGTTGCTCGGTCGGCAGCAACTCAAACTGACGCGATTTCGAATGAGAGTCTCGCTTCCAGCCGCTGACATCTTGGGACCAACCGTCCACGGCATCGGCGGCCCCCGTCTTCTCGACGGCCGACCACGCCTCTGGCCAACCGTGGGCCAGGAGTTCGCCGGAAAAGTGCCGGTCGTCATGCACGACCAATTGCAGCAACTTCTGTTTTTCGGGGTCTTGTTTGCGAGTGATGCGGTACTCGCCTTGGTCGCTGTGCCGGGCATAGACATCGCCCCGCTCGACGCGAATCGCTTCATTGGGCAAACCGACCAGCCGTTTGATGTAGTTCTTCTGCGTGTCTTCCGGATAACGAAAGACGATCACGTCCCAGCGACTCGGGTTGTTGAACTGATACGCCGATTTGTTGACGAGAATTCGGTCTCCCTTGAAGACATTCAGCGGCTTCACGTTCGTCAGGTGCTGACAGTTCGGGCAGAGCGATTTGTCGATGCGGCGGGAGGGGACGAGATATGTGCCGGTCTCATCGTCGAGTTCATCGCTCGCCCCGATCTCATACTTGTGGCCGCACGCGGGACAGGTGACATCCTTGTTGCGACCGAGCAACGTCGGGGCCATTGAGCCGGTCGGAATGACGAACGCTTCAGCGGCGAAGGAACGGAAGAGCAGCGCGAGGACAAACGCGAACGCGATCGACTCACACGTTTCGCGCGTCGCTCCCTGCGGGGGACCATGCTTCGAGGGAGCTGTTTTCGTGGCGGGTGACTTCGCGATGGGTGACGACTTCGCGGCAACCGACGACGGGGAACTCGATGCAGTCGCATTGGCCGACACCGCAATGACGGGCTGCTTGGAATCGGCCAACGCGTTGACGACGACGGGCAACTCTGGCTTGAGAAGGTGTGCCGCGGCGGCGAGCAATTCGGTTTTCTCGGGCTTGTCACTCGATGACGCGGCCGTTGAGTTGGTCGTGGCTTTGGACATGAACAGTGAGGTCCTCAATGAAGCGGTCGAGAGAGCCGTCTCGGAGCGTGGAGTCTTCCACGCAAAAACGGTTCTCGTGCGAGGGCGGGACTATAGCCGATCACCGGCAACGCGAAAATGCGGACTCGCTCTTGATCGGTGCCATCGCCTTGTTGGACTCCGTGACCGTGGCACCCAATTTGAAAAAGCGACGACCAAGCACCTCAATCAAGTCGCTTGCTGTGCCCGTTCGAGTCCGGTATTTCACTGCCACTCTTCACACAACCTTCACGGAGGCGGGACATGCGGATTTTGGTGGGCTGGGACAATCCTGAGCAGGCCGATTTGATTTTGATGTATCTCGGAATTGGCGAGCATGACATCGAAGTGGTACTCGGTGCGACCGCCCTCATCGAGCGATTGACCGCTGGTGACGAATGGGATGTCGCGTTCCTGTCCATCACGCTGCCCGATGTTGAAACCGGGTTCGACACGTTTCAGGACATTCGGCGTTTGCGCCCCGATCTGCCGATCGTGGGGGCCTGCGACTCGGCCGATGTTTATCGCGTCGTTCGATTCATGACGCACGGCATGTGTGCCTACGCCATCCGCGACACCAACGGCGACTACATGTTCATGCTGTTGGCGGTGCTGGAGAGCGCCGTCGAGTCGGTCAAGGCGCTACGCGATCAGCAGGTGTCTGAGAAGCTGCGAGAAGAAGTTCAAGCCGTCCGCAAGCTGCAAGAGTCGATGATCCCGGCTCACATTGACGCTCCCGCCGGTTGCAAGATTGTCGCCCGATACGAGCCGTCACAGATTCGCGTGGCGGGCGGGCGAGTCGTCACGATGGCGGGCGGCGACTACTACGATGTCTTCACGCTCGACGACAATCATGTAGTGCTGCTGGTCGGTGATGCCTCGGGCCACGGTATGAAGGCGGCGATGTCGATCATGGTGATGCACACGCTGGTCCGCATGATCCGCACGCAGCGCTATCAAAACACCGCCGCGTTCGTCACGGAGATCAACAACCAGCTCTGCCAGCACTCGATCGTGCAGGAAGAGGGGGGCTTTATCACGCTGGCGTATGGCCTTCTCACGCTCAGTACGAATGAGCTGCAATGGACCTCCGCCGGACACCCGATCCCGCTGATCCAAGACTTGGACACGGGCGAGATCAAACCACTCGCCCCCGACAACGTGGCGGGCCTGCCGTTGGCGATCTATCCCGACGTGGACTACGACACGATTCACTCGCAGCTTCCGTCGAACTACCGACTGCTGTTCTACACGGACGGCTTGCAGGAAGCGTTCCCCGAACACCAGCCGGTGAAAACGGGCGAGTTCGGTGTGGCGGGCATCATGCAAACACTCGCGTCCAAGCGAGGTGCCCCTGCGGTCGAATCACTTCAAGCGTTGTTCGACGATTCCGAAGCGTACACCGAAGGCTCGGGCCGTCATGACGACACGTCGGCCGTGATGTTGGAGCGGCACCGGTAATTCAACATGGCCGATTGCGATCACAACTCAACAGTCCGCTTCTCCGACCGTGTTGCCGATTATGTGCGATACAGGCCCGGTTATCCCGAGGGCTTGGTCCAATCACTCTGTTCGGATGCGGGCCTCAGTTCGGCTTCCATCGTGGCCGATGTCGGCTCGGGAACAGGAATCTCGGCGGGGTTGTTTCTTCGGCTGGGTTGCATCGTGAAGGGTGTTGAACCCAATCGCGAGATGCGTGCGGCGGCGGAAGCCCAGTGGCGCGAGGAGCCTCGATTTCACAGCATTGACGGCACAGCGGAAGCCATGGCATTGCCCTCATCGTCGATCGACTTCGTGGCGGCAGGCCAAGCGTTTCATTGGTTCGATGTCGAGCGAACTCGATTCGAGTTCGCTCGCATCCTGCGTCCCGGCGGTAAAGTGGCCCTGTTCTGGAACACGCGCCGGGTTGAGTCCACGGAATTCCTCAAAGCTTACGAACGCCTGTTGCTGGAGTTCGCAACCGACTATCAGCAGATCGACCATCGGTTGATCGACTCGACCGTGCTGAAGCGTTTCTTCGGGAGCGATGCGTTTCAGTCGCGTTCGTTTCCCAACTCACAGGTCTTCGATTTTGTCGGTCTGCGCGGGCGGCTGTTGTCGTCGTCGTATGCTCCCGCAGCCGGACATCCACGCCACGAACCGATGCTGAAGGAACTCGAGCGCCTCTTTGAAGAACACGCCACGGACGGGCAGATTCAGTTCGACTACGACACGGAACTGTTCTTCGGACCGCTCGCGACGAACAGTGAAGCCAGATGAGAGCTTGGCGAGCCGCACGCCGTAAGGCCGCGGGTTCTTGATTGTCGCTGGAAACCCGTGGCCTTACGGCACACGGCTCGTCTCGAACGCTTCACTCATTGCCATGCGATGTATCGCCGCCTGTTCAAACGCGGTCGGGTTTCAGAATCCACCGCCCGCAGGACCGGCAGCCGCACCAGCGCCGCCAGCGGGAGCATCTTTCAATGTGCCCGGTCGAGGAGCCTTCTTCGTCGGATTGATGTAGTCCAGCATCATTGGGATCCGCTCGTTGATCTTCTCACGCTGATCGATCCCTTCGGGCAGAGCGACGACGATCGGGCATTGAACGTCGCCGTTGTCGCGGACGTAGATCTCGAAGACATAGTTGACGCTCGTGCCTCCGGCTTGCAGCGTGATCGGCTTCGGATTGAAGCGAGTCACGCTGTAGTTCGCCGACGGAAGATACGTTCCCGGTTTCGGGTGCATTTCTGGCGGTTCTTCTTTCGCGGTGTCTTCGAGCGCCGTGCCGATCAGTTCCGTGATGAGCTTCGTAAAGTTCTGAGCGTCCCCCGGATTCTCACCTGCATAGACCCAGTAATTGCTCAATGCGTAGATGTACGCGTTGCGCCGCTCTGAACCGCCGGCCGCCAATGCAACTTCCACGGGAGCGACCCAGGCACCGAGCAACTCGGGAAATTCCAGCGTCACAATGTCCGGCTGTCTCGGATCGACGGCGGGCATTTCCATTTCACCGTCTTCGCGCTGGATCGGTTGTGGCGGCGCGATCTGAAGGAACTGCTTCGGCACGCGCATCTCCAAGATGCCGCGCCCGTCGGCCCACTTGGGACCGAGGTTCGCTTCCACTCGTTCGAGATAGCTGTAGTAGTCCTTCGTTTGCTTCAGCCGCAGTTCGTAGGTGTCGTAGCCGCAGCCACTGATGCCACTCAGTGAGAGCACTCCCACGACGAGGGCCAGCCACGTTCGGGGCGATTGCAGTGAGACGAACGGCATGGCGGAGCTTCCTCGGTGACAAATGGCAATTCGCTCGCGAGTCTTCACCGAAAGATGAGTCACCCTCGCGAGCGGCGGGATTGTGGTCGAAGTCCCCAGACCCGTCAATTCGGCACGAGCTTCAGCGAGGGCCATCGCCTTTTTCACGTAGGGTGGGACAAGCTCGCTTCGAGCGCCGGCCCACCATTAGAAAACGTCGAGAAATCTTGGTGGGCCGGCGCGGCGAAGCGCCGCTGGTCCCACCCTACAGCTTTTGCAGACCCAACAAGGCGCAGCCCCGCGATCGCCCAGACCGGCGTTGCCCGATTTCCAGCTTCGCCGTTAAGATTCTGCCCGCGCTAGCGACCGGTCGGTGACTTCTTTCTCGTGCCTCTTCCCCTCAAGTCTTTTGAACACGGATGTGTCATGCGCGACTTCCTGAGACGAATCGTTTTGTCGGGGATGTGCCTGTTGGCCGCGACGCTTTCGTCGGTTCATGCCGCTGACGATTTGGGCGTGCGCGTTCCCGAAGGCTTTGAGGTGGTCGAGTTCGCGGGCGACGATCTCGCGCACGACATCTATGCCATGACGATCGACTCGCAGGGGCGAGTCGTGGTGGCGGGAGCGGGCTACGTCAAAATCCTGATCGACCGCGATGGCGATGGGAAAGCAGATGAAGCCAAGCTGTTCTCGGACTCACCCAAGAACGGCGCGATGGGGATGTTCTTTCATGGGCGGTCGCTGCTGTGCGTGGGTGATGCCGGGCTGCTGCGGTTCAAGGATGCGAACGGCGACGATCAAGCCGACGGGCCACCCGATGTGTTCCTGCGCACGAAGACCGGCGGCGAACACGATGTCCATTCGATTCAGCAGGGACCGGACGGCTGGTGGTACGTCATCGCGGGGAATGGAGCCGGAATCACGAGCAAGTACGCGACGCTGCCGTCGTCGCCCGTGAAGCAGCCGCGCGCGGGAGTTCTCTTACGACTGAAGCCCGATCTGTCGGGCGGCGAACTCCTGTCGCATGGCCTGCGCAACGCCTACGACTTCGCCTTCAATGGTCAGGGCGATCTGTTCACCTACGACAGCGATGAAGAGCGCGAAGTCTCGCTGCCGTGGTATCGCCCGACGCGCGTCTTCCACGCGCTGACCGGTGCCGATCACGGCTGGGTCAGCAAGAGTTGGATGAGACCCGAGGGGCTGCTCGACTCACCCTCCACGATCGCGTCGTTCGGGCGCGGCTCACCGACGGGCGTCGTCTGCTACCGACACACGCAGTTCCCCGACAAGTATCGCGACGCGCTGTTCGTTCTCGACTGGACCTACGGGCGCGTTCACTTGCTCCCACTGAAATCCGCCGCCGACACCTGGTCCACCGAGCCGGAACTGTTCATGAGCGGCACCGGTCAGAACGGTTTCGCACCGACGGACGCGGAAGTCGGCCCGGACGGTTCACTCTACATCAGCATCGGAGGGCGCGGAACTCGTGGCGGCGTCTATCGCATCCGTCACACGCTCGGTGAGAAGCTCCTCTCGACGAAGACGGCTCCGGCGGCGAGCGGCCCGCCGCTCAGCCCGACGGCGGGCAAACTTGCCGCCGTTCTCGAAGCACCGCAACCGCTGAACAGTTGGTCGCGAACGAAGTGGACGCCGATCGCCAAGGAATTGGGAGCCGCGCCGTTTCAACAAGCCGCGTTGGACGAAGAGCAACCCGCCGCGAACCGCGTGCGGGCGATCGAAGTGCTGACCGAGTTGTTTCAAGGACTCGATGCCAAGCTGCTGAAAGAGCTGGCTCGCAGTCCCTCGGCCGCCGTTCGCGCGCGGGCGATCTGGAGCTACGGACGAACGGCCAGCGAACCGCTCGATGCGGCCCTCGTGAAGCTGTATCTCGATGATGTCCACCCGCAGGTCGGTCGCTGCGCACTCGAACTCTGTCTGAGTCGCTCCGAGTCGAGCCTCAACTGGACGCCGCTGTTGCCGAGCATCGCGAAGCGACTCGGCGGCGCGGATCGCTTCAATCGTTCTCTGGCGGCGAACGTCGTCGCGCGACTGGACGACAAGCAAGTCACAAGCATCTCGACTGAAGCGACCAAAGTCGGCGTGAGGGCGGTCGTCAGCTACGCCGCCGGTTGGTTGAGTCGCACGCCGGACGGAGCCGCTCGCATCCGCAGCATCGTTCCATCACTGGCCATCGCGGTCCTGAAAAAGCGTGAGAACACGATCGACTTGAAGCTCGATGCCGTCCGACTGTTGCAACTCGCTCTGGGCGATTTGGGACCGCTCGCCGGTCGGTCCCCCGTGTTCGATGGCTACGCGAGCACGATCGATCTGGAAGAGTTCGAGCGGGAACTCGATCCGCTGCGCGTGCAGTTGGCCGAGGTCTATCCGACCGGAGATGCGCGGCTCGATCGCGAGTTGATCCGCCTGCTCGCGATGCTCACGTCGTACAGCAGCAAGCTGGTCGATGCCGTGTGCGACAAACTGACCGACGAATCCGATCCGATCGATGACCTGCATCATCTGATCGCTGTGGCCCGACTGCCGATGACGCATTCGGTAAAGCAGCGCGATGTGCTGGTGAAATCGCTCGTCAATTTGGAGTCGAAGGTCGCGGCGAAAAAGTTGCCACAGGACGCCAGTTGGAGCGATCGCGTCAAAGAGATGTGGGTCAAGCTCGCACTGTCCGACGACTTCCTCGCCGCGTCGCTCGTCGGGCATCCCGCTTTCGGTCGGCCCGGCCACACGGTCTTCCTCAATCAGATGCCGCCCGAGTTGCTTCCGGCCGCGCGAACGGCCTTCGTCAAACAGATCGCGGCGGACAGTGACTATGCGTGGACCAACGAAGTCGTCTTCGCGCTGGGCGACACGGACGATGCGACTCACCGCGAGTTGCTCCGCGCGCAGGTCAATCGCTTCACCGTGCGCGGCAGCATCCTCGTGATCCTCAGCCGGAATCCGGTCGCCGCCGACCGCAGCCAGTTCGTCGAGGGACTCGACTGGTCGCAGACGGAGGTTCAAACGGCGTGCTTGTCCGCGTTGGAAAAACTCGGGCCGAATGTTCAGCCCGACGAGCAACTCGCGCTGCTCAAGTCGCTCCGTCGACTCGGTGCCGATGAGCGCGAGTTCGCCGCGCGCGAGAGCGTCGTCGCGCAACTCGAACGCAACAACGGACAGCGGTTCCCGTTCGTGGTCGGCAAGTTGGGACATCGGCCTCAACCCGAGACGGTCCGCCGCTGGACGGAATGGTGCGAGAAAAAGTGGCCCGTTGAAACCGCCGCACAACTCGGCGGCAATGACGCCGAGTTCTCGAAAATGAAGTCACTACTAGCCGAGGTCGATTGGAATTCGGGCGACGCCACGCGCGGAGCGGCTCTGTACGCCAAGCGGTCCTGCACGCAATGCCACGGTGCGAAAGGGGCACTCGGCCCCGACCTGTCCGGTGCCGCGAACCGCTTCTCCAGAGAAGACCTCTTCGCCGCGATCCTGCTCCCCAGCCGCGATGTTCCCGCCCGCTACCAAACGACTCTCGTCCAAACGCGCGATGGCAAGGCGTACTCGGGACTGATCATCTACGAGTCCGTGGACGGATTTCTCATCCGTAACGGCACCGGTCAAACCTTCCGCATCGAGACGCCCCAAGTCGAAGAACGCCGCAAGTCCCCCGTCTCACTGATGCCAGCGGGCCTGCTGAAGGATCTCTCGCCCACCGACTACGCCGACCTCTTCGCCCACCTGCAAACTCTGACGGCCACAAAGTAGACCGGTCACTCCGTGACCGGAATTTTCGAGTCACGGAGTGACTCGTTTACATAGAGGCAGAGCTTGCTTGAACTTTGCGCGGTCAGAACGGACTCGTCTAACCGCGTTGCCCACGTGGTTAGACGACGCTGCATCAATCTCAGCCGTGCGAGGTCTACCGGTCGCCAATTGCACCTTGGACCCGAGGCTGCTGACAACTCGTCTTGTCGCGTTTTCGGGAATCGGCTATCTGTCCGCCGCGCGCGGGGTCGGTTCGAGTCACACTCGGCCTGCATCCGCCGTCACGTCACTTCTATCGCTCCCGTCTTGAGTCTGTTTGCGTCACCGGCCGACGGTGTCGCCTTCTGCCTTCCGTGCGAGAAAGCTCAACCATGCAGCACGTCGTCCGCGACAGAGCCTGCGCCATCTGGTCGCTCGCGTGCGCCCTGTTCGTGGGCGTCGCGATGGAATCGTGTGTTGATGTCGCCTTGGCACAGTCTTCGGCTCGCGATCCATTTTTGGATCTGCCGTCGTCGCGACAGGGTGAGAGGCCGCCAGCTTCGCCGCGTTCTAAGTCGATTCGACAGATTTCGGCCGACAACTCGGGAATTGATGCCATCGCGAACAGCGATGCGCCGGACACGCCTTTCACTCTCGATGAGCCGCTCGCCAAAGTGACGGTCGAGGGAAACACGACGATTCCCAGCTCGGAAATCGCACGTCACATCAAGACCCGACCGGGTCGCCCCGTGACTGCGAAGCAGATCAAGGACGATGTCGATGCTCTCGTGAGAACCCGTTGGTTTGCCAACGTCGAGCCTTCGATCCGTCGCACCGATAACGGCAACTTGCTGGTCTTCCGTGTTCTGGAACGGCCCATCGTCACACGGGTCGAGTACAAGGGAAACAAGAAGCTTAAGACCAAAGTCTTCCAGTCGATGACGCAGCTCAAGCCGGGCAGTCCGTATGACGTGAGTGCCAATCGCGAGTGTGCCCGCCGGATTGAAGAGCATTACCACGAGAAGGGTTTCGCGTTCGCTACGGTCGAACTCGAAAGCGGCGACGTGCGAACCGATCCCGATCGTGAGGTCGTGTTTCTGATCAACGAAGGCCCGAAGGTCTCGGTGTCGTCGGTCCGGTTTGAAGGGAACGAAAACTTCAGTGATGGTCTACTGAAGCTCAAGACGCGTACGAAGACACGCGTGCTGTGGCTGTTCGGCGGGAAGTACGATCCGTCCACGATTGCCGACGACATGGAAGGGATTCGCCAGTACTACTACAGCCTCGGCTACTTCGACGTGCAGGTGAAACCGCGGCAGGAATTCTCGGAAGACAAGTCGAAGATCGAAATGCACTACGAGATCGCCGAGGGCAAGCGTTACCGCGTTCGCAACATCGATGTGGCTGGCAATCAGGTTCTCTCTGAGGACGAGATTCGCGGCATGACGAAGATCGCGTCGGGCGAGGAGTACAACGCGCGGCACATCGCCAAGGATGTCGATGCGATCAAGAGCAAGTACGGCGAACAAGGCCGCTTGCAGGCTCGAGTCGATGCGGTGCCGGTCTGGACCGATGACAACGATGCGGCCGTCGTCGATATCGTGTTCAAGATCAACGAAGACAAGGTTTATCGCGTTCGCGACTTCAACGTTCATATCGCGGGAGACCATCCGCACACGAAGACCAATCTGATCCGAAACCTGTCGCCCATTCAGCCGGGTGATTTGGCGGACCCCAAGAAAATCTATCTGCTCAAGCGGCGGCTGGAGGGTTCGCAGTACTTTGAGACCGGGCCGCAAGCCGGTCCGCGCATCGACACGAGCATCGTCAAAAGCGACTCGTGGATTCAGCAGCCCGACGTGAACATGGCGCGCGGCCAGAATGTCGAGGCGGGAGCATTGGAAGCGGCCGGACACAGCCTGCTCATGGGGACCTCGTTCACTGCGGGATCACCCTCGTCGAAGTCGTCGTCTCCGGCGAAGGGCGCGAACGCAGCCACGCAGAAGTCTCGAACCAATCCCAACGTCACCGAAACTCAAAACGTCGCGCGTCCGTACTTCGTGGAAACGCGGGCCGTTGAGTCGGATGACGAGGAAGAGGACAAGTCGAAATCGGACTGTGCCCGTTTGGCACCACTCACGCCGGTCTTTCGCGCCCAGAGTTACGATCAGCCACCAGCGGCGGAAAACTTTGGCTTCGACAGCAGCAACCCACAGCTCAACCCGTTTGGAAACACGCTGCGCGATCAAGAGGCCAACGATTGGGATCGGATGCCTCCGCCCGAGTTCATCGACATCGACACGTATGTGAATGAGGCCCGCACCGGCCGGTTGATGTTTGGCGTCGGCGTGAACAGCAACTCGGGTGTTGTCGGCAACATCGTGCTGAGCGAACAGAACTTCGACATCCTACGACCGCCCACGAGTTGGGCCGATGTGTGGAACGGCACGGCGTGGCGTGGCGGTGGTCAACGCTTCCGCATTGAGGCGATGCCCGGAACGCAGGTCAGCCGGTATTTGATCGACTGGCAAGACCCGTACTTTATGGACACGAACAACAACCTCGGTGTGAGCGGCTTCTACTTCCAACGGTTCTACAAGAACTGGACCGAACAACGGCTCGGTGGCAAGTTGCGCGTGGGACGCCAGTTCACACAGCAGTGGTCCGGCTCGGTGGCGCTGCGGTTGGAAGACGTAGAGATTTCCAACCCGACCACTCCGCGACCACAGATTCTGACGGATGTTCTCGGCAACACACTGCTCTCCACGGTGAGGGCTTCGGTCATGCACGACACGCGCGACGCCGCGTTTCTTCCTGGAACGGGTCACTACGTCGAACTCGGTGTCGAGCAGGCGTTCAACGAGTTCACCTACACCCGCTTCGATGTCGAGGGTCGGCAATACTTCACGACGTATCAGCGGGCGGATGGCGGCGGTCGTCATACAATCTCGCTCATCGGACAGGCCAGTTGGACCGGCGATGACACGCCGATCTACGAACGCTTCTTTGCGGGTGGCTTCCAATCCTTCCGAGGCTTCTCGTTCCGTGGTGTCAGCCCGGTCGATACGGGTGTGCGTGTCGGCGGTACGACGATGCTGCTCGGTAGCGTCGAATACATGCTGCCCGTGACCGCGAATGAAATGGTCAAAGTGGTCGGGTTCTCGGACTTTGGTACGGTCGATGACAGAGTCTCGTTGCGAGACTTCCGGCTGTCGGTCGGTGCGGGCTTCCGCATCGCCGTCCCAATGATGGGGCCGGTCCCCATCGCTCTCGACTTTGCGGTCCCGGTACTCAGACAAGATTTCGACAGCAAGCAAATTTTCAGCTTCTACGTTGGGATGAACCGGTAACAGGCTGTTGAAAATCGTAGGGTAAGCGTCTCGCTTGCCCGTGTTGCCAACGGCAAGAATGGGCAAGCGAGACGCTTACCCTACGGCACGCTAACAAACCCGCTGTTCTCAGACTCCCATGCTCATCGAAGGACTTGTCACCAGCCTCAGCCTGTCGGGCGAGTTGAATCTCGCGCCGATGGGTCCGATCGTGGATGAGTCGTTCTCGCACCTCACGTTCCGTCCGTTTCAGACTTCGACGACGTACCAAAATCTGAAGCAGCGACCGTGCGGCGTGTTCCACATCACGGACGACGTGTTGCTGATCGCGCGGGCCGCGTTACACCGACTGGATGCGATTCCGCCCACGGTCGCCGCGCACTCCATCGACGGGCGAGTCCTTGAAGACTGTTGCCGTTGGTATGAGTTCGAGATCATCGAGTGCGACGATGCTTCCGAGCGAACACGGCTCGAAGCCAAGATAGTTCACTGCGGGCGCGTCCGCGATTTCATCGGCTTCCACCGTGCCCGTCACGCCGTGCTCGAAGCGACGATCCTCGCCACGCGACTCCACCTGATTCCCGAGGCGGACCTCCGCAGCCAGTTGCAGGCACTCGCCAGCCCGGTCGAAAAGACCGCCGGACCCCGCGAACGCGAAGCGTTTGAACTGGTCTGCCACCATGTGGACGAGTGGTATCGCGCGGTCGCCGCGTCCACGTAGCACTACCCGTTCAAGTTACGGATCGAGTCGCATCGTTCCGGGGTTCCGAGCAGTCGTCCGCGGAATTTGTCGTTCGCGGAAATCGTTTGGAGCATGTTTGTTTTCAGCTCGGAGGGCGGCAGGTCGTAGCCCACGGCGTGAGCTGTGGGTGGGATCAAGACACCCGTTTCAAGCCCCGGAGGGGCAACACATTGGCCCCCCTTCCACCGAGAAGTCTCGACCTGGCCATAACGAGTGTCGCCCCTCCGGCGCTGAAAAAGTGGGTGTGTTCCCGCGCCCACAGCTCACGCCGCGGCTAAGGGGCTGTGCATTTTCAACTTCCAAGAGTTGGGATTGCTTGAGCCACGGAGCGGCGTCCGAGTAAAGCCTGGGGCGGACACTTCGCCCTCCCAGCAATCCTTTTTCAACAGGCTGCTAAGACAACAAGACCGCACCAACAACCTCGTCGTCGTCGTACAGGCAACCTGCCTCCTTAGGAACGGAACCGCAATCACTTCCCGAGTGTGGCTGGGGTCCGCGCTTCGCGGCCCCCAGCGAAGCGGGATTCGCCCCAATTTGGGGGCGACGAAGCGCCAACCCCAGCCACTCAATTTCGAGTTCGGGAAGTGATTGCGCTCCCGTTCCTTAAGTTGACGTTCCCGACAGAAGTCGCAGCCGTAGTCCGAACCAAGGGGTCCGGACTACGGCCTCAGTTCGCCCGATTTCGACTTTTGTCGGAAACGTCTAAGTTGGCGCCTATCGAGTCCTCGAAACGCACCCACCCGCAACGTGTGTGAGGGCGGGGTCCGTGAACCAGGCGGTTGCTTCTCGATGTTCAGAATGCCGTCGTTCTCGCCGACGCCGCAGGTTGGCGTTGGCAGAGTGTTGAACGAAGAGATCATGCCGTCGGCGACTTCAATATCTCTCGCACGACGCGCGCGGGGCGACCGTCGGTGATGATCTGCTCGCGACCGTTGAATTGGTACGCGAGCTTCGTGTGATCCATGCCGAGTTGGTTGAAGACCGTCGCTTGGAAGTCGTTCGGCGTGACGATGTTCACGGCCGCCTTGTGGCCGACTTCGTCGGTCTCACCGTAGGTCATGCCGGGGCGAATGCCTCCACCCGCCAGCCAGATCGAAAAGCCTTGGCCGTTGTGGTCGCGGCCGCTTTTGTCGTCCATCACTCCTTCACAGACGGGCAAGCGGCCGATCTCGCCTCCCCAATGGACGAGCGTCGTGTCCAACATGCCGCGTTGCTTGAGGTCCTTCACCAGCGCGGCCGCCGGTTGATCCGTGCGATTGCAGACGGCGGGCAGGTTCTTGCGGATGTCTTGATGCGTGTCCCACGGTTGTCCACCGAGGAACATCTGGACGAAGCGGACTCCCCGTTCGACGAGCCGCCGCGCGATGAGGCATCGCGTCCCGTACTCGCGCGTCACGTCTTGGTCGATGCCGTAGAGCTTGTGAATGTGCAGCGGCTCCTGAGTGATGTCGAGGGCTTCTTTCGCGGCCGTCTGCATCGCAGCAGCAAGCTCGTAACTTGCGATGCGCGCTTCGAGATCGGCCTCACCCGGGTGCAGTTCGAGGTGCTTGCGATTGAGCCGCGCGAGCAACTCCAAATTCTGCTGCTGCACGGTTCCGCGCAGCTTCGGCGGCGGATCGAGATTGAAGATGCGCGGCTCTTGCGCGCGGAGGACGGTTCCTTGGAAGAGGGGCGGCATGAAACCGCTCTCCCAGTTGTGCGTCCCATCGACGGGATGTCCGCCCGGATCGGCAAGGACGAGATATGCGGGAAGGTTCTGGCTTTCGCTGCCGAGTCCGTACGTAATCCAACTCCCCATCGTCGGCCTTCCCGTCACAGCCGGGATGCCGCCGTGGAAGTAGCGGATCGAGACCTCGTGCCCGTTGTGTCCCGTGTGCATCGACCGAATCACGCAGATGTCGTCCACGATGGACGCCGTGTGCGGAAGCAGTTCGCTCACGTCGGTGCCGCACTCGCCGTGCTTCGAGAACTGCCACGGAGACCCAAACAATTTCTTGCTGGCTCGATTCGCGAAGCTGAAGACGACATCGCCGCCGTAGTCTTGGCCGTGGTGTTTGGTCAGCTCGGGCTTCGGGTCGAGCAGGTCCATGTGAGCCGGACCACCGTGCATGAACATCGAGATCATCGCCGTCGCCTGTGGCGCGAAGTGCGCAGCGCGCGGCTTCATGTCGCTCGGCTGATGCTCCTTCGGTTTGCCGGGCGGAGCGGCGAGTAGCCCCTCGTCACGCAGCAGACTCGCCAACGCGAACGATCCGATCCCGAAGGCACTCGACGCGAGGAAGCGTCGGCGCGAAGTGAAGTCGGGAAGTTGAAACTCGGACGCAGAGGGGGCGGCGGACGCAGCGGAATCGAGCATATTGGGAAGCCTCCAAGAGCGATCACGGGGCGCAGGTGGGTCTGTCATTGAGTCGAAGCGGGAGTCGGCGGGGACACCGTTCTATCAGGCTGCCGGGCGTGCGGACTAGCTCTGATGCTGAACTTCCGAGCATTTCTAGTGTCTGCTAAACTCCTGCCGCTCTAGCCTTCATCCCCCTCACTGGCTCACTGACGAGACCCGTTCATGCGCAACGAATCCGAAATTCCACTGGCCGACAATCCCTTTACGATCTCCGTCGCGGATCGGTTGAAGAGGCTGCCGCCGTATCTGTTTGGCAAGATCAACAAGCTCAAGTACCAGCAGCGTGTCGCCGGTGTGGATGTCATCGACCTCGGCATGGGCAACCCGACCGATGCTCCCGATCCTCAGATCACCGACAAGATGCAAGAGGCTTTGCTGGAGGCGAAGAACCATCGCTATTCGGTCGCCAACGGGATCGCCAGCCTGCGGAAAGAGGTCGCCAAACGCTACGACCGCAAGTACGGCGTGAAGCTGAATGGCGATGATGAAGTCATCGCGTGCCTCGGGTCGAAAGAGGCGTTCAGCCACATGTGCCTCGCGCTGATGGGGCCGGGCGACACGGCGATCGTTCCCGCGCCGACGTTTCCGATTCACGCTTACTCGGTGATGCTGGCCTCGGGCAACGTGATCGCCCTTGATGTGCGCGATCCGTCTGAGTTCCTCAAGAACGTCGCGTACACCTGCGAACACCTCTACCCGAAGCCGAAGTTGGTCGTCGCCAACTTCCCGCACAATCCGTCGGGGACGTGTATCGAGCAGAAGTTTTTTGATGAGCTGGTTGTCCTCGCCAAGCGGTACAAGTTCCTCGTCATCAGCGACTTCGCCTATGCCGACATCTGCTTCGACGGCTATCAGGCTCCGAGCTTCCTCGCGACGCCCGGTGCGATCGACGTGGGTGTCGAGATGACGACGATGAGCAAGGGTTTTAGTATGGCCGGTTGGCGCATCGGCTTCTGCTCGGGCAACCGCGAGATGGTCCGTGCCCTCGCCACGATCAAGGGCTACTACGACTACGGCATCTTCCAAGCGAGCCAGATCGCCGCGATCATCGCGCTCCGCAACTGCGAACCGGCCGTCGAAGCGATCGCCAAGGAATATCAAATCCGCCGCGATGCGCTCGTCGAGGGACTCCATCGCATCGGCTGGGAAGTCGAGAAGCCGAAGGCGGGGATGTTCGTCTGGGCGAAGATTCCCGAACCGTGGGCACAGATGGGTTCCATCGACTTCTCGATGAAGCTGCTGCAAGAGGGCGGCGTCGCCGTCAGTCCCGGCGGCGGCTTCGGCAAAGAAGGCGAAGGTTTCTTGAGACTCGCCATCGTCGAAAACAGCCAGCGCCTGCGACAGGCTGTGCGACAGATTCAAAGCTGCCTCAAGACGGATGCCGTCCCGGCCGCGTGATGCGGCCTCATGATCGACAGCAACGACGAACCCCGCGATGATGAGTCGCGGGGTTCTTTCGTAGGCAAGAATCGAGCGTGACGCGTGGGCGAATTCTTCAAAGGTTGGCGACGGAAGGCCGGGCTGGTCACGCTCGCGATTGGGTGCTTGCTGGCCGTGGCTTGGATGCGTAGCTACATGACCAAAGATGAGGTTGCCATCCCTGCTCTCGGAAGGCAACACGTTATTTTCTCGACGGAAGGGGCACTCTTCTGGATGGCATGGGAAGAGAAATCGCCGCGGTTCCGATGGATGAGTCAGCCAATTCCCGCAGCTGGTCCACACGACGTTTACACAAGAGACTTGCCGTTCTCAATACTACTCGGTGACACGATAACGGCTTTGCGAATTGTTCTTGATGAGAAGGATCGTCTTCTTGACGAGAGTGATTTGTCGCCGCCCGCTTTCTCGAGATGGGGGATTAGACATTGGTTACTGGTGATCCCGCTGACACTGCTCTCGGCGTGGCTGATCCTCGTGAAGGCTCGGAATGAGAAGCGAACTCAGAACCCAATTGACTCGCGATCTCAAGAAGGGCAGTGACGCCTGCGGAGTCGCTCAACAAGCACTGCACTGCCTCACGTCTCCTCTCTGCTGGTGTGCCACACGTTGACCATTCATTCACAAAATCTCAGTAGCACCTTTCCGGCGTTGAAGTTCTCCGGGACGTTGCGGCCTTCACAGCGCGACGCGGTGGAGATCGCTCGCCGGAAGCTAGAGGAAGGGCATCGGCGGTTGCACATTGTTGCGCCGCCGGGGTCGGGGAAGACGATCCTCGGTCTGTATCTGTGGGCCGAGTATGTGAAGCGGCCCGCGCTGGTGCTGTCGCCGAACTCGGCCATTCAAGCGCAGTGGGCAAGCAAGGCGGCGGGGTTCGCGTCTGGTGATGCCGTTCGAGATTTGACGAGCACCGATTCGGAACGGCCTGCTTGGTTGACCTCGCTCACGTATCAAGCTGTCACGCTGCCGAGACGTGGTGATGACGATCTCGATGCGGCGGCGGTCGAGCGGTGGATTGAGAGTCTCATTCAGAAAGAGCAGGCGGATGACATCGACGAGGCTCGGGCTTGGATCGATGACTTGCAGCGACGCAACGCGGACTATCACGCCGAGCGACTCGCCTCGTACCGCAAGCAGCATCGAGATGAGTTGGCTCAAACGGGTGAGGCCTTGCCGCTGCTGCATGCTTCGTCGCGCGCAGTCTTGCAACGGCTGAAGGAGCGCGGCGTCGGGCTGATCATTTTGGATGAGTGTCACCATCTGCTCGGTCACTGGGGACGAGTCCTCGCCGATGCGAGCGAGTTCCTCGACGGTCCGATCATTTTGGGACTGACCGCCACGCCGCCTGATCGCGACGGCAAGGATCAAGTCGATCTCGACCGCTACGACCAGTTCTTCGGGCCGATCGACTTCGAGGTTCCGATCCCTGCCGTCGTGAAAGATGGGTTCCTCGCGCCGTATCAGGACTTGGCCTACTTCGTCCGACCAACGCCAGCCGAGATCGACTACGTCGCGAACATCGACGACCAGTTTCACGAGTTGGTGCGTGAACTGTGTGCCGAGCGTGTGACGGCCAACACCAACGCAGAACACAACGCCAAACTCCTCGGAGCGGGGGACGTGAGTCCCCTGAGTCAGGTCGGCAGTACCAATGACGCCGATTCAGGGGACTCACGTCCCCCGCTCCGAAACGAAGAGGAGTTACCGGACAACACTTCACCCGTTCTGCGGCTCGCGCCGATGCCCGGCTGGGTGCTGAACGTCCTCACCGGGCTGAAGCATCCGACTGGAGTGGCCGCGGATTGGAGTGCCTTTGAGAAACGGGACGCGACGTTTGCGAAAGCTGCTTGCCTGTTCCTGCTTCAGCGCGGTTTGAAGTTGCCGAAGCATGTCATCCCGACGGAACTCGATGATGACGGCCAGCCGCAGTTCGAGACCGAAGTGCTCGTACCGGTGATTGACCGTTACGTGAGGCACGGGTTGCGGCGATCACATCATCTGGCCGACCGCGAGTTGGCGGAGACCGCGATTGGACGCATGAGATTGCTCGGCGTGCAGATCACGGAGACCGGTTGCCAAGCGTGTGCGTCTCCCGCCGGTCGTGTGATCGCGTACTCGAAGAGCAAGATGCTCGCGCTGCCGGAGATTTTGCGTGCCGAGCGAGCGGTGTTGGGAGATCGCCTTCGCGCGGTGGTCGTCACCGACTATGAGAAGACATCCGCCGTGTCGTCCGAGATTTCGCACCTGCTTGATGAGGAAGCGGGCGGCGCGATGGCGGCGTTTCGCGGGCTGATCGGCCACGCGGAAACGAACTTACTTGATCCAGTGCTGCTGACCGGATCGAGCGTGCTTGTGGATGGAGACCTCGCGCTGCGGCTGAAGACTGAAGCGGAGGCGTGGCTCAAGTCGAACAAGTTTGAGGTCGAGTTGAGTTTGGATGCACAGGCGAAATCGTTTTCGGTCTTGAGTGGTCGCGGTGCGGACTGGTGTCCGCGTGTGTATGTCGCGCTCATCACGGAGTTGTTTCAGCGGGGACTCACGCGGTGTCTGGTGGGAACGCGCGGGCTGCTGGGCGAGGGTTGGGACGCGCACAAGATCAACGTGCTGATCGACCTCACCACCGTCACCACGTCGATGTCGGTCAATCAACTGCGAGGCCGTTCGTTTCGACTTGATCCTGACGAGCCGCTCAAGTTGGCGAACAACTGGGACGTGGTCTGCCTCGCGCCGGAGTTCACTCAGGGTTTGGACGATTATCACCGGCTCATTCGCAAACATGGGCAACTGTTCGGTGTGACCGAAGACGGCGTGATTGAGAAAGGGATCGGCCATGTCCATGCGGCGTTCACGGAGTTGAAGCCGGAAGGCGTGGAAGGTTCCGTCGGTGTGCTGAACGAAGAAATGCTCGCGCGAGTTGGCCGTCGCGACGACGTGCGCGAACGTTGGAAGATCGGTCAGCCGTACCATCCCGAGCCGCTGCGAACAGTCGAAGTCCGGCCGTGTGCAACGAGCGGCGGCGGGTTTCCTCCGTTCAGCGGCGCGAAGTCGGCGTGGACGGATGCGTCGCTGTCGAGCGCGATCGGCAAGGCGTTACTCGGGGCGCTGACCGAAGCCAAACTGCTCACGTCGCGGCCCGAGCTGCAAGTCGGCGAACGAGCGGGCGGGTACGTGCGACTCTTTTTGGAGAACGCTTCCAAGGACGAAAGCGGTCTGTTTGCCGAGTCATTGCAGGAAATGTTTGCGCCACTTCACAAGCCGCGCTATGTGATCCCCCGAAAGTTTGACCGAGTCCAAAACACTTGGCTCTCGCGGTTGCTGCCCGGCGTGGTCGGTCGTTACTTTCAGCGCCGTCAGTCGGTCCTCGCGATGTGGCACGCGGTGCCATCGGCGTTGGCGAAGAACCGCGAGCTGGTCGCGATCTTCGAGCGACACTGGCAACTCCACGTTAGCCCCGGCGAAGCGAAGTACGCCTACACCGGCGACGGGGCCGACATCGTGAAGCAGGCTCGACGACAAGGGCTGACGCCCCACGGGCCGGTTCATGTGAAGGAGGTGTTTTTGTGAGTGAAGCCGACTTGGGGGCTGTGCATTTTCAACTTCCGAGAGTTGCTGC
>JAYTQJ010000271.1:0-2022 GCA_043746775.1 Schlesneria sp.
CGCGGAGCGATGATGGCTACTTTAAGACACAGTATCCTGACCATCCCTGCCGAATTTGAATCGTTCGTCGAGCGGGCCGTTGCGAGCGGTCGCTATCGATCGGAGGAAGAAGTGTTCGCGAACGCTCTCCGTTTGCTCTCCGAGCGAGAACGGAGATGGCTGGCATTGCGAGACGACATTCAGGCGGGCCTCGACGACATCGAACGTGGAGATGTGGAACCCCTCGATGTTGAAGACATCAAGCAGCGCGGTAGACAACGCCTCGCCGAACGAAATGTGGAGACGGTTTGACGGTACTGCTTGGCAGAAGTGAGTCGAGTCTGGGAGTGAAGTGGTGACCGCAAACGTGTCCTCTGAAATCACAGTCGCCTTTCGCGAAAAGTTCGCTCAGTCGGCAAAGCTGTTCGAGCGAGGTCAGGCTCTGTTTCCCAGTGGTGTCACGCACGACGGGCGCTACCTCGAACCGTTTCCGGTCTATGTGACCGAGGCTCACGGGTCGCGCAAGGTGTCGGTCGAAGGGCACTCGATCATCGACTATTGGGTCGGTCATGGATCGTTGCTGCTCGGGCATGGGCATCCCGCTGTGGTTGAGGCTGTTCAGAAACAGATGGCGCGCGGGACGCATTACTCGGCTTGCCATGAACTCGAACTGGAGTGGGGCGAGCGGGTGCAGCGGATGGTTCCGTCGGCCGAACGGGTGCGGTTTACGAACAGCGGGACCGAGGCGACTTTGATGGCGGTGCGCGTCGCGCGGATCGTGACCGGGCGGCAGAAGGTCGTCAAATTTGTCGGCCACTTCCACGGCTGGCACGACCTGCTCGTCCCCGCTGCGTATGCGCCGTACACGCCGGACGATTGGTCGATGCCCGGCATCACGGAAGGGACGTTGAGTGACCTCGTTGTCATCCCGCCCAACGATCTGGCGGTCGTGGAAGAAACGTTCCGTCAGCAACAACCGGCCTGCTGCATCATCGAAGGGACCGGCGGACACTGGGGCCTCGTTCCGGTGCGCGGTGAGTTCCTAACAGGGCTGCGCGAACTCTGCACTCGGTACGGTGTCTTGCTCGTGTTTGACGAGGTCATCTCCGGCTTCCGCGTTCATCCGGGAGGCGCGCAAGGTCACTACGGCATCACGCCCGACATGACGACGCTCGCGAAGATTCTGGCCGGTGGCCTTCCCGGCGGAGCACTCGTCGGCCGCGCGGACTTGCTCGACGCGATCGCCTTTGGAAATCGACACGGCAAGAAGATGAAGCATCCCGGCACCTACAACGGCAACCCGCTCTCGGCCGCCGCCGGATGTGCGGCTCTCGACGCGATTGCCGATGGAACCGCGTGTCGCCGCGCGAATGACCTCGCCCAACAACTGCGTCGCCGGTTGAACGAACTCTTCGCGCAGCGGAACGCGCCGGTGGTGGCCTATGGCGAGTTCTCGATGATTCACATCCTGCCGAACTACAGTGGCCCGCGTCCGACCGGCGATGACTTCATTCCGCATAACGGCGACTACCGAATGCTCGATGCCGAACAACCCGCCTCGCTGAAACATGCCTTCCGCTGCGCGCTGCTACTCGGCGGAGTCGATTGGTTCGGCTGGAGCGGCATGACTTCGGTCGCCCACACACCGGCCGATCTCGATCAGACCGTCACCGCGTTCGGCCGGGCAGTCGATCTGTTCGAGAAATGATGGACCGTTAGGCGAGCGGCAGGAATTGTCAGACCACGGATCGAAGCCTGACGCGCGAGCGAAGGGGCTGTTGCCGAGCGTCCTTCGCTCGCGCGTCAGGCTTCAGTGGGTCAGCTCTTTCCTGCCGCTCGCCTGACAGTGCGGCAAACGGTTTCTGCCCTCACGACATTGAAGCCTGCCTCGCACTACACGAGGATCGGCAGCAAGTGTGATGAGCCGTGCAGGACTTCGCGGGTGACGATCTGGCCGATCAGGGTCGTGGGGGTCACATCGTCGATCTGAACGGTGGTCAGCGTTCCGGCCAGTCGCGGGTTGCCGTTGAAGACGACGATCCG
>JAYTQJ010000272.1:0-10359 GCA_043746775.1 Schlesneria sp.
CGGAGCTTCGACGTGGCCATGTGAGGAAGTGAAGGCTGTTTCACATTCTCACGGCCACGTCGAAGCTCCGTGACCGTGGCACCCCATCCCCCAGATTAAACAAGGCGATGGCCCTGATGGAAATGCGCGACGCATTGTCGTGCGAAGGCATCCCGATTAGGTTTCGCCGCCCCCAACGATTCGATCCGACCTTCACCAAGGAACTCATCGACCATGCCACTCCAAGGCCATGAACCCGTCAGCCATGAAACTGCGTTGAATCAGTTGCAGTGGCGTTATGCCACCAAGAAGTTTGATGCGACGCGGGCGATCTCTGCGGCCGACTGGTCCACGCTCGAACAGGCTTTGATCCTGTCTCCGTCTTCATACGGACTTCAGCCGTGGAAGTTCGTGGTCATCACCGATCCCACCATCAAGGCCAAGCTGCCGCCGATCTCGTGGGGGCAGACACAAGTTGTGGAAGCGTCACATGTGGTGGTCTTCGCGATCAAACGCGACCTGTCGGAAGCCGACATCGACCAGTACCTCGCGCGGATCGTGGAAGTCCGAGGTGGATCGGTCGAGGCTCTCGCTGGCTTCCGCGGCATGATGATCGGCAGCCTGTTGAAGAGCGGCATGAACTTGACTCACTGGGCGAGCCTACAAGCTTACATCGCTCTCGGCCAGTTCATGACGACGGCCGCAATGCTGGGGATCGACACGTGTCCGATGGAGGGAATTCAACCCGCCAAGTACGACGAAGTCCTCGATCTGCAACGTCTCGGCTATCAAACAGTGGTGGCCTGCGTCGCCGGTTATCGCGCCGACGACGACAAGTACGCCGCGATGCCCAAGGTCCGTTTCACCGCTGACGATGTCGTGCTGCGAGTCGATGGGAAGTAAGGCATCTTCAACACCAACCCGCCGCGTGAGCAAGGAGTCGGGATGTCCCGCATGGAATCAACTTCGTTCGATGTATGCGATTGAAAAAATGCTCGCGAGGCAACCCGCAGCCGCGAAAGAATCAGCAACCCGCGTTTGCGCAGGATTTCGTTAAGAGAACTCAAAGCACAAGCAAAGAGCAACCCAACATGAACAGCGTCAGCAATCACGATGACCGATTTGCAAAAATGACTTTCGCTTCCGTATATCCACTTTATCTTGCAAAAGTAGAGAAGAAGGGCCGAACGAAAGAAGAATTACATCGAGTGATTGAATGGCTGACAGGCCATAAAGGCGATGCCCTGAATAAACACATTCATGGCAATGCGACGTTCGAAGAGTTCTTTAAGCTCGCGACAATAAACCCCAATGCACACCTGATCACGGGTGTGATCTGTGGCTATCGAGTGGAAGAGATTGAGAATCCGTTGACGCAGCAGGTGCGATACTTGGACAAGTTAGTAGATGAATTGGCGAAAGGACGAAAACTCGAAAAGATATTGCGCACCGAGTAATGTCCACGGCCAACATGCTGTTGATGTTCGTTCAGCATCGCCATTCAATGTGAGGCACCGACGGGGGTGCGATGGCTCAGTCCGCGTGCGGCCAGTTCCCGCGCCTGTGTCGCGGACGTATCGAACGACAGCGAGAGACTCACGCGCCAGCAGCCGTCGTCCGGGGCTGGAAACTGCCAGTGCGGGATGACCGCGCAGCTTTGATGGACCAGTTCAAACCCGCTCTCGGATTGGCTGACGGTTTGGATCGGCATCGTCCAGAAGCTGGCTGGCTCGGACGAATCCAAGGCCGCGTCTACGCCGAGCCATTCATCCACGAGACCGATGCGCGACATCGGTTCCGTATCGAGTCGCGTGTCGAGCGTCCCCAACGACTGGCCATGCTCGCCGTAGAAGTAGCGGTCGTGCGGCCCGGCGGGCATCGCCGCGAAGTTGAACTCGACCGCGAAATGAATCGGCAGTCCGACGGGGAGGTTCTCCAGCAGATAGGTCACGTCGAGCGTGCTGCCGTCGCCCGCGTCGAGTGCCACCGTCTTCGTGACCTTCACGGGATACGGGCCGAGATTGCCATCACGCCACAGGCACGCTTCGACTCGCTCATCGGAACGCCGCAGCTTCGATTGATAGACGCCCTCGGTGAAGTCGCCCAAGCCACCGTGTCCGTTGACGAAGGCTTCGCGCGACAGACCCGGCTGCAAAAAGTGATCGACCAAACTTTTGCGAGGCCACGAGTCGTACTGCAACTTCTGGTCAAGGTCCGGCTGTTTGAAGCGAACGCCACCGTTCGGATCGACACCGCCGCCGCCATCGTTCGACGCCTGACCGGCATGTTGGCGGATGCGATCGTGGTAAGGCTCGGGCCGACGGTTGAGAGTCGCCAGCAAATTGGTGCGGATCGCGCGGACATCGAGTTCGTACAGATGCCCTCCCTTGCCGGGAGCGAGGTACGCGACGAGTCGGTCTCCCGCCAAACGAATCTCTTTCCGCGCGTCGAGATTGAAGTCGTCCGCCTTGATATCGACCCAGCGGCCGCTGCGGCCGGCGGCCTCTTCGAGCAACGTATCGGCCGCAATCAACTTCGAGTAAACGGCGTTTCTCAGGTGAGGCAAATACAACCCGCCGAACGCTCCGTGCCAGTACGGGCAGTTGCACTGAGCGCGATACAACTCGCGCCGCGCTTCTTCGAGGAGTGGCCTCATGCGCGGATCGACTTCACTCGCCGATGCCTCTTCCACGCGCTGGCTGACCTGCATCATGCGCGAGTACATCTCGTTCGCTTCGGGATACTTCACGAGGAAGTTCCGCCAGAAGCCCGCCCGGACGAACTGCTTGACGCGATGCCAGTCGTGACGCTGCTCCTGCCCGCGAATCATCTCGCGGAAGTGCGTCTGCTTTTCGGTCGGCAACGCCCACTCGGTCATCTCGCGATAGCTGCCGTCGGGCAGATAGATGCGACCCAGCGGTGAGACCCGATCGACCGTCTCAGACATCGTGGTGACGTTCAGCCACTCGCGGTTCTCACGCAGCGCCGTGAAGAACCTCCGTAGCCAACCGTCTCGATAAACGAGGTCCTTCGATCCCGGCCAGACTCCCAATTTCTCGCCGTCGTCACCGAAGATCAGGACCGCGTTGGGAAATCGCTCAGCGATACTGCGGCAGTGATTGATCGTCTCCTGCGGATCGGCATACGGGATCAGGTAGCGCAGTCGCTCACCCCCCGCGAAGACCTTGAGTAACCGACCGCTCTCTTCGGTGAGGTAGTAGCCGTGCAGTTCGTCGTCATGCAGTCCCGCATTGCGAAAGTGAGTGTCGTCAAGCAGCGTGTACTCGATCCCCGCTTCGGCGATGTCACCGGCGAACGACTGCTCCCAAACTCGTTCGGGAACCCACATGCCGCGCACGCGCGTCGCGAAGGTCTGTTCGAGATGTCGCTTGTACGCCTTCATCTGGCCGAGTCGATCGCGACGCGGGATCGACGCGAGAATCGGTTCATAGAACGGCCCGCCGAGTAACTCGACTTGCCCGCGCGCCACCAGTCCTCGCACACGGTCGATGTATTCGGGATGCCGCTCGGTCAGCCATTCGAGCAGGCTCCCCGAGATGTGCAGCACCACGGGGACTTCGGGGAACTCATCCAGCAGTTCGAGGAACGGGGCATAGCTGTCGCAGTACGCCGCCTCGAACACCCCGTCGAAATTGCCGATCGGCTGGTGATTGTGCAGAGTCAGAATCAGGCGAACGGAACCAGTCATTACCGGGGCATCCTTGTCTCGACCAGCGGAGTACTTCGCGGGTTGAGGTTGTCGATCAGATCAGTGGTCACACCAACCCGCAGCGTGAGCGAGGAGTGCCGCAGCGTAAGTGAGAAACGGAGGCGAACAGCCACTCCTCGCTCACGCTGCGGGTTGGTGTGAGAGTGCGTCGTGTCAGTCCGCACAATCGTCATTTTGCCGCTCGACCTGCAACCAAACTCGGGGCGGTCGCAAGGTCCATGACGACCGGGCAAGCTGGCGAAGAAGTGCCGCTGCCTGTGCTATTCGATCACGCACTCATATCGCCCGTCACACATTTCCGAGATGCAGTTTTCGAGCGTCAGCTCAGTCCAATGCCTTTCGGAGCGGGGTGGCGTCAGCCCCCTGTGCTTTCGTCTTTGTCTTGGGCGTCAGCCCTTTCTTTGATCAACGCGGAACCAGGGGGCTGACGCCACCCCGCTCCGAAAAGCAGAAGAGGGCTGACGCCCCCAAGTCCCGCTGGGCTTGCAGTCAACCGCTGCCATTTTCCAACCTCAAATTCTCGCCAGCACTCTTCAATCCAAATCGACATCGCGCAGGAATGCAGCGGCCTCTTCGGGGAGGACTGGGTTGATGTAGAAACCGCTCCCCCACTCGAAGCCCGCGACGCGCGTGATGCGCGGGAAGAGTTCCATGTGCCAGAGGAAGTGCGGCAGTTCCGGCTGGTTGAACGGGGCCGTGTGGATCACGTAGTTGTACGGCGGGTCGTCCAGCGCGAGTTCCAGCTTGCGCAGGACTGTCTTCAAGACCGTCCCCAACTCTTCAATGGCTTGTCGCGTGATGTTCTCGAAGTGACTCGATTGCTGCTTCGGCAGAATCCACGTCTCGAACGGGAAGCGGCTGGCGAACGGACAGAAGACGACGAAGTGGGGCGTGTCGAGGACGATCCGTTTCCCGTGAGCCAACTCTTGCTGGATCATGTCGTCGAAGATCGAACGGCCTCGGTAGTTGAAGAACTCGAGCGCGCCGTTGATCTCCTCATAGATGGTGATCGGCACCACAGAGGTCGCCATAAGTTGCGAGTGACTGTGTTGCAGCGACGCTCCGGCGAGTGCCCCTTTGTTCTTGAAGATCAGCGCGTGAACGAGGCGACGGTCGCGCTTCAAGTCCACCAGACGATCGTGATAGACCCACAAGACCTCGCGAATGTTGTCCACGCTCAGTCGAGACATGTTGGTCTCACCGTGCGGACATTCGACGATGACCTCATGCGCCCCGATGCCGTTCATCATGTCATAGATGCCGTCGCCGCGTTTCTCCAAGTTCCCTTCAATTTGCAGTGCGGGAAACTTGTTCGGGACAACACGCACGCGCCAGCCGGGTCCGTTCGGCTGCGAACCATGGTTGCGGTAGGCCATGATCTCGGGAGGCGTCGCGGATTCGTTCCCTTCGGCGAACGGATCGAACTCCCCCTCGACAGACTTCGGATCATCTTTGACATCCGAAGGCCGCTTGGCTCGATCAGGAGCCATCACCACCCAGCGTTGGACGATCGGATCTTTGCGAAGTTCGGGCATGGGAAGCTCTTAGCGGTTAGCAGTAGGGTGCGTGGAGTCTTCGGAACGCACCGTTATCTGAGTTGGCAATCCTCCACCGGTGCGTTCCGAAGACTCCACGCACCCTACTCGCCATTACGCCTGCCACATTTGGAGTTCAAAATCTTTCGTCGGTTCGTTCATGGTAAGGAGGCCCTCGCGGGGGACTCGGTCTTCGCATTGGTCGTTGATGAAGGCGGCGACGTAGAACTCGACGCGGGCACCGCGCACGAAGTTCATGGTGGTGAGTGACGCGGCGACTTCGACGACGCTGTGGACGGCGACTTCGGCTTGAGACAGCGCGACGGTTTGATCGGTGAATTGGATCGCGGCGATCAGCGATCCCTCGCGGAAGCCCGAGATGCGAATCTCGACTTCGTTCGGGGACGCGAAGCCGATCCGAATCTCATCAATCGCCTTGAGGTCTTCCATCGCACGGCCCGCCGTGTCGAGGCGGAGCAAAAAACGGTCGGCATCGAAACCAAAAAAAATCTCGCGGATGATGCCGCGCGTCACCATCGTCATCGTCCCGCGCTCGCTGCCGCTGACGTAGTGTCCCGCGTTGATCCACTCGAAGTACGTCTGCCTCCCGTCGATCTTCACCTTCAGAAAACCTTTCGGCTCGGTCTGAATCGGCTTCTGCCCCACGCTGCCGATCGGGCGATCGAGCTGCGGCGGATACTGTGACTTCAGCAGGATGTAGACGTTCTTCAAGTGCTTGCGGAACAGGTGATCGAACAGCCCGTCTTGTGCGGACGAATGATCGTCGCCAAACCACCAGAACCAGTCGCTCCCTTCGGCGATGTAGATTTCGTCCCATGCACGGGCGAGGAACTCGGGTGCCAGCGGGTGCGCCGCCTCGGCCTGATTGATCTCCGTCTGCTTGAGGAACTCGCGCGTCTGGTGAAGCAAGTCCCACGCGGTGTGATCCTCGGTGTGACCGATCCAGATGCCGAAGTTGTGGTTGATCCAACTCCCCGCGAACAGGTGCGAGATGCGGTCGGTCGCCGGGAACTCGCGGATGTGATCTTGGACTCGCACCGGACGCACGTTCGGGTGCGAGACGCAACTGCGGTAGAGCGTTCTCAGAAACTGAACGCCCCCGTCTGCGAAGTATTCCCAGCAGTTCTCGCCATCCAAGATGACTGGCACGAGAGCGGGTCTTCCCGCGTTGTGTGGAGCCGTTGCGAAGCCGATCGCGTCGATCTTGCCGAGCAAATCATTGGCAGCATGTTGCGGATCGGACCGCTGATACTGAAAGCCGATCAAGTCACTCAGAGCATGATCGCGGAAGACGATCTGCAACGGACGGCCCTGTTCTTCGAGTCGCCACGGGCGGTAGAGCATCTCGGGATTGCGGAGGAACCCGCCGCCATCGCGTGAGACCCAGCCGTTGGTGGAGGCGGCGAGAATCTCTTCATCCGTGGCGATCCATTCAATCCCCTGATCGGCAATCGCGGCGATGACCTCTTGCGAGACCGATCCCTCGGATGGCCACATCCCGACAGGGTTCACTCCGAACAACTCGCGATGGAACTCGACACCCTTCTTGAGCTGCGCGACCGCATCTTCGCGGTACGAGTCCAGATACTTGGGCAACACGCAGCCAGGCATCGCCTGCCGCGCACAACGCTTGTCCCAGAGCAATGGCAGGATCGGGTGATAGAACGGCGTGGTCGTCAGCTCGACTTGGCCGCTCTGCATCAGTTCCCGGTGCAGCGGGATGATCTGCCGCAACACATCGAGTTGCTTCCGGAGCAGCCACGCTTTCTCAGCCTCCGTCCAGCCGTGCCCCTTCAACAGGAACGCCTTCAAGTCCGAGTCGAGATCGAACAGCAGCGGATGGAACCAGGTGAGGTTGCTCCAAACTTGCAGGTCGCGAATGTCACGCTCGGTAAACCGCTTGATCGCCTTCTCGAACGGATCGCTGTTGGCCGCCCGCTTCTGATGCAGCTCCGCGTATCGAGGATACGGGCGGATCATGTTGTCGTAGTTGGCCATGAAGAATTGGTCGAGCAGGAAGCGCGCATCGCCTTCGTTCAGACCATCGGCGGGAGTGCGAGAGACATCGAGATGCCGGTCACTCGCACCGCCATCGGTGTACGCGATCAACTGTTCGAGCAAGCTGGGTACGAGATTGATCGTGCAACGGAACTCGGGGACCTCTTTGATGTGCCACGCCATCCCCCAATAGTCCTTCGTCCCGTGCAGCCGCACCCACGGCATCGGGTTCTCACCCCCGACCCGATCCGGGTAGTAAGGCTGATGCTGATGCCAGACGAAGGCAAGATTGACGGCAGGCATAAGGGGAGGAATCTCAGTGGGAAGATCAACAGGTGAGCCGGACGGCGTAAGCCACCGGATTCTTTACGAAAGGTGTCCGAGGGCTTACGCCGCCCGGCTCACCAAGTCACTTTTCGTCGCCTGCACATTCCGAGCTGAGCTTTCGTTTGCCGATCGCTCGTTCGTAGATGCGTACGTACTCGGCGGCGCTGTGTTTCCAAGACCAGTCGCGTTTCATGCCGGTCTGTTGGAGCTTGCGCCATGTCGGTTTGTCGGCGAAGAGGTTCCTCGCGCGGCAGATGTTCCAGAAGAGGACTTCGCCGCGAAACTCGTGGAAGCTGAAGCCGTTGGCCGCTCCCGCTGCGAGATTGTGGTCGTTGGCATCGACGACGGAATCGGCCAGTCCCCCGACGGCTCTCACAATGGGAACGGTGCCGTAGATCAGGCTGTACATTTGATTGAGGCCACACGGCTCGAACTCACTCGGCATCAGGAAGACATCGCAGCCCGCTTCGACTTGATGCGACAGTTCCTCGTTGTAGCCAATCGTCGTCGAGACCTTGGTCGGATGAGTCACCGCCAGTTGCTTGAGCAGCCCCTCGTAATGCGGGTCGCCGCTGCCGAGAAAGACCAACTGCACGTCTTGATCGAGCAGCACGTCGGCACACTGACCGATCAACGAGAAGCCCTTTTGCCCCGTCATCCGTGAGACGCTGCCGAACAGCGGGATATCGGCTCGCACTGGCAAACCGAGTCGCTGCTGCAACGCGGCCTTGCATGCGGCCTTGCCCGACTCAACGGATTCGGCACTGTACTGCTGCGCGATGTACGGGTCGGTCGCCGGGTTCCAGATCTCGGTATCGACGCCATTCAAGATGCCGACCAAGTCACTGCTGCGCGAGCCAAGTGCGCCATGTAGACCGCAGCCGTACTCGGGCGTTTGAATCTCGCGGGCATAGGTCGGGCTGACGGTTGTCACCATGTCGGCGAACGAGATTCCGGTCTTCAGCAGGTTGAGATGCCCGAAGAACTCCATCTGTTTCCAGTTGAAATACTTCCAGTCGAGGCCCGTCAGGTGCATGTCCCAGTGCCAGAAGCGGCCTTGAAACGCCATGTTGTGAACGGTGAAGACCGACGCGACGCGATCGAGTCCCGGCTGACGACGCAGCTCGGCCGCAACGAGTGCCGGGACGAGACCGGTCTGCCAGTCGTTGGCATGAATCACGTCGGGCTTGAGATTGAGATGCCGCACGACTTCGACGGCGGCACGACTGAAGAAGACGAAGCGTTCGCAGTTGTCGCGGTAGTCCTGTTCGTTCTCGACATAGACTCCTTTGCGGTCGAAGTAGATCGGCTGATCGATCAGGTAGACCGTGACGTTCGATCCAGGAAGCTGAGCTTTGAGCACGCGGCCATCGACCGTCTTGTGTCCCACGGGAACACGCAGCGCGAGCGAGACCGGCGTGAGAGCCGGTGCGTCAGTCAACTTGGCGAACTGCTGCGGATAGTGCGGCAAGATCAGTGTGACCTCGTGCCCCGCCTGCGCGAGTCCCTTCGGCAGCGCCGCCGCAACGTCACCCAGACCGCCCGTTTTGGAGAACGGCACCGCTTCGGAACTGACAACCACGATCCTCATGACTGGCACCCTTTCGGCACGACTGGCCGACGACTTCGCAATTCACTCTCGTTCACACCGGCAGAACCGACCGCTCGACAGCACGCTTCGTCGCAACTCGACTTGAGTCGCACTCAACCCGCACGCAGACTTCGCCCGACCGCGACCTCTTCGCGCGGTGAATGAGCCGCGTACGCGAAGTCCAGCGAAGTTATCGACCACACCGTCCGCATGGCTGCACGTTGGAGACGACTGCGGCCATTGATCGTTCGCAGACGACCTCTCACACCAACCCGAAGCGTGAGCGAGGAAGGCTCGCGCCAGCGAGCGAGAATCTCGGTTCATCCGATGTTTTTGGCGGGGGAGTCCTCATTGGAGAGTAAGGAACGATGTTCAAGGACTTCATCCTGAAGGGATGTCAGCGATTAGCCGGGGGTTGAGCGAAGCGACACCCCCGGCTAATTGCTGACATCCCTGCGGGATCAAAACGACGGAATTCATCCCGCTCATTGGACTCCCCCCCAAGCATCGGATGAACCCGAATTTCAACACGGTTCCCATTCACGGGTCGTCCTCGCTCACGCTTCGGGTTGGTGTGCGTCGCCAACGTTGAGCCTCCTCACCGCCACGAACTCGATTGTGGACGCCGCTCGAATCGCACGCTTATACTCCGCGCGGCAGTGTCTCAGGTCCGAGTTCCGTTCTTCCCTGTTTGGAAATAGAGGTGACATCATGGCTCTGTACGAGATCGAGACGAACGCACACATCATGATTGCTTGGGCGACCGATCAGGCGGCGGCCGAAGCGGTCGCGCGTGAGAACTATCCCGAAGACCAATTGAAGCGCGTCGCCAAGCGACCGCGCGACGTGTGGGTGATCTCCAAAAGAATGCTCGGGATCGACGGGTCGCTCGAACCCTGCGACAAGGCCCGCGATTGCCTCAGCCGCGCGAAGGGAGACAAGGTCCACGCGATCCGGCTCTACATGCAGGACACCGGCTCCGATCTCCACGAAGCCCAACGGGCCGTTGAGACCAACATGTCGCTCGGCTGGTGAGTGAGCCTGGATTGAGCCTGTGATCACTGAATAGAAGTCCGGCTTTCCGAAAAGCCGGACTTCTGTCATTTCGACGACTCGTGACAACACCCTCAAATGACCTTCGGAGCGGGGGACGTGAGTCCCCTGAATCCGCGCTGATT
>JAYTQJ010000273.1:0-4460 GCA_043746775.1 Schlesneria sp.
CTGTTGAAGAACGTAACTTGGACGCCCTCGTCCGAGTGATTTCTAGTTGAAAACGGACGGACGAGGGCGTCCATCCTACGATTTTCAACAGGCTGCTAATGGCTGACATCCCTGCGGGATGAAGACTTGGAACATCTTCACTTGCTCTCCTATGAGGACTCCCTCCAAATCATCGGATGAACCGAGAAGTTGCCGAGCGAACCTTGTGAAGTGAATCCGTCCGCCGGAGAATCCGCCTCCGTCACGTTCCGACTTGAATCATCGTTGTCCGCCGACAGAGGCAAATCCATCATGGCTCGGTTGGAGAGAATGCCTACCCACATCTGTTTGCAGATTGAACCCCAGGACCGGGTTTTGGAGGTGGGACGGCAGACGCGGGACGATCCGCCTCCATTTGCCGTGATTCCCACGCCGGATGTCACCCGGCTCGTGATCGTCTCGAAGGAACAGGCGGAGATCGGTCGGCGGCAACTGCGGATTGAAGTCATCGGTCCGCAACGAGTGCGGTTGACCAACATCAACGAGGCCAACAGCATCTCGCTGTCGATAGGTTCGGTGTTGGGGCCGGGCGAGTCGCTCGATGTGCCGTTGCCATTGCGGGTGACTCGCGGCAGCGTGCAACTCGGCATTGAAGTTCTGGGGGGCGAACGGCTGTCCGAGATCGAGCCCGAGTCGAACGATGTGTTTCAATCGTTGCCCGCCTCACCGCAATCTCCGAGTTCCGTCGTGAAGATCGCCCGGCGGATGTATGCCGATGACTTCGTCCCGCAAACGGCAACCGATTCGTTGGTCGCTTCCATTCGAGGCTCGAACGCCGAAGACATGTTCGATCGTCTCGGCCAGTTGGTGACGGTCTTGCAGCGGGCGGCCTCGACGGCGGACTTTGTGGATGTGATTGCCCGCACGGCGATGGAGATGGTGAACCTCGACCACGCGGCCGTGATGGTGCGCGACGGCGGGACGTGGAGGGTTGCCGCGCTGTCCGAGCAGCGCAAGGGTGGAGGCGACTCGTGGCAACCGAGTCAGCGGCTGTTGAATCAGGTGTTGCAGGACCGGCGGACCGTGTGGGGATCACCGGGCGCGGCGGGTGCCGCCGTCTCCGAAAGTGCCGCCTCGATTGTCGCGCTGGTCGCCGCGCCGATCCTGGATGATGCTGGTGATGTCATCGGAGCGGTCTACGGAGATCGTCGCGTGGGCATCGCCTGGAACCGTCCTCCGATCGACAAGTTTGATGCGAAGATGGTTGAGATCATGGCCTGTGGGGTGGCCGGTGGCTGGGCGCGCATGGAGCAGGAACAGGCCGCCGTCGCACGGCGCGTGCAACTCGAACGATTCGTGACGAAGGAGGTCGCCCAACGACTCGAAGAGGATCCCGACGCTCTCCTCGGCCGGGATGCGGACGTCACCCTGTTGTTTTGCGACATCGCCGGATTCAGCCGCATCTCCGAACAATTGAGTCCCACGGCGACGTTCGAGTGGATCAACGCGGTCATGGAAATGCTTTCGCAGTGCGTCCTGGCGACGAAGGGGACGCTGGTGGACTACATCGGCGACGAACTCATTGCCATGTGGGGCGCACCGCTCGCCGTCGCGGATCATGCGAGTGCCGCAGCGGAAACGGCCGTCATGATGATGAACTCGCTCCAGACGTTGAACGAGAAATTTGCGCTGCCGGCCGGCGAATCAACGCAGATTGGGATCGGCCTGAACTCCGGCAGGGTGCGCGTCGGCAACACGGGCACGGAGCACAAATTGAAGTACGGCCCGCTCGGTTCGGACGTGAACATCGCGAGTCGCGTGCAGGGGGCCACACGCTACCTGCGCACGCCCGCCTTGATCACCGGTGCCACCGCCAGACAACTCAATGGAAAGTTCTGTACTCGGCGGTTGTGCTCAGTCAGGCTGAAGAACATTGAACACCCCGTCGAGTTGTTCGAGCTGGTCGCGAATCCCGGTCCGACGTGGAGTCAGTTTGCCGAGGACTACGAACGCGCTCTCACGGCGTGGGAGCAACACAAATTGCAGTCGGCCATCGAAACGTTGAGTCAGATGGTCGCCCGGAACAGTCACGACGGTCCGACGATGGTGCTGCTGTCCCGCGCCGCCGATGTCTGGTCGCGGGACCAGCACGACTACGATCCGGTCTGGACGCTCCCTTCGAAGTAGGCACGCTGAACTTTCAACTTCGTTTTCTGGTCCTCGCACGCATTTCTGAGCCAAGCAAAGACAGAAGCCGTCGAAGCAAAAGACTGACCACAGATTTCACAGATGGCACGGATAAAGCGGGAGTAGAGTTCTTTGTCTTTGTCTGATCTGTGTCATCCGTGAAATCTGTGTCCTCTCTGTGGTTCTTCCTCTTCGTGTGGGTTGCGGTCGAGAGGCGGCTGCGTTCACACGTCCGTCGGCAGTTCGATGTAGGGGTCGAGGCCCAGTGGACGCATTGTCTCCCACTGCTGCTGCTCGCGGATGAGCAGTCGGTTTCGTTCGTGTACGCCGCGGCGCTCGAAGAGACGCTGGGCTTGAGTGAACACTGAGAGCCAGCGAATATCGAGTTCTCCTGCGGGACGACGCTGGGCGCGAGTCCTCCAGCGTGCGACGCGTTGTGCGTCCAAGATCGACAGCAACTCATCGTCGAGTGACACGAAGACCTGGTACGAGCCGGGATCGCCCTGTCGGCCGGCGCGACCGGCCAGTTGGCGGTCGATTCGGGCGGAGCAGTTCATCTCGGAGAGGATCACGTGCAAGCCTCCCGCCGCCCGGACATCGGGATGCAGTTGGATGTCGGTCCCGCGTCCCGCCATGTTGGTCGCCACGGTGATGCGGCCCGGCTGGCCCGCTTGGCGGATGATCTCGGCTTCTTCGCGGTGATGCTTGGCGTGTAGCACCTGCACGTCGAGTCCCCGTCCGCGCAGCTCCGCCGCGCAGTGTTCGCTGGCGGCGATCGACGCCGTGCCGACCAGCACCGCCCTGCCGGAGAGAGCGATGCGTTCCAACTCATCGAGCAGGGCCGACCATTTTTGTGGGCTGTCTGCGAAGAGGCGTGGCGGCAGTCGCAGCAGACGACTCGGATGGTGCGTGGCGATCGACATCACGCACAGTCCGTAGGTGGACTTCAATTCGGAACGAGCCTCGGCGGCCGTCCCCGTCATTCCGCACAGGACGCGATAGTTCCTCAGGTAGCTTTGCAGCGTGATGCGGGCCGCACTCCCGCTGGCGTCGCTCGGTGCGAGACCGGCCCGCAGTTCGATTGCCTGTTGCAGGCCGTCGCGCCACTTGCGGCCGGGGAGCACGCGGCCGGTTCCCTGATCGAGGATCTCCAGTCGTTCGTCGATGACGAGGTATTCCCGGTTCTCGCGAAAGAAGTGGCGCGCCGCCAAAGCCCGCTCCACCTGCGTGAACACCGATTCGACCGGCAGCCGTCCGACGGGAGTTGGCTTGACCGTCAATCGAAGCTTGCGGCAACCGCCTTGAGTCAGTCGTGCCGATTGCAGGCGCGGGTCGAGCGAGAAGTCGGCGGCGGCGGTGAGTCCCTCCGAGATTCGCTCGCACCAATGCAGCAACTCGATGTCGTCCGTCGAGGGAGGTTGCGGACACGAGATGATCATCGGCGTGCCGGCTTGGTCGATCAGGATGCTGTCAGCTTCGTCGATCACCGCGCAGGGATGGCCGTCTTGGATTGTCGAGGTCGTGGCGCGGTTCGCGGGCGAAGTACCATAGTCCCGTCGCTCCGCCGACGGGACGCGCGATAACGAGCGGTCCACTGTCTGGGCATCAGCGTTCTGGACATCAACTTCGCGACCGTCCCGTCGGCGGAGCGACGGGACTACAGTACGTAAGCCGGACGGGCAGAGTGCCCATCCTACAAATCTGCTAGGGGGATGATGAGCAAGACTGTGCCCGTGGTGATTGCCGGTTTGGTCGGCTTTCTGATGATCTTCGCGTACTTCGTGCCGCCGCTGTTGTCGTGGCGGCAGACGGCCGAGGAATGGTTCACGATTGTCGCGACGATCGCGATGCTGCTCGGTGGCGCGAACCTCTGCGTCCATCATCTGCAAAAAATCTCGGATCGTGAGGCGGGGTGGGGCTTCTCGGCCGTGACGCTCGCCGCGTTTGGGATCACGGTGGCGGTCGGTTTGCTCAAGCTGGGTGTCGTGCCCGAATCGGCGAAGCATCTCGATCACGCCTGGTCCGGACAGTTCCAGCAGGAAGGGGGCGCGTTCTGGTGGGTCTATCAATACCTGTTCAGTCCCGTGGTCGCGACGATGTTCTCGCTGCTCGCGTTCTACGTGGCCTCGGCCGCGTTTCGTGCGTTCCGCGCGAAGAACTTTGAGGCGATGTTGCTGCTCGTCACGGCTCTGATCGTGCTGGTCGGGCAGACGAAGGATCGTGAGATCACGTCGCTGTTCCTGCCGACACCGGCGGATGGCTCAGTGCCGTGGATGCCGATCGCCGATCTGACC
>JAYTQJ010000274.1:0-2017 GCA_043746775.1 Schlesneria sp.
TGCGCGCATCGCCAATCCGAGGTTCGTGCGAAAGAAGGCGTACATCGTCGCCGCGACCAGTCCGATCAGCAGAGAGATCATCGCCACGACAGACACGTCCTGTACGGGAACCTCCCAGCGTGAGAAGCTCCACCGCGCGTCGGACGAGGCGAATCGCTGGGCCATCGTGATGATCGTCCGCTCCTTCATCAGCGGCAGATTGCTCTTCCCCATCACGCGCAGATTCACCGAATACAACGCGGTCATCACGAGGATGCCCGCCAGCAACCCGTTGATCTGGAACCGGGTCGCCAGCACTCCGGTCACCGTTCCGGCCAACGCCCCCGCCAGACACGCGGCCGCCGTCGCGAGCCACGGGTTCCAGCCGGCGACCAGCAGCGTCGCCGCCACCGCGCCGCCCAGCGCGATGGAACCGTCCACGGTCAAATCGCGAAACGCCAGAATCCGAAAGCTGACCAAGACACCCAATGCCAGCAACGACAGGATCAGTCCCATCGTGAACGAACCAACGAGCAATGACATCTCAGTGATTTCCTCCACTCACAGTTGCAATCGGCCCGACCCAGCAGGCCCCGCGCACAAATTCGCTCTCGCCGCCGCCGGTGATTTCGCGGTCGTCGTGCAGCAGGTGCAGCACGGCTTGCAAGTCTTCGTTCTCCAGCAGCGCGGCCACGGTTTCGTTCAGTTCGAGCTTCCGCTTCTTGAACGGTCGGTACGAGAAGACCGCCGCGTGGAAGTGGCCGTGCAACTCGGAACGGGGCGCGAGCGGACGGAGCAGCGGCGCGAGGGGCTTGGCGCGGCCGGACGGCGCGCCGCGCGAGGCGACGCCCACGACGAGGGCCAGTGTGTGCGGGAAGGCTCGTTCGGGGGTGAACGACAGCCAGCGACGAATCTCGGGATGGCTCAGTCGCGACGACTCCGCCTCATTTGCCGACGTGGGCGAACGTTGCAGAGTCGCTCCGATCAGCCCGGCCGATTCGGCAATGAAGACCATCGCGGCCAAGTCCGTATCGGCCAGCGTCAGGAACTGATCGGCGAGCGAGGAGAGGGTAAGTCGCCCTTCATCATCGAGTCGCTCGAAGCGGATCAATTGCGGGAACTCGCCCGCGCACTTCAGTCCGTAGAGCATCTGCACGCTCGGCACGAAGTCGTTCACCTGCCGTTGAAAGTCGGGCTTTGACGCGCTGCCGGTCGGCTGCTGTACGGCGGCTCCTCCAACGGCGAGGAACTCACCGAAGCGGTTCGCGCTGTCACTAAAGTCGCGGCCGAACGCTCCCAGGCCGAGTCCCATTGTCGCGCATGGAAACTCGACCGATCGGCATTGTTCGGCGCGATACGTTTCGCTTGGCAGTGCCGTCGCGTCGCCGATGGTCTCGCACGTCAACAGGGAACCGAGCCGAACGTCATACGATTCATAAGTCATCCCCGCTTGAGCCGACACGCGAAACGACGGTTGCATCGTTGAGCGTGAGGACGTTGTCGAGCCGCGCAGTCGCACCGGCTCGCACAGCAACATCTTTGTCAAACCGGTCAGTCGAATGACCTCGGTCACTTCGGGCGAGGCGGCTCCGATTCCGAAGCTGCCGCGAATCGCCTGGAACTGTTTGTGCGCACGCACCAACGCCCCGATGCCCGCCGAACTGACGTAACTCACACCCACCAAGTCCAGCACCACCGAGTGACTTCCCAACCGCACGGCCTCATCAATGGCCGCGGTCAGCGATCCCGCCCACTCGTTGTCGAGTCGCCCGGAGAGACGCATCTCCAGCAAGTCGCCGTTGGTTTCCGATGTGATCTGCATTGAGAGTGACGTTCCAATTCGAGGTGTCTGGTTATCTGTTATGGATGGGCGATTCAAAACCGTAGCCGCACTCGCCAGAGTGCGGGTGAGCTTGGCGAACGCGGCTACAATGTCTTGTCGTTCGTCTTAGGGGCTGTGCATTTACCTCGTCCAAGAGTTTTGGGGGTGATGAAACACGTAGGGCGCGTGGAGTCTTCGGAACGCACCGAGGGGTGA
>JAYTQJ010000275.1:0-10329 GCA_043746775.1 Schlesneria sp.
GCACCCCCAACTTGAAAAAGTCGCTTGTCCTGAGCCATCGGGTACGGTTCATTCAAAAAGCCCGTCGTGACGAATACCATGCGACCATGATTGCTCAGTTTGCTTTGTTACTCATCTGTGGAATGAGCCTGATGTGGGCCGTGATGCCTCGCGCCCGAGTCACGTCCGGGTTCTTCCGGATCCAGATGCTGATCGTGCTGGGGTTGAGCATCCTCGCGCTGCTGACGCTCGGGCGGTTGGTCGATCTGTCCGGCGAGCCGCTCGAAGAACGCTGGTTGTTCGCGGCGCGAGTCAGTACCGGCGTGCTGGCCTTGCTCGCGTATGTTGGCTCGGTTGTGTGGACGCTCGACCGGAGACCGGCCGGGGCGGTCTGTGTCTCGCTCATTCTGACAGCAGCCGTCACGAGTCTGCTGCTGTCGCGAGGCGGCTTTGGGTTACTGGTGACTGCACCGGGTGCGTTCTCGTTCCTCTCCAATCTCGCCACGGCAGCCGTTCTCGGGGGAGCCGTCACGGGGATGTTGCTCGGTCACTGGTACTTGACCGCGCCGACGATGTCGATCGAACCGCTGAAGCAACTCAGTCTGTATTTCGGTGCCGCGGTCGTGTTGAGGTTGCTGGTCTCCGCCGCAGGCTGGTTCCTCGCAGGACAGACTTTGCACGACGGCACGCACTGGACGTGGTTCGCCATGCGCTGGCTCGCGGGAATCCTCGGCCCACTCGCTATTGCCGTGATGGCCGTTCGCATCCTGAGATACCGCAACACTCAAGCCGCCACGGGAGTCCTGTTCGCGGGAGTCATCTTGGTCTTCATCGGAGAAATGGCGGCGGCGTTGCTGTTCGCCGAGTTGCATGTTCCGCTGTGAGGAGTGGAACACGCGTGTACCAAGAACACCTCGACTCCTGATCTGACCCTCAACCATCAACCCTAGACCCTCAACCTTTCCCATGCTCATCTCCTTCGATTGCCCCAAGTGTTTGAAGCCTGCTCGCGGTGAAGCGACTGCGGCGAGTCGCGGCGTGATGTGTACCGACTGCGGCTGGACGAAGACCGTTGTCGAGGGAGACGTTCGGGACGAGACACCGATGCGCTGTCTGGTCTGCGGCTGCGGCGACCTCTGGCGGCAGAAAGATTTCTCACCCAAGGTCGGCGTGATGATCGTGGCAATTGGTATCGCGATCAGCACGTGGTTCATGATGCAGATGCAGCCGGAATGGTCGCTCGGCACGCTGATGGCCTTCGCGCTGGCCGACATGGTGATGTACGCGGTGATGCGAGATTGCCTCGTCTGCTACCGCTGCCACGCGCGGTATCGTGGCATCCCGCGCCTCGATCAAGTGGCCGCGTTCGATCTCGAAGTGAACGAACGGTATCGTCAGGAAGCCATTCGGCTGAAACAGGCGGAATCACGCGGGACCGATTCGTAGTCGATTCCATTCGAATGACGAAGGGTCACTTTGGAGTCGGGCGAAGGCTGACGAGTTCGCATTTGTATTTACTCCGAAGGAGTTGTGTCTCATAGCCCAGCGGTTGCCGCGTTTCGCGGCTACCCTGGGACTCGCAAAACGACTAGGCATGTACCCCGAAGGGGTTCCGTCACCAATGGTTGAGCCAAGTCCCAATCCCTCTCCAATGTGGATGACGCAACCCCGTTGGGGTAGATCGGAGTGGTCTGTCCCGTGACCCAGGGTAGCCACGAAACGTGGCAACCGCTGGGCTATGTGACGCAACTCCTTCGGAGTAAAGACGACTCCTTTCCGCTGCAACCGAGGCAACCCTCAACGGGGCCGATCAACTCACATGGACACTCGTCAGGCGCGACTCGTCGAAGACTTGGCTGGATTGTTCCGAGGCGAACTTCGGTGCGATGCGGTTTCGACGGCGCTGTACGCCTCGGACGGGAGTCTGCATCAGATCACGCCGCTGGCGGTCGCGTGTCCGAGGGATCGCGAGGACTTGTTGGCGCTGGTCAAGTACGCGACGAGTGAGCGGTTGCCATTGGTCGCGCGCGGGGCGGGGACGAGTGTCGGCGGTGAGGCACTCGGGGCCGGGATCGTCGTCGATTTTTCGCGGCACATGCACGCGATTGAAGAGATCGGCGAGCAGACCGTGCGCGTGCAGGCGGGCGTGGTACACAGTCGGCTCAATCGCGTGTTGGCTCAGACGGGACGTTGCTTCGCGCCCGATCCGTCGAACACGGCGACGACGACGATTGGAAGTATGTTGGCGCTCGATGCCGCCGGGTCGCACTCGCCGCGCGTTGGCTCGACGCGCGATCACGTCATCTCACTCGACACGATCTTGGCCAGCGGCGCGAGCTTCCATGCCGAGGTCGAATCGCTCGATGTTCCGCCGTCTTCGCTCGAGAGTCCGTCTCATGCTGGGTTCAGCGCGAGTGGCTTGCTGGTGAAGCGCGACGTGGTGAACCGGCTCGCGGCACTGCTAGCCCAGCACGCGGACTTGATCGCGCTGCGTCAGCCCGCCAACTTGCCTCGCAACCGCGCGGGCTATTTCCTGCGCGGCGTCCTCACCACGATGCACCTGCACCTGCCGCGATTGCTCGTTGGATCGGAAGGGACGCTCGCGCTGTTCACGTCGGCGGTCCTCAAGACGACGCCGTTGCCCGCTCATCGCGGCGCGATGCTGATCTCGTTCGGATCGCTCGATGGCGCGGTGCGCGCGGTGGGACGAATTGCCGAGGACGGGCCGAGTGCTTGCGATCTGCTCGACCGCCGTCTGCTCACGCTCGCACGTGACACCGATTCGCGCTACGAGCGACTTCTCCCCGCTGCGGCCGAAGCGGCGCTGCTCGTCGAGCATGTCGGGTTCAGCGAGAACGAGGTCGCGGGCAAACTGACTTCGCTGGCGAGGCGACTTGGCGAGCTTCCCGATTCCGGCGCGACCGCCTTCGTCGCGCGGACGCCGGAAGAGTTGGAGTTCCTCTGGTCGCTGCCGCATCGCGTCGTCCCGTTGCTCAACGGAGTCCGTGGCCCGAGCAGCAGTCCGGTGCCGCTCGTGGAAGACATCTCCGTTCCGCCCGCCGCGTTGGAAGAGTTCGTCGTGCGGATGCGGCGCGTGTTGCAACGGCATGAAGTGACGGCGTCGCTCTATTCGCACGCGGCCGCCGGTCAACTTCACATCCGTCCGTTCCTGCCTCTGCCAACTCCGCAAGACGGCCCGCGATTGGAGGCCCTCGCGCGAGACCTCTATCACGCGGCGCTCTCGGTCGGCGGATCGATCAGCGGTGAGCATGGTCTCGGCCTGTCTCGCACGGCGTTTCTGAGGTCGCAGTACGGCGAGCTGTACCGTGTCTTTCAAGAGATCAAGGACATCTTCGATCCGCTCAACTTGCTCAATCCCGGCAAGGTGTTGTCCGACGACCCGCATCTCACCGTGAGGCATCTCCGTCCCGCCGTCGTTCCGCAGCCGGACTTGTACGACCTGCAACTGAACTGGTCCGCCACTGAGTTCGCGACGGCGGCGACGGCGTGTCACGGTTGCGGTGGGTGCCGCACGCAGGAGCCGTCGCTGCGGATGTGCCCGTTCTTTCGGGCCGAGTCCTCCGAAGATCGCACGCCGCGCGCGAAGGCCAACGCGGTGCGTGCCATCGTGGACGGTCGCGTCCCCGTTCACGAACTGTCGTCGCCCGACTTGGGGCAACTCGCGAAGAAGTGCTTCAACTGCGGGCAGTGTCGGTTGGAATGCGTCAACCACGTCGATGTGCCGCACCTGATGATCGAGGCCAAGGCGCAACACCTCGCCACGCATGGCCCGGCCACGTCCGACTGGTTCCTCGCGCGAGTCCATTCGTGGGGCGAATGGCTCTGCCGCGCGTCGTGGCTGGTGAACCCGCTGCTCGCATCGGGCAGCACCCGCTGGCTGCTGGAGCGAGTTGTCGGAGTCGCCGCCGAACGCCGGCTACCCCCGTTCGCACGCCGTTCGTTTTTGAGCAGCATCCCGCGCGCCTGGACCGCGCCGCCGGTGACGATGAAGGGCGGCCAGCCCGTCGTCTACTTCGTCGATCACTTCGCGAACTATCACGATCCCGAACTGGCTTTCGCGTTTGCCCGCATCTTGGATCACAACGGCCAGGCGCTGCACGTTCCGCATCGACAGGTCGCTTCGGGCATGGCGCTGCTCACGATGGGAGACCTCGATGCCGCACGAGGACTCGCTGAGCAAAACGTCCGCGTGTTGGCCGAGTTCGCGCGCGAAGGCTGTCCGATCGTCTGCACCGAGCCAACCGCCGCCGTCTGTTTGAAGTACGAGTACCCGCGGCTGATCGATCATCCCGACACGCAGATCGTCGCCGATCACGTCATCGAAGCGGGCGCGTTCCTCGCGGGACTGCATCGCGCGGGAACGCTGCGAACGGACTTCACCGAGCTGCCGCTCACCGCGACTTATCACACGCCGTGCCATCTCAAGGTGCTGGGCAACTCGACCCCGCTGGCCGATCTCTGCCGACTCATCCCGCGTTTCGAGACTCAACGCGCGGACGCCGGTTGCTCGGGCATGGCCGGATCGTTCGGGCTGACGAAAGAAAACTTCGCGGACGCCATCGAGATGGGTCGCGAACTGATCGAACTGATGCGCGCACCGGGGCATGAACTCGGTCTGACCGAGTGCAGCAGTTGCCGCCTGCAAATGGAGCAACGCTCCCCGCTGCCGACGCTCCATCCACTGAAGGTCCTCGCGTTGGCTTACGGCCTGATGCCCGAAGTCCGCCGCCGCTTGAGACCGAACACGCGGAAGAGACTCACGGGTTGAGTGGGCATCTGTTTCGAGCCACACCAACCCGCAGCGTGAGCAAGGACGAAGTCGATCGGCCCGCATTTGCGCGTTACCCGCATTGGGGCTGTGCATCTATTACGTCCGAGCGTTTACCAAGACTTCTCTGTACTCATTTTTCTGCCGCTCTCTTTCTGTCTCCTTCTTCCTGCAAGCCTGAAGCAGGGAGACAGAAAGAGAGCGGCAGAAAGATTGCAAAGCGCAGAGTCGGAGTGGAAAGGGGAAGTGTGCCGATCCTACAAATCACGGTGTCACTCTGAAAACGGCACCACGCACCCGACTGCCTCGTAAATGCACTGCGGCTGAGTCACCGTCGCGCGGCCCGACTTCGTCCTTGCTCACGCGGCGGGTTGGTGTGAGTCCCAAAACGAAACCGCCCGGTTCGCGAACGAACCGGGCGGCGGTGGAAACATACTGGTTGGAACCGATCGGAATCAGTTCAACCGGTAGGCCGTCTCGCCATGTTCGATGGCGTCGAGACCTTCGTCTTGTTGATTGCCCGTGACGGTGAAGCCCATCGTCTTGTGGATGATGAAGCCAATGATCAGCGTCATCACGAAGCCGTAGATGGCGGCCACGGCGACACCTTCCAACTGCAACATCACTTGATCGAAGTTGCCTGCGGCGGGGCGGACGGCGAAGTAGCCCACCAGCAGTGCTCCGAGCGCACCTCCGACACCGTGAACACCGACCACGTCGAGCGAATCGTCGTACTTGAAGACTTGCTTGGCTTGCACGCCAAGGAAGCAGACCACACCACCGAGCAATCCGATGATGAGTGCTCCGCCGGGACTGACGTGTCCGGCACAGGGCGTGATTGCAACCAGACCGGCCACCATTCCCGAGGCGACACCCAACGCGGTCGGCTTACCGACATGAATCCACTCGGCCACCATCCATGATCCCGCAGCCGCACTCCCAGCGATCGCCGTCGTGGCGAAGGCGAGAACCGCGACGGCTGCCGACACCGGCAGGAAGTCCTTACCGACGGCGATGGCCGAACCGGCGTTGAACCCGAACCAGCCGACCATCAGCAGCCCGGCTCCGATGAGCGTCCAGCCGATGCTGTGTGGCAGGAACGGTCCCTGTGGGAAGCCCTTCCGCTTGGGGAGCAGCAGGATCAAAGCGAGGGCCGACGTTCCGGCCAACACATGGACCACCGTGCCACCTGCGAAGTCATACACGCCCGCTTGGAACAACCAGCCGTTCACATTCCACACCCAGTGACAGACCGGGTCGTAGACGATCGTCGTCCAGAGCAACACGAACACGCACCACGCACTGAACTTCACTCGTTCGGCGATGGCTCCCACGATGAGGGCCGGAGTGATGATCGCGAACATCATCTGGAACATCGCGAACAGCAACTCGGGAACACCCGTTGGAGCGGCTCCCGTAGTGTCACCGCTGGTGACGATCTTGCCGTAGAAGTTCGGGCTGTCCGGAGCCATCTCCGAGAACGAACTCATTCCGACCAGACCCGCGTCCCAGCCGAGATAGCTGAGCTTGGGCTTATCGACACCCTTGTCGTCCTTGCCGCCATCACTGGTGATGGCAGAAGGAACCGCGAACGAGAAGTTGTAGCCAACCAGCACCCATTGGATGGCGACGATTGGCACGCAGACCATGACGCACATGAACATGTTCAACACGTTCTTGGCACGGCACATTCCACCGTAGAACAGAGCCAGGCCGGGCATCATGAAGAAGACCAAGGCCGAACTGACCATCAGCCACGCGATCGAACCGGTGTCATACGTTCCGCCGAGATAAGCGGGCGTCGCGGCAGCGGCAGCCGCCGGAACGGCTTCCACGACGGGAACCGCCGCCTCAACTGGTGCCACCACGGCAGCGGCCTCAGCCGGCTTGTCGCCGTCCTGAGCCAACAGTGAATTCATCGAACCGCCGCAAACCAGCAGCAGTCCCGTCAACGGTGCGAGCGCCCACAATCGCCACATAGCCATCATCCTTTTTTGTTCGAGTACTTCGTCAATTCGGATCCGTTCAGACCTTCCCTGCCACCACAAGAAAAGCGTTCTGCCCGCGAACCGTGTTCATCCGTTCGGTCGCCTCGACAGTCGCACAGGCCATCTCAAAAAAGACGGGCAAACCGAAGTTCGCTCCCGCCCCGAACGCAAGAAGCGTGCCTTGCTCGACCGGGAGCCAGATTTCTCTCGAAACGCCTTGTTTCCAAGGGGAGTCTGGTTGGCGATCGCAGCCACTCCGCCACGTCCGGAACGGACCTGCCCGTTCGCCAAGCAGCCCTGCCAGTCGAACGAGCCGCCGTCCGGATGCCTCGCGGGCGGGCCGGATCGGCTGCTATACCTCCCGCGGTACACGCTGACACTAACCCGAAGCGTAAGCGAGGATGCAACACACGTCCTCGCTTACGCTTCGGGTTAGTGTGAAATGTGCCATCCTCACCCGTGCGCGGTATGGACTCCGCCCGAAACGCGACTTCCGCTGCGAACGAATCCATCACAAAGGGCAACATGCACAAGTACGTCATCATGGGGGCGCAGGGCTGCGGCAAAGGAACGCAGGCGAAGCGGCTCAAGCAGGACTTCGATCTCGTCCACATCTCGGTCGGAGACATCTTTCGTTGGCATATCCAGTCGCACACGAAGCTCGGTGCCCGCATCAAACGACTCATCGCCGACGGCAAAATGGTGGACGATGAGAACGTCGAGCAGATCGTTCGCGACCGCCTGGCGCTTCACAACTGGAACTTCGGCTTCATCCTCGACGGCTTCCCACGCACCCGGTCGCAGGCCGAGTTCTTTATCGAGAGCTACGACATCGACGCCGTGATTCACATCGACGTGCCGGACGAAGTCGTCTTCGAGCGAGTCTTGGCGCGGCGACTCTGCAGCCAGTGCGGTCTCGACTACAACCTGATTCATCACCGCCCGGCCGACCTCGAAACGTGCGATGTTTGCGGCGGGAAGCTGATCGTCCGCAGTGACGACAACGAAGACGGACTGCGCCAACGACTCCAAGATTACCGCACCAAGACGGAACCGATCTTGGAACTCTTCCGGCGCAAGGAACTCGTCATTCAATCCGACGGACGGCTGTCGGCCGACGCCATTCAAGCCGACATCCGCAGGCAACTCGGGCTGATGAAGTAGCCGCCGCAGTTCAAAGCCTGACCGCGCGAGCGAAGTTTTGTTGCCAAGCATCCTTCGCTCGCGCGTCAGGCTTGAATGGGGAGGCTGAGACTTGTTGCTCGGGACACATCCCCGCCGAACTCACCCAACCCGATTGACGGCAGGCTTCACCGCCAGAACAATCGCCGCATGACTCAATCCTCAAATCCTCCGACAACCGAATCTTCACCTGCTCTGGCCTCGGTCCCGGTCACCGGCGCTTTGCTCGGTTTGGACTTCGGCACCAAGCGGCTGGGTGTCGCCGTCTGCAACTCCGATCAAACGGTGGCCGTTCCTGTCGAGACCTGGCAGGTCCGCAACATTCCCGAGCAAAACATCAAGCATCTGCGTGAGCTGGTCGAGGACTATCGCGCGGTCGGTTTCGTCATCGGGCTGCCCGTGCGATTGGATGGGGCAGAGGGCGATCAGGCGAAATTGGTCCGAGGCTTCGGCAACTGGTTGTCCGAGCACACGCGCCGACCGGTCGCCTTCTGGGACGAACGCCATTCCTCCAGCCAAGCAGAACTGTTGCTGTGGCAACAGGGAATCTCGCCCGAACAGGGAAAGGACCGGCTCGACAAACTCGCGGCGCAGATCATCCTGCAATCGTTCCTCGATGCCCCCGACCGCACGCTCGCCCCGCAGCCAAAGTAGCCTTCATCGCTCCGCGTGAAGTGAGCTGAGTGCGAATGAACGGTGACTTCACCGATCGACACCGCACTCGCGATCGGCTTTCTTCACGCGGAGCGATGAAGGCGACTTTGAAGCAGACGAATTTGCGCAGGCCGACAAGAAACGAAACGTGAGTAGTACAGATGACACGGATGTAGAGATATACGACAGGAAAGAGGTCCCCAGTCTTCGTCCTCTCTGATTCTCATCTGTGTCATCCGTGAAATCTGTGGTTCCCTCTCTTCCTCAAAGCTGCCGCTGTGAGGCTGCGGCGTTGCCCACGCGGTGAAACGACTGAGTCGAACGCTTCGATCACATCCGCTGACACCAGAACACCGAGCCTCCTCATGCCGCTACTCGACCGCGAAGAGTACATCGAACAGGCGTATTTCTTCCGCACGTTCTACGAGCGGCTGGACGAAGACCTGCCGTCGCAAGAAATTCTGGCCAGCATCCGCGAGGAAATCCTCGCCACGACGAAGTTGCCGCTGGCGCTCGACGTGCTGCGTGGCGAGCTGATGTTGAAGGGACGGCTATGCGAAGGGATGAAACTGCTGGGCCATTACTTCGCACCGTTTCAAGCGTTCGTTATGGAGCGATCCGAAGCGGATCGGACGAAGTTCGACCCGCGCGTCGCCTTTCAAATCCTCGAACGCGAGGCCCAGTTTCGCGCTGAATCCGCCTCGCCCGCCGGGCTGTTCGTGTATCAGTTCGAGTGCATCTCGCGCAACCGGCTCGGCTATCAGGACGGCATGACGGCGATCGCCAACGATCCGATGTTCGATGACGACTGGCGCGAGTGGATCGTCCGGGCACGACAGCAGATCGGCATGGTCGAGTTCGCGGACCTGATCTACTACCGCTCGGCCTTCTTCGTCGAAGAGCGTCGCAAGACCAGCAACGCCGCCTACGAACCATCCGTCCCCACATTGTTCGGTCGCCAAGAGGGCCGCATCGCGCGCGCCAACCGCGGCAAAGACCCGCTCTATTTGTTTGCCGCCTTACAACGGCAACTCGGCTACCCCACGGTCCCGCGCTCGAAGGGTGCGAACGAGTTCAAACTTCACCCGCTCCTCGAACTGAGAATCTCTCGCTTGGAGAAGCGCCTCCAACTGGCCGAGTCCGAAGCCAAAGGCAAACTCGATCTCGCCGAGTTCTACATCAAACCGTCCGAGCTGCCGCCAGACGACCCGACGCTCCTCGACATCGAGGACGGGAGCTAAAGGCGATCCACTCGCAGCGGCGGACACCGGTCCATTTCGTTTCACCGCGTGGGTCCGCGAGACACGGCCATCCTTGACGCTTCCAGGAGGAGCCTTGATTTTCCGAGCCCGGAGGCGCCGGTGATAAGAATAGTGTGGCTGTTTCCCTGCCTGACAGCATCCAGTTCCGATTCGAGCAGGTGCATATCGGCGGTCCGGCCAACGAATGCTGGCTCGATCAGAGTCTCCCGACGATCCCTTGTCCCCAGAACCAGGCATTGCGGGAACTCCGCTTCCAGAATGACCTGAACCTGGCAGATGTCAAAGCGGATTCCTTCGGCCGACTGATACCGATCACGTGGATGCTTCTGCAGAAGCCTCAGCACAATGTCATTCAGCGGAAGCGGTATCTGGGCGTTAATCGACGTGAGGTCAGGAACCGGCGAGGTCATATGATGAAAGACCAGATCCCCCGCGTTCGCTGCCTGGAAGGGTGTCTGGCCCGTCAGACACTCAA
>JAYTQJ010000276.1:0-24642 GCA_043746775.1 Schlesneria sp.
CGGTCTCTACCCAGGGCGGCGCTCCCGTTGGTCGCTTGCCCTGGGCTGACTTAGGGCTGCCCCGTTGGGGCGAAAATCCAAAAGAGCGCAACTTCAAAAAGCGTAAGCGAGGACTCGCGTTGCCTCCTCGCTTAGCGGCCGTGCAATTACTACGTCCGAGAGTTCGCTCGGGCTTCACTGTACTCATCTTTCTGCCGCTCTCTTTCTGTCTCCCGGCTTCTGTCTTGCAGGAAGAAGTAGACAGAAAGAGAGCGGCAGAAAGATGACCGAGCGAAGAGTCGGAACGGGATGGGGAAGTCTGCCGATCCTGCAAATCAGGGTGTCGTTCTGAAAGCGGTCACACGCACCCGACGGCCAATTCAAATGCACAGCCACTTCCGCGTGAGGTATCTCTCTGCGATTTGGCAAGCTGCGCGGTTGGCATGTCTTGCCGCAAGCCCGAGGGGGATTTTCTGGATGGCATGAGCCGTGACTGCCGATGAAACGGGATGTGTCGAAAAGTCTGCGCGAGCGAACTGTTTGGACTCCACACACCCATTCCACGCGCTGTCATGCGAGGCCGTTCCATGTTGTGTTCACGCCGATCGGGCCGATGGCTCACCGCAATCACTGCGGCAGTAATCGCTGGAGATGTGTGTCTCCAGGGAGCAGCGTCGGCTCAGGGACCGCGAACCAATTCCAAGCCCCTGTCGAACTCGAAGACCATCACTTGGCGAGCGGCGGAAACGACTCAAGAGAACTGCGTGGCCATTCTCGGTGAGATCGCCACTCCTGGAGCGTACTGCCTCGAAGCGAGATCGCTCTCGGTGCAGTCGCTGGTTCGGCGGGCGGGCGGTGTGACGGAAGAGGCGTCGATGGCGATCCGCCTCATCCGCCATGAGCGTGTCAATCAGACGCTGTTCCTGTCGCCTCAATCCGACACGCCACTGCTGCCGGGTGATGTTCTGATCGTGGAGTCAAAGCGGGCGACGTTGGGGACCAGCAAGGTGATGAACGTCGGTAATCCCGCGAATGGCGTTCGTCGAGTGGCAGCCCCGGCGGGTGACGCGCAAGGAGTTCAGGTCGCGTACTTGAATGTGCTTGATCGCCCCGTGGTCGTGAAGTTGCGGAACGAAGAGGCGCGACTCGACCACATCGTGCAGATGCTCGGTCAGCCGGTGGAGCTGGCAGGCTCGGTGCATGTGCTTGGCCCGGATCGAAACTCCAACGCGGCACAACTCGCGACCGCTTCGCCGAGACTGACGGATGGGACCGTGTTGGTCTTTCGGAAGGGGTCGGTCAACCGCAACAAGCTGCCTGCCACTCTGCCCAAGCCGTATGACTCGGAGATCGCGGCGGGGGCGTTCCCGTCCCTGATTGGTGGCGCGATGGGCCAGTCCGCCGAGCTACGTAGTGTTGGACAACTGGCTCCACTGATGATCGCTCCCGGCCAGTTTGCGGCTTCCACACCGGCTCCCTTCAACGAACCGGCCCCCGCACTTCAGGCACAAACGCCAGCGTTGAATGTCCCCGCATTCAACCCCGATCCGCCTTCATTTCCGTCGCCCGCGTTGAGACGCGAGACGCCGCCTTCGCCGCCTGAGGCACAGCCGCCGCGCGTGGAAGTTCAGCCATCGCAGATGCCACTCCCAGAGACACCGATCGTGTCGAATCGGCCGCGCGTGGCGACGCTTCCGTTCGCGGGATCGGCACCGATGCGGAGTTCGTCGAGTCGCGGGCCGATCGAGCCGGAGCCGACTGCACCACCACCGGAAGAAGCGCAACCCCAGCTAGATCGAGGCGCGGGTCGGTCGGATTCCGCACCGTCACTCCCCACTTCTCACGCCGCACTCGAAACGCTGTCCGGCTCCAAGGACTCAGTCCGTGCGTCGGGTTCCAATCTTGCGGCAAACGAAAGCGGCGCGTCACCGTTCTCAACGGGACAGATGTTCGGCATCTTGGCAGGCGTGTCGGCCTTGATCGGTGCGGCGTTGGTGGCACGGAAGCACTTTGACAAACAGGGACTGACCGACAATTTGTCGCCCACGTTCTCAGGGTCGCAGCGTCCGCAACAGACTCCGATCGAGAAGGCACTCGCCGCCTCCGACTCGATCACCGCGCGAACATCGGAACCTGAGATCGCGCCCCCAGAACCAGATCGTTCGAGCATCGAATCCGCTCCCTCTCAAAGTCCTTTCGCGGCAACGCTACCAGCCGGAATGAGCGATCTCGATCAGCTCATCAAGAACGCGTTGCCGTTGCGTGAAGAAGCGTCCGTCTTTCCGACGGGGATCAACCTGCAAGGCCGCCTCGCGCCGCGACCGATCTACCGTGTTGACCGAGCCGCCGAAAACGTCCTCGGCTCCGGGCCTCACTTCGTCACGCGCAGCAACGCGTCAGAGACTCGAACCGATCGGTTCGAGACATCCGAACAGTTCGAGCCAACAGACGAGCAACGGGAATTGGACACGCATCCCGCCGCTGAGACTCAGCTTTCGGGACCGCACTTCGGCCGCCGCCGCAGCGGCGCGAAAACGGTCGCGGTGGGTGAGTCCTCCAGTGCCGCGATGCCTGTCGCCCCCGCCTCCAACCAGTCCACACCGCTGGCCGACGCATTGCGGCAGTTGCAAGGAGATCGACCATCGTGAGTATCGGACTGGATTTAGGGACCACACTGTTTCGTTCGATTCGCAGCACGGGTACGGAACTCGTCGGCCGCCAGTGCGGGGCCGTCTACATCGTGCTGGCCGACACCGCCAGCCATCGTCGCCTGTTGGAACAGTCCGGAGTTCGCTTCGCCACTTGCAGCAACGATCTCGTGGTGTTCGGTCAACCCGCGATCGAATGGGCCGACATTCTCAATCTGCCGGTGATCTCGCTGCTGCCGGATGGTCGCGTCCCGCAGTCGGACCCGGTCGCCCGGCAAATCCTGGCGCTGATGGTCGATGCCGTACTGCCTCCCGCCGAGCAAATTGGCGATGTCTGTTGCCTGACCGTTCCCGGTGGCCACGACATTTCCCGCAACGATCTCCCTTATGACGTTCGCTTCTTTCAGCAGTTGGTCGCGCTGCGCGGTTACGAACCGAGATTGATGACGGCGGGACTGGCAGTGGTTCTCGCGGAATTGTCGGCCGCATCCTTCTCAGGGATCGGCATCAGTTTCGGAGCCGGTTCCTGCCAGGTCGGCGTCGTTCATTGCGGGCGCGAGTTGGCAAACTTCTACTCCGACGAATGCCTCGTCGATCAATCGATCGATCGCATCGACACCAATGCTGCGTCAGAGGGAACAGACGCGAATCCCACCCGAACCGCAGCCCGCGACCATCTGCTGGTGCGCGCGTTGACCGAGACACTCACCGCCACCCGCGATGAACTCGAACGACGCGACGTGGCTCGCTGGATGTCACAGCCCACGCACATCGTCTGTACGGGCAGGCCCACCGCCGAGACTGGGTTCCTCGAACTGCTGATCCAAGTCTGGACCAGCTTGGAATGGCCGATGAAAGTCGGCTCGCTCCAAATTGCGGACGACGCCGTGTACTCGATCGCCCGAGGCTGCCTGATCCAATCACGCCTCGAAAACCGCGCCGCGAACCATCGAGCCGCGTGAACGGCCCGCCGGGCCACGAGACCGTTGCTTCGTACTACTCGGTCTCAACTTCTTGTTCGCTTGCGCGGATTTGAACGGACGCTGATCGGGGTCAAACGGTGCATTTGAATTCCTCTGCCCTCATTCTCTTGCCATCTCCGTCTCGATGCGGAGGTGTCCCATCGGTCAAAAGACGTTGGCAGGAGAATGAAGCCATTGAGCCAAATCGTCGCGTGGGCGGCACCTACCAGCTTGTTGAAAAACGTAGGATGGACGCCCTCGTCCGTCCGTTTTCAACTCGAAATCACTCGGACGAGGGCGTCCAAGTTACGTTCTTCAACAGGCTGCTACGCGCTGAAACGATCAGTGGGCGGTCACGGCTTCATCGGGAACCGCAGCTTCGCGCGATGAACATCCTCATCGAAGCTGTTGGACCAGCCTTCCCAATGAATCTTGACCCGGCCATCGGGATTCACGGCGAGAACCTTCACCGGGTGCCACTTGCTCGCCCATTCGGCCAGTAGCTTTTGACCGACTTCCAACTTCGAGTCGGCGACGACCTCTTCACCGGGAGCCTCAGCCGCGGCGGGCTTATTGATCCCCGGTTGAGCCGGTTGGAAACCACCGACCGCCGCCGGTTGAGCACCGCGTTTGGCAAGCTCCTGCGGATCGAGCGTCTCCATCAGTTTGTACGAGACCTTCATCGGCGTCCGCTTCGACGAGTTCGCTTCGTTCTCGGTCAGCTTGGCGGAGAATTCGAGATCGTGCGGCAAGCCGGTCTCGATGTTGATCGAGAACGTGCCGTCACCTTCGACCAGCACGCGCGGTCCCGCGCCGATCGACTCGCGCGTTTTTAAGTGGAACGATTTCTTGATCGTCTGAAACTTTCCAACCTGATCTCCCAGCGTGTACGCGATCTTCAACATGCCGCTGAATTGCGTGGTCTTCGGCTCACTGAACGGACTTCCGGGAAAACCGGGAAAGCCCGGCGGACGGAAGCGCGGACCAAACCTCGGCCCGAACGGAGAGCCACCCGCCGCCCCCCCCTCTTCCTGAAACACGAGTGTGACGGGCTGTGACAGCGACCACGACTTCTGTCGTCCCGATGGCAGGTGCTCGACGATCAGCCGCGCGGCGCGTCCGAGAAAACTCGGCAGCGAGTGCGAGCCGCGCAGATCGTAGATGCGCCCGAGTTGGTCGGTCTCGACTTCGTCCACATCCGCACCGAGTCCCCGAATCGACGAGTACATCCCACGCCGGGCGACCGACAGGTGTGCGTTCGGGTCGATGAAGTGTCCCGCCCGCGACTTCATCTGTGGCGTGAGATTCCCGTCGCAACGGAGCGCGATGTGAGTCCCCTTACCAACGGGTCCGCCCCCCAACGTCACCGTCACCAACGCGGTGGCCAGCGCGACTTGCTTGACCAGCGCGGGACCATCGAGCTTCGGGCCACCGGCTCCCGCTTTGAACTTCACGCCGTGCGTTGTGAGCATCGGCTTGGCGTCGTCGATCGGCACCGCGAAGCCAACGCTCGTCGCGACATCGGCCACCAGCTTCGCGAAGTTCACGCCGACCACTTCACCCCGCTCGTTGACCAGCGGGCCGCCGCTGTTGCCGGGATTGATCCCCGCGTCGATCTGCAAAACTTTCTGTCCCTCATCATTGTTGATCCCCGAGATCGTGCCGCGCGTCTGCTTCACGTTGTCGCCGAGAATGCTCGACAGCGGGAAGCCGATCGCGCGGACTTCTTCACCCAACTCCACGGCCTCCGAATTGGCGAGCGGCAACGTCGGCAGGCCGGTCTCCGTGATGCGGATCAACGCGATGTCGCGTACTTCGTCCGCGTCGAGGACCGTCGCCTCGTAAGTCTTCCCGCCAATCGCGACCTCAATTTTGCTCGCCCCTTCCACAACGTGCTGACACGTCATCAAGTAGCCGTCGGGATGAACGACGAACGCGGTGCCAGTTCCCTGACCTTCTTCATCCGGCTTCGACTTCGGCCGACTGTTCGGGTCGATGCCGGTGTAACTGAGATTGCCTGACAGATGCAGGAAGAGGTCTTGATCCTGATCGACCTCCACGTTGACCGCGTAGACGTATGAGTGGCCCGTCTGCCAGCGATACCGCAGCGCGGGGGCGTTCTGACCCGCACCGGCCACGCCGTTCGGATCGACCGGTTTGACGATCGGAGCCGGGACGACACTGTTGTTCGCGCCACTTCCGCTGTTGTTCCCGCCGTTGATGTTTGAACTGTTTCCGTTGGAACCATTCCCCGCGATAACGCTCTGCTGCGAGCCGCCAGCGCCGTCTGGCTTCCCTCCCATGTGGCCGAGTCCCCAGACGGCGAAGATCACCAGCGCGGCCACCGTCACCAGACCGAATCCGCCGATGAGTCCCACCCAAAACGTCGCGCGTTGATTGGCTTCACTCAGCGCGGACGGGGATTGGTCGTCGTCTTCCCAAACGTCAACGTCGCGCTGAGGTCGCACGCCGGGAGATCGCTTCGGACGCGAGGCCACGGGCGCGATCAAGTCATCCAACTCGTGAACGACTTCCTTGGGAGCCGTGCCGCGTGAAGGAGCCGACACGGGTAGTTGGGGGCGGCGCTTCGCCGCCCCCAGCGATGACGAGGCTTCTTTGTTTCCGGGATCACTCGTTGCTGCACTCGCTCGCGCAGGTGATGGAGCCACGGACGTAGCCAGCGCCGCGATGAAGGCCGCGCATTTTGGAAACCGCTCACTCTTCATCTTGGCCAGACCGCGCGACAAGACCGCGCCCGTCGCTTCATCGAGGCCCTCGATCCCCAGCGCGGCATCGTTCAACACGCACAGCCTGAGGATCGTCGGATCGGTCGAATCGAACGGCCTTCGTCCGGCCAGCAACTCATACGCGACGACGGCCAGCGAATATTGATCGGCTCGTGCATCGAGTGGCTCGCCGCGCCATTGTTCGGGCGACATGTACGGGTACGTCCCGCCCACGATCGACGAGGTCGAACTGACGCGGCTCGGGCTGGAATGAAGTTCGGCCGCCAGTCCGAAATCGACCAACTGCATCGTCGCCCCGTCACGCGCAGCGGCCTCGTCGCCCAGCATGATGTTCTGCGGCTTCACGTCACGATGCAGCACATGCGCGGCGTGAGCAAAGTCGAGCGCGGCGGCAATCGGCGTGAGAACACGCACCACTTCGCTCAACGGGAACGAACCGTGTCGCGCGACGAACGCCTTGCGATGCGCCGCCAACGTGTCTCCCTTGAGATACTTCATCACCACGTAGTAGCCGTACCGGGCGTCATGACCGAGCAGGTACAGCGGACAGATGTGCTGGTGTTGCAGGTCATGAACGCGGTGAAACATCTGCTTCACGGCGGCCATTTGCTCGGTGTGGTGCGATAGTTCGGGATGCAGCAGCTTGAGCACGACCGTTCGTTCGCCCACGAGGTCGCTGGCCTTCCAGACCTCACCCATGCCGCCTCGCCCCAAACGCTCCTCCAAACGGAAACCACCCAATTCGTCGCCCGGTTCCGGCAGCGCACTCGGTTGCGAAGCCGTGTTCGAGGCCAAAGCGGGTCGAGTCTTCGTCACCGAGACACGCGGTTCGTCGCCATCGCTGGATGACGCCAACTCGGCCGACGTTTTCAACGACGCGGGAGCCGATGCGCTCGACTCGCCCCACTGCTGCAACTCCGCCAACAACGAGTCATACATTGGCCGGTCGATCTCACCGGCCAAGAACTTGTCGAGCAACTGCTGCCGTCGCCATGCCGCGTCCCCGTTCGCCGAATTCGGTTGTCCCGTCATCAGGTTTCTCTCCGCGTCACCTATTTTGTCGCGTCCTCAATCAAGCGAACTCGTGGCCAGTATGCTTGGCCAACCCATCGAACACCACGGTCTGCTAGCAGCCTGTTGAAAAACGTAACTTGGACGCCCTCGTCCGAGTCTTTTCAAGTTGAAAGCGGACGGACGAGGGCGTCCATCCTACGATTTTCAACAGGCTACCAGCGTGGCTTTCACAGCTCGGCCAGCAGCATGTTTCTGAGCTGCTGCTGGCAACCGGTGGAGATGTTTGAAGAGCACTCCAGTCGGATGCGTTTCCCGTGCGTCAGGCCACGGATCGTTCCCGAGGTCACGCCACTTTGGCGACACACCTCGGCAACCGCATTCAAAATGGACGCCGTCGTTTTGCCTCGCACAACATTGGCGACGCCTCCACGAATCCGGATCACGAACGCGGGACGAGGTCGCAGCAGATACCAGGCGACGCCCACCACCAGTCCAACGAACACGAGTTGCGGCACGAAATCAAACACGGTTCGCTGGCCTCTTCAGTTCGACGCGGCCACCTTCGCAACAGCGCCGTTGAGCAACAGGTCCACGGCCTGTCCGATATCGGGGGACCGCATCAGGGTCTCGCCCACCAGCATCGCGTGTGCCCCGCCCGCCTTCAGTCGATCAACATCGCTGCGTGTCTTAATACCGCTCTCGCTGACCAGCAACGTGGATGAGGCGAGTCTTGGCGCAAGGCTCAGCGTGTGGTCGAGGTCGATGACGAACGTCCGCAGATCGCGGTTGTTGACTCCCACCAACGCCGGCTCCAACTTGAGTACGCGGTCCAGATTCTCGGGATCGTAGATTTCAATGAGCGACTCCATCCCCAGTTCGCTCGCGTAGAAATAGAGGTCGCGCAGGTGGCAGTCGTCCAAGCATTCGGCAATCAGCAGGATGCAGTCGGCCCCGGCGGCACGCGCTTCGACAACCTGATACCGATCAATGATGAAGTCCTTCCGCAGGACGGGGATCGTGACCGCCTGTCGCACGGCGCGGAGGAAATCGAGATGCCCCTGAAAGAAGTGTTCGTCGGTCAACACGCTCAGACATGCCGCGCCGTGTCGTTCGTACGTGAGCGCGATCTGCACGGGATCGAAGTCGGCTCGAATGATCCCGGCGGACGGCGACGCCTTCTTCACCTCGGCAATCAACGCGACATCGGACTTCGCTCGTAAGGCCGCCACGAAATTGCGAACGGGCGGTGCCGAGGCCAGTTGTTCTTGAATCGCTTCGACCGGACGGAGCCGCTTCGCCGTGGCGATCTCACCCCGCTTGTGTTCGACGATGCGGGCCAGCACGTTGTCGGCGGGAAGCGGTAACGAAGACATGAGCGGCGGGTTCTCGTGATCTAGGGCTAGAACAGTACAAGGCGTGGATCCGCTTGAAGCCCGGTCAGGTCCTAATTTGGGGGTAGCCGAACTCGTGAGAGTTCGGAGATTCCTGAAGTCTCACGACTTCAGCTACCCCAAAACTGAGGGCTGACAACGCGCAAGTGCGGTACGGCGGGCGAGATCGTATCGTCAGCCTCCGTGACCGAAAACCGTTGGTCCCACTCCATTCGCTCATCGCCTGTGTCGGCGATCCGCTTTGGAAGGCCGAGCCGCAGCGGCGGGAGCGATCTGCATTGCGGGCCGGTCTTCCCTTGAGGAGGCGTCTGCATGACCAAGCGAGAGAGAGGGGACGAGCGTCGCAGAAGGGGGCGGCGGTGATGTCGCCGCCGCTTCGCGTTCCTTCGCCATCGCTCGCAGTTCCTCATTGAAGATCTGAATCAGTGCGAAGAGACAGGACGCGACAATCGGGCCGATGAAGATGCCCCACAATCCCAAGACCTGCAACGCCCCGATCACGCTGATGAACGCCAACAACGGATGCAGGTCGGCGTTGCTTTGAAGCACGTACAGCTTCACTCCGTTGTCGAGCATTCCGACGACAGCCACGCCCCAAATCACGAGGCCGATTGCCGCGAACCAATTGCCGTGCAAAGCCAACCAGACGACGAACGGACTCCACACCATCCACGCTCCGGCCATCGGGATCAGCGACACGATCGACGCGATCACCAGCAGCACTCCGAAATGGCCGAACCCACACACTTGCAGAGCCAGCGCGGTGGCCAGTCCTTGCGCCAATGCCGCGAGAAACGTGGCCGTGACCACCGCTCGCACGACGGTGGCAAACTTGTCGGCCAACCGGCGCTGATACTCGATCGGGACGGGGAGCATCTCTTCGGTCGCAGCCAAGATCGCGGGACCATCGGCGAGGAAGTAATAGAGCGCGGTCACGAACATCCCGCCCGAAATGGCCAGCGACACGAACAGACCGAGCGCCGACGTGGCGTAGTCAAAGGTCTTTCCCGCGAGCAGCCGCGCCAGCGATTGCAGGTTTTGGGAAAGCTCCGTCTTGATCTCCACCAACCGCGTGTCGCTCAGTCCCCCCGGCACATACGGACTGAGCCGCTCGAGATCCAAGGCCATCAACCTCGACCACAAAAGGTCGAGGCCATCGCGCCAGTCGCGTCCGAGCGACTGGTCGGCCACGTCTCGCAACTGCACCGCAGCGATGAACGTCCCCACGGCCAGCGGCACCACCAACATCGCCATCAACGCCGTCGTCGTCAGCCCCGCCGCCCAAGCCGCTCGCCCACCCGTCTTCTTCAGGAAGTAGCGTTGCAACGGCTGACTGACAACGGCCAGCACCGCCGCCAAAAACAGCGGCAACAAAAACGGCACGACCACCTGATAGAAGGCGCTGCCCACCAGCACGATCAGCGCGAACAACACGGCCAGTGAAACGAGACGCGGAAACATGATTGAGGACCGTGATGGGAGGGCAGGGTGAGGACTCGTTCGCACAGAGATGTTCGCGCAAACAAAAAGAGCCAGCGTGAGTCTACATGCTGAGTGGTATTTGTCATTCGACTCAGAGCGATCCGAACGATTTATGAGTTCTTGCTTAGGAATGGATCGAGAGCATCTCGATGAATCTCCCCAATCAATACGATCCCCCGGCGTTCGCAGATGTCACCGTATTGCTCTCGAAGGTTCCTCTCCAAGATGCCGCTCTACGAAAATCGTCTCCAACCCGCGAGTACCGATTGGCTGAGATCGTTTCTGGCACCCGGAATCCTGCTGGTGGTTGCTGCTGTGGTTCTGCCGATCGACATGACTGTTGCCAGATTTGCCAATAACGTTGCCTGCCCGAAACTGCTGATTGAGTTGCTCGACCGAGCTGAAGTGTTTGGCCATTTTTTTGGAATGGCGCTGTCGCTGACTGCGGTGGCATTACTCGACCCCGAATTGAGACGCCGCATCGGTTGGGCCATCGGAGCCACATTGGGCGGTGGCATGTTGGCGAACGCCATTAAGTTGCTCGTGGTGAGGTCTCGTCCGCGCGCCGCGAACCTCATTGACGGAACCGTTTGGGATACGTTTGGCGGTTGGTTCCAGCGCGACTTGAACAGCGGTAGCCAAAGCTTTCCCTCGGGACACACTGCGACAGCCGTCGGCTTGGCCGTGGTCCTCGCCGCGTGGTATCCGCGCGGGCGGTGGCTGTTTGCTACGGTGGCAGCCCTCGTCGGCATGCACCGCATCCAGCACCTCGCCCACTTCCCCAGCGATGTGTTCGCGGGAGCGGCAGCGGGTTGGTTCGTTGCAGCCTGCTGCCTTCGAGCCGATCACAACCGGCTCATAGACCGCGGTCACGACACCGCAACCGTGAATCACGGGATGTAGGCAGATCAGAATCCCGGATTTCGTAAAGTAGCCATCATCGCTCCGCGTGATGAGCCTTATGGGATCAGGTATCCCCTTGCGAAAGGCTCATCACGCGGAGCGATATGGCTACTTTGTGTTGAGACCAATGGTCACGGTTTTGCGTGACCGTGGCACACTCAAAACAAGAGGTTTTTTTACGGATAGACTCCCCAAATCGCGTTCAAAATTCGCCGATGAACTCGTTGCCGCTGCGAGTTCCCAACGCGCGCCAAACGGAGAGCGACAGGCTTTGGTTGATGGTTCGCACTGAGCCGTCCATGAGCAAACTGTGGACGAGTCCCGCGTGATAGCTGCGGGCGGTGATGGCGGCGTAGGTGGGTTGAGTCGTACTGGTCCCTTCGTAACGCGAGGTGTAGTCAATGTCGTAAGTGCGACCGTCGAGATGCAGGTAGGGGACGCGCTTGTTCGGTGAGAAGACCGTAGTGAAGCCACTCTCGTGAACGGGACCATCGCACCATTCCGTGTGTCCTTCGTTGTTGTCTTGCTGCGGTCCCAGTTTGAATTCCGCTCCGGCCGCGAACGGGGCAATGACCGAAGGATTGTTCGGCGGGATCGGGCCGGGATCGCTCGTGTTGCGGAAGTACGGCTGATAGCTCTTCACCTCCGCCGCACAGAGCGTGTTGCTCAGTCCATCTGTGATACTGCCCGTGTCGAGATGGCTGTTCGGATGAAAGCCGCCATCGCCACCCGTGTTCGACACGGGATCGAAGACGAACCACGTTCCAAAATTGAAGGCGTAGTTCACCGGAAAGATGTAGCCCTCACCGGGACCGGCGTAATGAATGGTGCGACCCAGCGGATCGCTCGGGCAGACCAGTACCGGAAACTGCATCTGCGGAACTCCGGTGGCTTGATTGATGGGGTCGTCCCAGTCGAGGTCCAGCCGTGCCTGTTGGTACGCGCTGCCCTGTTCCAGAAACGGCAGCAAGCGACCATGAATTGACCACGAGCCTCGCACTGGTAAAGCCATCGTCACTGAGAAGCAAAAGCTGGGAGGCATCAATTGGTGCGTCCCCATGTAACTGTGCAGCGCCAGTCCCAGTTGTTTGAGATTGTTGCAGCACTGCGTCTTTCGAGCCGCCTCGCGCGCCTGCTGCACGGCGGGCAACAGGACCGCCAGCAAGACGCCGATGATCGCGATCACGACCAAGAGTTCGATCAGAGTGAAGCCACGTTTGCGATTCACGGGGTTTGACTCCCGATCAACGCCGCGTGTTCCCGTTGCGGCGAGATGGCAGACGAGATGCAGCATGTGCGATTGCTGGCAACGGGAAGTTCCACCGTGAACAACGACCCGCGCCCCAGTTCGCTCTCGACAGACAGCGCTCCGCCGTGAGCGTGGACGATGGACTGGCAAATGGCCAACCCGAGTCCCGTTCCGCCGCTTGCATTACTGCGTGACGTATCGACGCGATAGAACCGCTTGAACAAATGCGGCACATGACTCTGTTCGATTCCCACGCCGGTGTCTTGGATGGTCACGACCGCGTGCGTGCCGTCGCAACGACCGCCGATGCGCACGACGCCACCGGACGGAGTGAACTTGATCGCGTTGTCGATCAGGTTAAAAAACAACCGGCTGAGCATGACATCGTCGCCGACAACTACGCAGTCCGTGAATTCATCGAACTCTAGCGCGACTTGCTTCTGGTCTGCCAACGCGGCGAGGAAATCGACCACGTCGTGGACAACCGCCGATAGCGGAACCTCTTCGTGAGTGAGCGGCTGCACGCCGGCATCGTGTCGGCTGAGTGTCAGTAATTGATCGACCAGATTGGACAGCCGTGTGATCTCGTCCAGCGTCACTTGGACCACGCTCTTCATGGGGTCCGCGCCGGGGTCGTTTCGCAGGGCGACTTCCATCTCCGTGCGAATCACCGCCAGCGGCGTTCTCAATTCATGCGCCGCATCGGCGGTGAAGCGCCGCATTTCGGCAAACGACTGCTCCATGCGAGCGAACGTCCGATTGAGCGTCTCGGCCAGTCGCCCCAGCTCGTCATGGCGATTCTCGACGAAGATGCGGTCGCAAAGGTTCTCGTGTGAGATCCGTTCGGCTGTCGCCGCGATTCGCTCGACGGGCTGCATCGCTCGCCGCGCGATGGCGAATCCACCGACAAACGCCACGAGTAACGCCAGCAAACTTCCGCTCAACAGCATCTGCACGAAGGACCACAGTTCTCGTTCCGAGCGGGCCAGCGGCACGATCACGTAAACCAGCAGAGGTTCCGTCGGACCACGCACCGCGCGACACAGCAACCGGTGTCGTCCCGCGTGCGACAGCGCGACCTCCTCCAAACGACGAAAGGCAATTTCGTTCGTCGAGTTTGGTTTGGGCAGGGTGTGCGCCCGCAGCCACGGAGTCCCGAACACCACGCTGCCGTCGAAGCGGCTCACCTGAAAGCTGTAGCCGCCGTGTTCGGAATAGTGCTGCTGGAACCGCGCCGCGAACTCGTCTGGTGACTTGGCGAACTCGATCTCCTCCGCGAGTTCGTTGACCTCCTCGTTCAGGTCCGCTTCGAGTTGCGAACGGAGATGAGACCGGACCATGAACACGAGCGCCGTGTCGAAGACCACGAGGATCGCCAACAGAGCCAAGACATACCACAGCGTCAGCCGCCAACGAATGCTCCAGTGCTTCAGCACGGCTTGTCTCCCAGCAGATAGCCTTCGCCACGCACCGTGTGGAGCAGTTGTTCACAACCCGCCATTTCGATTTTCTTTCGAAGCTGCGTGACTTGAACCTCGATTACATTCGTCCACGTCGCGGTTGCCGCCCGCCAGACATCCTCGGCGAGCATCTGCCGAGTCACGACCTGGTCTTGGTGACGAGCAAAGTATTCGAGCATTTCGTACTGGCGGGGCGTCAATTCAATGTCTCGCCCGGCACGTTGGACGCGGCGTGAAAGGACATCAATCACCAGTTCCTTCACATGCAGGACCGTCTCAGAGGTTGTGACCACTCGCCGCAACAGCGCCTTCAGTCGAGCGACTAGCTCCCCGAATGCAAACGGCTTGACGAGGTAGTCGTCGGCCCCGGAATCCAGCCCGCGAATGCGGTCCTCGATGGAGTCACGCGCGGTGAGAATGAGGACCGGCTTGGTGAAGCCCTCGGCCCGCAATCGTTTCAGAGTTTGAATGCCGTCGCCATCGGGCAACAACAAATCGAGCACCATCGCGTCAGGCTGTTCAGTCGAAGCGAGGCGATAACCTTCGGCCCCAGTGGAAGCGCCCGACACAAAAAAACCTTCCGCGATCAGTCCGCGTTGCAGACTTTGCAACAGGAGTTTCTGGTCTTCCACAACGAGCAGTCGCGTTGCGACTGGGGCCTCACGCTCCGTCATTTCGCTCTCCATCAATACAACACCCCCATGCCTCGCGATGATGTCATCGGCGAAGCATGGGAATGAGATGCGCGACCTTCGAGTACTCGACCAACTGGCACTATGAAGTGTGTGAGTTCGGAAGCGAAGAGTACTGTCCAATCAGAACGAACCCTTGGCGATCACAATCCCGTCCGAGTTGCAAACCGTGATCGTCGAACCTTTGACGATCATCGGGACAGCGTTGGCAGGAGTCCTCAAGTTCAATGTGGCTCGTCCGATGCTCGAACCGCCATTCCCGTGGTCATTGTCCCCATCGTTGTCATTGTCATTACTGCTGTGGTTTTCACCGGACTTTTCGCGGCTCTCACTACGGCCGTGATCCCCGTCGTTGTCTCCACCACTCGCAACAACCGTGGCCGTGCCGACGTTGATTCCGTTTACCAGAAACTTGACCTGCGTTCCGACGGACGCCGCACCAAAGGTGACTTTCGCCTCCAACTTCCGGTACGTCTTTCCCTTGGACAGCTTGCTCTCGTACTCAGCCGAACCGACCGTCACGCCGACCGCGAATGGGCTGACGAGAGCCGCCCGCAACTTTGTCTCGCCTTTACTTTTGCCTCCACTGGCCCAAGTGCCGCTCGTCGCTGCCATCACTGTCGCCACTGCCAACACTGCGATTCCAAAAACTTTCATAATCATCGTTCCCTGCAAGGAGTGTTTCCGTCAATCGAACATCGAACCGACGTATTTCGTACAGGGGACAGTATCTGCGTATTTCGTCGTACTCCTAGACGCTTGAGTCGAGTCTAAACGACAACTCACGCAATCGATGTCACGCAAGTGAAGTCGGTCAAGCAGAGTGGCTCGCGCCCGTCATTCGCGGCGAACTTCCGCCCAACTGAGGCCAAAGCGGGCGAGATACTTCCTCAGCCTGTCGGCGTCATTGGGCTGGCTCTTCGTGGCGCGGGAGGCGGCGAACAGGGTGCGGCCGGCGGCGGAAAGGGATTCGGACGCGCGGCAGATGCGCACGACTTCGGTCAGTTGGATACGGTCGAACAGATCGAGGTTGGTGAGCTGTTCGGAGCCGAGAAGCTCGCCGAGTACGTCAGGTGGTGTGACGGCGCTGCGCCGCCATGAGGATGTCAGGCGAGCGGTCTCTTCGTTCACGTCGTCGAGTGTGATGCGACCGCTGGTGGCGAGAGTCGCCATGCGCGTGACTGCCGCTCCCAGATCGCGAAAGTTGGCGGACCAAGCGGCATCTGCTGACTGAGCAAATGTGAGGAATCGGCTCCGGGCTTCTTTGTTCATCGTCACTTTGTGGCCGGTCTGCGATGAGTGACGTTCCAGTTCGTAATCGAGATTCGGCGCGATGTCTTCGTGACGCTCGGCCAGTCCCGGCAGTCGGAACGTCCAGAGGTTGATTCGCGCCAGCAAGTCTTCGCGAAAGGTGCCTCGTCCCACCTCCAGTTGCAGGTCACGATTGGTTCCGACGATCAATTGGAAGTCGCTGTGAACTTCGCGGTCAGCACCGACGGGGAGAAAGCGTTTGTCTTCGACCGCGCGGAGCAACATCGCTTGTTCATCTAAACCCAGTTCGCCGATCTCGTCGAGAAACAACAGTCCCTGATCGGCCGCTTTGAGCAGGCCGGGCCGGGCGATTGTCGCGCCGGTGAACGCTCCCTTGATGTGACCGAAGAGGGCCGACATCGCTTGGTCGCCGCGCAAGGTCGCGCAGTTGACCTCGACGAACTCGCCCCGCAGTTGCTCGCGCCGCCGCTTCAGTTCGTAAAGCCGCTTTGCAAGTTGCGACTTGCCCGCGCCGGTTGGGCCGGTGAGCAGCAGCGGCGCGAGGCTGGCAATGGCGACGCGCTCGATCCGTTCGATCAAGGTGTTGAAGGCGACGTTCTGAGTCGCAATGCCCGACTTGAGAAAGGCGTGTCCTTCTTGTCGCTCGGTCGAAAACCGTGTGGCGAGGACATCGTAGCGCGACAAATCGAGGTCGATGATGCGATAGGTTCCCTCGCCCGGTTGTTGGCGAGGCGGAGGCGAAGCTTGCAGGAGACGCCCCGGGATGTGGCGCGACTCGGCGAGCAGAAACAAGCAAATCTGTTCGACATGCGTGCCGGTCGTGATGTGGATCAAGTAGTCCTCATCGTCGGTTGCAAACTTGTAGCGGCGAGCGAACTCGTGCAGTTGCCCGAAGACCTCTTCAAAGTCCCACGGGTCTTTCAAGTGGAGCTCGTTCAGTCGTACCTCGGTCTCGGGCGAGACTGCCTTGATATCGGCCGCGACGATCTTGGCGAGTGCCGCTTCCTTCTGTTCGTGGAACAGCTCGAATCGCCCGATCAGCAGGTCTTCGTGCTGGCAAGCAGAGACGCTCGGCCGCCACCGCTGCCAACGATCTTCCCCCGCTTTGGCTCGGTCGAGCAAAGCTCCCAGGATGCCGAAGAGAACGAGCGGTCGCTGATGTGTCATGATCCGTAAATCTAAACAGCGATACGTGCGGATCGCAATCGTGCGTGGCTCATTCGAGGCTCAAAATGGAAAGTCCTGTTTTTACAGAGGGACGCGAGATTTGTCGGACAAACTCGCTTCTGGCACGCCGACTGCCTTCTGTATTCCGCATCGCAGTCACACCAACCCGAAGCGTGAGCGAGGATGATTCCACTCGGGGTGTCCCGCCGTCCTCGCTCACGCTTCGGGTTGGTGTGGCCGGAGCATCCGCTCCGGATCGACAGTGTCTCTCAAACGGAGTTCCCAGCATGGCCAACAAGCCCCTCTTCCAGTCGTTCGCCGGGCGGTTCTTACCGAAGACCAACGTCTGCAATGAAGCAGGTGGTCAGGCGTATCGTCGGTCGCCGCAGCAAGCATTGGCGCAATACGCCTGCACGGGCTGCTTCAACCAGACGTTCTATGCGACGGCCGACGAACAGCTCGAACGAGTCTTCGCGCTGTGCGAGGAGGTCGAACTGGAGTTCATCGCTCGCACGGCGTTGTTCGTGCGGCAGCGAGGCCACATGAAGGACATGCCCGCGTTGTTATGCGCGGTCTTGTCGGTGAAGAGTCCCGGTCTGATGGCCGAGATCTTCGACCGCGTGATCGACAACGGCAAGATGCTTCGCAACTTCGTGCAGATGATGCGGTCGGGCGTGGTCGGGCGGAAGAGTTTGGGGACGCTCCCCAAGCGGCTCGTCGCGCAGTGGATCGAGTCGCGGACGGACGAGCAGTTGTTCTTGGCGTCGGTCGGAAACGCACCTTCGTTGGCGGATGTCATCAAGCTCGTTCACCCGAAGCCAACCACGCCAGCGCGGGCGGCTCTGTTCGGATACTTGATCGGTCGCGAACACGACCGCGAGGCGTTGCCGCTGTTGGTTCAGCAGTACGAGAAGTTTTTGAGGAACACCAACCCCGGCAAGGTCCCCGTACCGGACGTGCCAATGCAAATGTTGACGGCTCTGCCGTTGACTCGAAAGGACTGGTGCCAGATGGCGCGGAACGCTTCGTGGCAGACGGCGCGGATGAACTTGAACACGTTCCTCCGTCACGGTGTCTTCGAGGTTCCCGAGATGATCGGTGTCGTGGCCAATCAATTGCGAGATCGTTCGCAGATCGCCAAGTCGCGTGTGTTGCCGTACCAGCTTCTGGCTGCGTTCTTGAACGTGAACGGGAAGATTCCGGCCGAGATTCGCGAGGCATTACAGGACGCGATGGAGATCGCGATCGAGAACGTGCCGAGCATCGAAGGGAAGGTTTACATCTGTCCGGACGTGTCGGGGTCGATGCGTTCGCCAGTGACCGGTGTACGAGAAGGGGCTTCCACCAAGATGCGGTGCATCGACGTGGCGGCTCTGGTGGCAGCGGCCTTGTTGCGGAAGAACCCGCGTGCGGAAGTCATTCCGTTCGAGGCCGTCGTCGCTCACTGTTCACTCAACCCACGAGACTCGGTGATGACGAACGCTCACAAGTTGGCGTCGTTGCCAGCAGGGGGAACGAATTGCAGTGCTCCGCTGGTGGAGTTGAACCGCCGCAAGGCCGCAGGAGACTTGATCGTGTACGTGTCGGACGATGAATCGTGGATCGACTCACTGCACTACGGCCGTTACGGAGGCAGCGCGACGGAGACGATGAAGCAATGGGGCCTGTTCCGACAGCGGAACCCTCAGGCCAAGATGGTCTGCATCAACGTGCAGCCGTGTGAGACGACTCAGGCGGTCGAACGAGCCGACATCATCAACGTCGGCGGGTTCAGCGATCAGGTCTTCAAGCTGATCGCCGATGTCGCAGCCAACCGGTTCACGGAAGATCACTGGGTCCGTGAGATCGAGCGGATGACGTTGTGAAAGAGGTTGAGTGTTGATGGTGGAGGGTCGAGGGTCGAGGGAGGGAAAGACGGGATAGGTTCAATGCCTTCCCTCAACCTTCGGCTCTCAACCGTCAACCTCATTCAAATGTCCTTGGAGTGTGGTGGAGGCACTCGACCCTGCGAAGGTCGCAGACCAGGTTCGACTCCTGGCGGGGACAGTTTCGAAGATGAAGTCAGAAGGATGGATGAATGATGAAGTAGGAAACGGAAATGAGGCAGGCCGAATGCCGTGGGGACTACATGTAATCGTCAGGTTGCGGGTTCGAGTCCCGCCGTACTTTGAAAGATGTGCGTAGCTCAACGGGTAGAGCATACGAAAATGTCTCGACAACTCTTGTCGGCCTGCTTTTGAGAATGAGGAACAATCATGAGGTGCAGCTTTGAACTTGCACGAAAGAGCCATCGAATGCCGTTGGGGAGTACATTGGTCAAGTGGGTTCGAACCCCACCCGCTCACGCGGAGAACTCTCTACAAAACTCGTCGATGGCAATTCGTTCTGTCGCCGAATTGGGGTCGGCCCGACCCCGGAACAGCGCGACTTCCCAACGCAAAACATCAGGAGACACTCAACACGACGAATGCCGATGGAACTACAAGGTTTTAGCACCCGTGGTCGTGGGTTCGAGTCCCACCGGCTCCAATACGGCAATGGCCGCGATCCGGTTCACTCCGGATCAACTTGGGGGCCGTAGCTCAGTGGTAGAGCACGTAAAACGTTTCATCACTCGTTGTCGTCGTGTTGAGGTTTTGAGTTATCCAAGAACCGAAGTCCGGGTTTAAGAAAATTCGGACTTCATAATATTCAACGACACTTCACAAGCGTTAACACGACGATTGTTCTCAAGGACCGATCATGCCATTTGAAATCATTCCGACCGATGTTGCGACCGCCATGTTGACGACGGGTGGATCGACCAAGCCGATCACCGTGATCGGGACCGCTGCCATTCGCGAGACATTCGATGAGGCGTGTTTGCAACAGGCGATCAATTCGCGGCTGGCTCCGGGAGTGACGGACCTCGTGCTCAATCCCGATGCGCACTGCGGGTATGGTGCGCCGGTTGGGTGCGTGATGGTCTCGCCGACGCACATTTATCCGGGGCCGGTCGGTGTCGATATCAAGTGTTCGATGAGTTTGTTGCAGCTCGATCTTCCGGCCGATGCGGTCTTGGATCGGCCGGTGCGCCGAGCACTGATCAACGCCATCTGCGAACGGACTCCAACCGGTGCCGGTCGCGGTCAGCGTCACGCGAAGAAGTCACGCCGGATCGAAGAGGCATTGGGACGGCGTGTCGTGGTGGAAGGGGCTTCGGACGAGGTCTGTTCCGCGATGGGCATTCCGACCGAATGGGCTTCGCGGTGCGAGGATTCGGCGCACGTCGGTCACGATGAAACACGCGATGCGCTGGAGGAACGTTTGCAGCATCACTTCAGCACCGGCTTCTTTCACAACTTTGAGAGCAAGGTGCGACAGCTCGGTTCGTATGGCGGCGGCAATCACTTTGGTGAGTGCGAAGTCGTTCAAGTCGAGGACAATGATCGGGCGCGACAAGCGGCCGAGGTCTTCGGATTGCAAGACGGTCGCGTGGCGTTTCTCTCGCACTGCGGTTCGCGAGGCCTCGGCCACAACTTGGCTTCGGGTCAGTTCAAGGCGTTGCAGGAGAAGTTCTCGAAGTGGGACGTCCCGCTGCCGGGTCAGGATCGTGAACTGGTCTACGCACCGTTGGGGACTCCCGAAGCGAATGCGTACCTCGACGACATGGCGCTGGGAGCCAACTTTGCGACAGTCAATCATCTGCTCATCAACGCCCTCGTGTTGGAGGCATTTCAAGAAGTGATCCCCGGCGTGACGGGGCAGCTCGTCTATTTCATCAGCCACAACATCGCTCGGAAGGAGATCGTCGATAATCATCCTGCGTGGGTGCATCGCAAGGGAGCCACACGCGCGTTTCCTGCGGGCCATCACGCTTTGAAAGGAACGCGGTACGAAACCACGGGGCACCCGATCCTGTTGCCGGGGAACCCACAAGCGGGGTCGAGTGTCATGGTTGCCGACCCCGGTGCGGAGGTGAGCTGCTTCAGTGTGAATCATGGAGCCGGGCGTGCATTGGGGCGCAAGCGCGCGATCCGGGAACTCGACCAACAGTCGATCGATCAATCGTTTGAAGACGCCGACATCCTGAGTAACTGCCGCACGTATCCGAAAGACGAAGCTCCCGCCGCCTACAAAGATTTTGAAGAGGTTCTGCGCAGCGTGAAGTACGCCGGACTGGCCACAGAAATCGCGCGGCTGAAGGCCCGCTTCGTCATCAAGGACGGCGATCAAGCGGATGATTAAACAGGGAATTGAGCAGCCTTTTGAAAAGGTGACGTAGGGTGGGACCTGCGGCGTTTCGCCGCGCCGGCCCACCATGATTTTCAGTTGTGCCGTGATGGTGGGCCGGCGCTCGAAGCGAGCTTGTCCCACCCTACAAGCAAATACACTCTGATCGAATTGCCGCCACGGAACATCCAAGTTAGCGCTGTCGCCCTGAGGAACCTTTCGCATGTCCCACATGATTCACATCGACGGCTCGCAGGGCGAAGGGGGCGGGCAGATATTGCGATCGTCTTTGGCACTGGCGATGGTCACGGGATGCGGGTTGACGATGGATCGTGTTCGCGCGGGTCGCGAGAAGCCGGGACTCATGCGGCAGCATCTGACGGCGGTGCGGGCGGCGAAAGAGATTTGCCGCGCGACGGTGACGGGCGATGCCATCGGCTCTTCGGCACTGACGTTCATTCCGGGACCAGTCCGGCCAGGCGACTACACGTTTTCGGTCGGCACGGCGGGGAGCGCGACACTCGTGCTGCAAACCGTGTTGCCGCCACTGTTGATCGCCAGCGGACCATCGCGACTGGTACTTGAAGGAGGAACCCACAATCCGTGGGCACCGCCGTTCGACTTCTTGCAGCGCGCGTTTCTGCCGCTGGTGAATCGAATGGGACCGCGCGTGACGGCGACGCTCGAACGGTATGGCTTCTATCCCGCCGGAGGAGGTCGCTTCGTGGTGGAGATCGAGCCAGCCAGTTCGATTCGCGCCGATGAAACCTCCTCGCGACTGACCGGGTTCGATCTGCTCGAACGAGGTGAGCTACTTCAGCGGCGAGGGCGAGTCCTCCTGTCGAGCCTGCCTCTGCTCATTGCCGAACGTGAACTGGAAGAGATATCACGGTTGACTGGCTGGGACGCGGGGTGCTTCTCTCGCGAAGTAGTCCCCGCACAAGGCCCCGGCAACGCGGTGTTGCTGGAGTTGCAGAGCGAACACATCACGGAGGTCTTCGTCGGTTTCGGCGAGCATGGCGTGAAGTCGGAGAACGTGGCCAAGCGCGCGATTGATGCCATGCGCCAGTATCTGACAGCCAATGCTCCGGTCGGTCCTCACTTGGCCGATCAGTTGTTGCTGCCACTCGGGATCAGCGTCTGGCAGTCGCGCGATGAAGCGGCTCCCGCCCGCTACTCGTTCCGCACAATGCCACTCACCAACCATGCCCGCACGCAAATCGAGACGCTGCGCGCGTTCCTCGGTGTCTCCGTCACTACGCAGGAGGACGTGGCTCGCGGCGCGGTCCTTGTCACGATCGAGCGGTAGGTTTCAAGCGGTAGGCGATGAGGCGAGGGACTCGCTTCGACTTGCGTTGTGTGATGAATCGCGCCGAGCCAAAAACCCCTCTCCCTCTCCCCGCAGAGCCGGGGCGAGGGAACCAGAGGACGCTTCAAACGTTCAACGGGCAAGACGCTCAACTGGACGGCTTCCGCCGCGCGGACTAGAACTGCCCCGTGTGTTGTGACGGGTGTTGGCAACCGGCGCGCGGAGTCTGTTGCGTGCTGGTTTGAGGAGTTTTTGCGATGAGAATTTGCGCGTGGTTGGCATGGAGTGCGTTGGCGTTGCTCTCGGTTTCGCCTCTGCTTGCGGCGAATGCTCCCGGCGATGCGGGTGACAAGGCCGAGGCTGTGGCCAAGAAAAAACTCTCCGTGGCTCATATCGAGATCACCGGCGGGTACTCGGAAGGAGTGAGCGTTCCTGGCTTGTTCGGTGATGTGGTCGAGACGCTCGGGACAGCCTTGCAGCGGCTGGACAAGGCGGCTCGTGATGAGAGCCTCGATGCTGTCATCCTGCACATCAGCGACCCGTCCATCGGTTGGGCGAAGCTCAACGAATTGCGAGTCGGCATCCAGAAGATGCGGGCCAAGGGACGCAAGGTCTACGCCTGGATGGAGAGTGCCGACACGAAGGGCTACCTCATCGCCGCCGCCTGCGATCAGATCGTGTTGCCCGAATCGGGGATGCTCATGCTGCCCGGTCTGCGGGCGGAGGTCTCGTTCTATAAGAACCTGTTCGACAAGCTGTCGATCGAACCGCAGATGCTCCGCGTTGGCGAGTTCAAATCGGCGGCGGAACCATACAGCCGCTCGGAAATGAGTCCCGCGTTCCGCGAAGAGATGGAAGCGATTCTCGACGACTACTACCGGCAGATCGTCGAGACGATCTCGGCCGGTCGCAAGCTGACTCCCGAACAAGTGAAGGCGATCATCGACACCGGTCTGCACACGGCCGCCGATGCGAAGAAGCTCGGGCTGATCGACGTGGTCGGCTACGAGGACGCCATCGAGTCGCTCATCAAGGGAGACGACAAGACGGCCGAAGTCAAAATCACGAAGGGCTACGGCAAGAAGAAGATCGACACCGACTTCAGCGGCTTCACCGGCATGGCCAAGATGATGAACCTGATGATGGGCGTCGAACCGACCACGCGCAAATCGACCGCTCCGAAGATCGCTGTCATCAACGCGACCGGCGCGATCATGTCGGGAGCCAGCTCGACCGACATGTTCTTCGGCGAACAGACGATGGGTTCGACCACGATGATCAAAGCCATTCGTCAGGCGCGCGACGACTCGACCGTGAAGGCGGTGGTGCTGCGAGTCGATAGCCCCGGCGGGAGTGCTCTCGCCAGCGACTTGATGTGGCATGAACTCGAAGCCCTCGACGGCAAGAAACCGTTCATCGTCAGCATGGGCGACACGGCCGCCAGCGGCGGTTACTACATCGCGATGGGCGCCGATCGCATCTTCGCCGAACCGGGAACGCTGACCGGTTCGATCGGCGTCGTCGGCGGCAAGATCGCCTTCGAAAAGTTCTACGAGAAGATCGGGATCACGACGAGCGTCGTCATGCGCGGCAAGAACAGCGGCGTCCTCAGTCCGACGACCGCCTTCTCCGAGACCGAACGAACGGCCATGCAAAAGATGCTGAACGACATTTACGCACAGTTCACGACGAAGGCTGCGGCTGGCCGCAAGATGGATGTCGAGAAGCTGGAAAAGATGGCTCGCGGCCGTGTCTACACGGGATCGCAGGCGCTGCAACTCGGCCTGGTCGATGAACTCGGCACACTGGCCGACGCGATCGCCTTCGCCAAGAAGTCGGCCGGAATGGACCCCGATGCGAAAATGGAACGACTCGACCTGCCGAAGCCGACCAGTCCGTTTGAGTCTCTGTTCGGTCCAATCGACCCCAGCTCGACGAGCCTCGGCGCGACCGGCTCCGCGCTGCTGAAGTCGCTGCCCGAGGAAATCGCCTCTCAACTGCGCGGCCTCAGTATCTACGACCTGCTCGCCAAGGAACGAGTCCTCACCGTGTTGCCGTACCGGGTGCAGGTGAAGTGACGCGAGCGTATGGCTGATAATGGAAGCCGGGGTCAGGTGGTTCAAAGTTCATTTTTCGCGGCGAAAAATGAACTTTG
>JAYTQJ010000277.1:0-10310 GCA_043746775.1 Schlesneria sp.
TAGAATCTCGCCCGACTTCATGGTGGCTATAGCTCAGTTGGTTAGAGCGCCAGATTGTGGTTCTGGATGTCGCCGGTTCGAATCCGGTTAGTCACCCCTTAAAGCCCCTCCTCAGGGGCTTTTTTCGTTTTCAACGTCAAGCGGCAGAGGCGGACACGAACCCGAAGCGTAAGCGAGGAACGCAGCACACATCCTCGTTCACGCTTCGGGTTCGTGTGGGGCAGATAACTCTTTTCGCACGCCTTACGAGAGCAATCGTTTTCTATGTCCACAACTTCTGTGGAGAAGTTGTCCGAGAGTGCAAAGTGCAAAATTGCCGAGAACTCTCGTCCGAAGGCACTTTGCACTGATTTCACCGAGGCGATTTCGTGGGTGGCGGCTTTGCCGCGTTAGGGAGGCGGGTGCTTCATGAACTGGTGCGGGTTGCTCAACGTCCACAAGCCAGCCGCGTTGACCTCGCGCCAAGTTGTGGATCGCGTTCAGAAGCTGGTTTACCCGGCCAAAGTGGGACATGCCGGGACGCTTGATCCGCTGGCGACCGGCGTGTTGCTCGTGTGCGTTGGTCCGGCGACACGACTGATTTCGCGGGTTCAGCAGGGACGTAAACGCTACGTGGGGCGATTCCGATTGGGCCAGCGCAGTGACACGGAAGACATCGAAGGCCAAGTCGTTCCTGCGGGAGACTGGTCCGGCGTGACGCGGCAACAGATCGAGCAGTTGATCCCCGAGTTTCTCGGGTCCATTTTGCAGACACCGCCGCAAATCTCGGCGCTCAAAGTCGGCGGCGAGCGGGCCTACAAGTTGGCTCGTCGTGGAGTGGTCGTCGATTTGAAGCCGCGTCCGGTGGAAGTCTTCTCATTGGGCATGACCGACTTTAAGCCGCCCGAGTTTGAGTTGCAGGTCGAATGCGGTACGGGAACCTACATTCGGTCACTCGGTCGCGACATCGGCGATCGCTTGGGATGTGGAGCGGTGATGAGCGGCCTCACCCGCACGGCCATCGGCCCCTTCCGTATCGAGGAAGCGGTGACGCTGGACTCACTGAATGTAGCGGCGTTGGCCACCGCGTTGGTTCCGCCGCAGGCCGTGCTGCCCGAGTTGCCCCGCCGAACGCTCGGCTCGAACGAGATCGTGGCAGTGCGGCAAGGCCAGTCGCTGTCGTGTCTCAATCCGGACACGAATGATCGACCGCGAGCAGATTCGTCGGACGAGGAACCGTTCGATCCCTTAACGAAAGGCGAAATCATGCTGACCGATGCCTCGGGCTGCATGATCGGACTCGCACTCCCTGACATCTCCGCACGTTGCCTTCGACCGACATTGGTGTTGTCGGCGCTGCATTGATGGGCGTGCGTCCTCATTTCAACGACCAGCCCTCGCAAAAAAACTTCCACGAGGCAATCGCTTCATGTCGTTGGTCTTTGGCGAGCGGCAAGGTTCGCGACCTGCAAACACTAACCTGCAGCGTAAGCGAGGATGGAAGGCTGAGGCCGTCCTTGCTCACGCTGCGGGTTGGTGTGGGTCAAACAACAGTTGCCGCTTGCTTTACTGCCGGTTCGCTGGGACGAGAGCAGAGGCCGGCTCGTCACCGGTCTCTGCATTCAGAGACGGCGGGATCAAGATCGACTCCACAACCCTCGCCGCCTTCGGGACGCTGATTCGGCTGGCGCGCGGCGGCACACCGAAACGGGGCTTGAGTGTTCCGGGAGTCGAATCGAAGGACTCTTGCTCATCGGTGATGGACAGATCGAATCCGTTGAGCGGCGTCGCATTCACATCGGGAAGCAATGCGGGGCGTCCATCAGAGGCGGGTTGCTCGACAGGACGCATCTGCACCACCCGGCCGGGATCGATCGTCCGGAGGATCGTCACGGAACGAGCGAAATCAGGACGTTTGATCGCAGTGGACAATTTGCTAGGTGACGACTCGGCAGTGCTTGGGCTTGATTCAGCGGGTACGGGCGTTGTCGGTGACTTCTCTGGTGGAGAAGAGGGCGTGGTGGAAGGCGTCGGCTCACTTGGCTTGGCCACCTCGACGGGCTTCGGGGTTTCGACGGGCTTCGCAACTTCCACCGGCTTCGTTGCATCTGCGGGCTTCGTCAGATCGGTTGGCGCTGACACAGGCTTGGCGTCATCAATCGGTTTCGGAGCCTCGGCCAACTTTGGCATTGGCGATAACGGCGGAGTTGTTGAAGCGGCATTAGTCGCGGACGAATCGGCAACTGTCGGGACGGGGACTGCGGGAGCAATCTTCAACTGGACGGGAGGAGTCACAAGCGGAATGGCCTGAGCGATTTTGGGAGCGATGGCGGCCTGCGCGGCCAGCCAACCCGCATCGTGTTCACGCAAGCGATCCCGATAAATCATCAACGAATTCAGCGTGTGATAGAGCGGGCCACAATCAATGGGGCGTTGAGCGTTATAGACTAGTTCTCTCGACAGCATGGAAGCCGCGTTACGCAGCCATTGTTCATTCAGTCGATGGGTTGGCACGCCGATCGACAGGAACTCCATGGTGTGGCCGGTCGTGTTGAAGCGTTTGTTGACATCGTTTATGGCTCCCGGTGCCTCATAAAATTTGGCCGAGAATGACCCGTCTGAGTTCTGAAGTTGTCGAGCCAATTCGACGTGCTGCCTGATTTTGAGGTCAGCCTGCGCCCAGACGCCATCGAGTCGTCCACCACGCAGCAGATGTTTGTCGCGAGTCCGCGTGAGCGCGAAGAGGCGGTGATTGCCTCCACACGCGGCACCGTTGACCGGCGCAGCGGATTCGAGCTGCACGAGCTTCTCGATGCTCCACGGTTCACTGAATTGATTCGTCCACTGGGCATCGGGTCGCAGATAGTGCTGCAACGTCCACAACACCCACGTCAATTCCTCTTTCGAGTTCACTTCCTTCATGATGTTGTTGAGGAAGTCGGTCAGGGCGAATTGCTCGCCACCGATCTTGAATTTGTAATCGACGGGCAGATTCGATTGAGTCATCAACGCCATGAACTGAGCGGGATGTCCCTCGAACGCATACGTGCGAGTGTACGGGTGGAATTTGGCTCCATGCGCCGTCTTGAGCAGCAGCGGCAGGTTGTCGAACCGCGGCTCACTGGTGGCGATCCACTCAATCGCGCTGACCTTGCCGTCGCCGAGCTTCAGTTGAAAGTCGCGTTTCATCGCGAGGATACCGTGGAAGATTTGCCACGGTGAATGCGAGTTGGCCGTCAAAAATCGCTTGCTGGTGAGTTCAATCGCTCGATCGAGTTCCGTCAGCAGCGGGTCAATCGCAGGAGTGGCCGCAGCGTTGCCAAGCGGAGCAGTCGTTGCCGGGATCGAAGCGACCGGCCGGACTTGCAACACGTTGATTGGCGACGTGGCCAATGGGGGCGACTGAGCCTGCAAACTCGATGGGCAAACACTGGCCATCATCGCGGTAGCCACGGTCAACCAAGAACAGACTTGGGGCAGACATAAGGGGCGTCGCACAGTCCCTCCGAAAAACATCTGGATGTGGTCTTCAACAGTCTCTTGTCATGGTGGTCGTTCCGACCCGAAGTCACTGATCGAACCGGTGGACTTTAATCAACAGTCGAAAGGCAGTTCGGTCAATTCGGGCGCTGAGGACAAAACATCGGAACCATTCATCACCCGAAGGCTATTGAACGCATCGGCGTTTTGAGTCGTGGGCCATTCCAAGATCGTTCTGTTCTGCGACGATCTGCAAACGCATCAAGGTCGAGCCGCTACAGCAACACCGCAGGCGTGAGTTGCGGCGAATTGTGCCGCAACCCAAGCGTTGAGCGTCGCTAGAACTCTCCCTCTCTTCGGACAAATGCCACCCACAACAACAGCCACGGTGGAACTTGTGGGCGCGATTCAATAGCCGGAGCATTCGGGTCATACATTTGGCGGCAGGGCTTGCACGTGAGTGGCTGAACTCGTCGCGAGCCGCTTCGGAATGCCGCAACCGCAGATCGTTGGGCTCGACACAAAGTAGCCATCATCGCTCCGCGTGATGAGCCTTCTGAGAGCAAGCGTCTGAGTCAGTGTCGCCGAACTCGCAAGGCTCGTCACGCGGAGCGATGACGGCTACTTTTGACAGCCTTCTCGATTTGCGTAGAGACCTATGGTTGTGGATGGGGCGTGAATCTCAACGCGAGACCGCTTCACGGTTGTTGCGGCTCCGGCTCGAACAGCTTGACCGAGACATCCTGTGGACGACCTGCTCGTTCAACGCGAAAGGAGAGCGGACCTGGCACCGTGAGGACCTGCTTGCGAAATTCCTCTTCGGACGTGATGGCTCGCCCCGCGAACGACATCACCACGTCTCCCGCTTTCAGACCCGCGCGATCGGCGGGTGAGTCGGGGACGACTTGAGTGATGATGATCGCGTCGGGCAGCACCGGATCGGTTTGCCAGTTGATGCCCAGTCGCACGGGGGCACCTCCCAATTCGACGTTCAGCGTGACGGGTTCGTCAGCGTCCGGGCGTTGCAGTCGAATTGCCAGCGGACTCTTCGCGGTTCGGATGATCGTTCGCAAATCATCGACATCACCGCCAGCCCAATGCGCCAATTGTGTGATGCGATCGCCCACGCGAAGTCCGGCACGCTGCGCGGGCGAACCGGGAGTCACCTGCTCCACGAGTGCGACGCTGTTTTGAAACGCCTTCCCATTGAAGTGGACTCCCAACCTGAGTTGAGGCGGCGCGGCCACTGTCACAGTCATCCAGCCGGGTGGTCCTTCGGTCAGTGCCTCGCGGCGAAACTTGGGGACCGAAGTTTCGTTCGCAGCGGCCAATGTCAGCCGAAAGACCATCTCGGTCAGTCGGTGCAGTCCTTCGTAGTTCAGTTTGTCGGCATCATCTGACGGACGGTGATAGTCGTCGTGCTTGCACGAATCGAAATGAACGCAGGGGACGCCCGCCGCGTAGAACGGGTAGTGGTCGCTGTCGGCGATGACCGTCGGGGCATACAAAAATTGCAGGTCGCCCTGCGGGTTGACTGCTTGCAGTCGTGCCCTCAACCCGGAAGCAGAACGCCAACCCATCACGGTCAGCTTGCCTTCGCGCAGCCGACCGAGCATGTCGATGTTTAGCATCAGTTTCACATCGGAAAGCGGTCGTGTGGGTTGCCGAACCCAGTGGTACGACCCGAGCAGCCCGACCTCTTCCGCGTCCCAAAAAGCGAACAGCAGAGTGCGACGTGGAGCGGGGGTGAGTGACGAAAAGGCATCGATCAATTCGAGCAGTGCCGCCGTGCCGCTCGCGTTATCGTCGGCTCCATTGTGGATGTATCCGAACGGGCCGTTGCTGTTCGTCACGTTGCCTCGGCCGACGTGATCGTAATGTGCGCCGATCACGATCACTTCCGAACTCACCTCCGGGTCCGATCCCGGCAACACTGCAAGGACGTTGCGGTAGTCGGGTGCAAACTCCTGCAACCAACCGCTGGTTCCTGCCGGTTTGATTCCAGGGACTTTTCGCAGCTCGGTCTGTAAATACGCTGCGGCCGCCTTGCCCCCGTTTGCTCCCGCTTCACGTCCCTCGAACGCATCGCTGGCCAGTGTGGAACAATGCCGCTTCAAATCGACAATCGTGACCTGCTTGAACGCCTTCGTGACAGCTTCGTCGTCGTTAGCCTGAGACTCGCTCATCACCAGTCTGCCCGCGCAGATAAACACCGCCATCACGTGCGGAACGAGTCGCTGCATGCTCCCGGTGCGACTCTGCACCCCAGTTCGGCTTCCTGCCGTTGGTCGTTCCATGATGTCCCCGCTGGGTAACGCCTATCCTGTCGCAAGCCGATACTTCACTTTTGCCATCGCGAGGCAAGAACCTGTCCACAAATGACTTCGCCGTTTGTCGCCTTTCGCTACGCGAAAAGGCGTTCTTTCGCGGAGCGAAAGACGACATTATTTTTGGACGAGTTCTAAGGCAAATAGTCTATCGACCATCTCCAGTCTGCTTCCGCAGCTTAGGACTCGCCCAAGAATTACGCCGTGTTTTGAACAACACTCAACCGCAGCGTGAGCGAGGACGCATGTCGCTCGACTCTCATCCTTGCTCACGCTTTTTGAAGTTGCGCTGTTTTGGATTTCCGCCCCAACAGGGCAGCCCTTATTGACGTGAGCGACAAAAGTCGCCTTCATCGCTCCGCGTGAAGTCAGCCGAGTCACCTGCGACCAGAATACGCGGGAAACAGCGTCATTCCGCGTTCGGCTCTCTTCACGCGGAGCGATGAAGGCGACATTTGGCGGGCGCATCCTTATTGGCTTCGACGGGATGACTTCGCGGCCTTTTTCTTGGCACTGGTCTTCTTCTTGGACTTCAGTCCATCAGTCCCCTCGGGCGAGACCGACTTCTTGACGACCTTTCCTTTTTGCGACTTCGTCGATGTCGTCCCTTGGAAAATTTGGTCCCAGCCCGCGATGAACTTTTTGTTCGAGCCGGTGTGAACGGTGTAGCCAGTCATGATGAACCTCTCTGTCGTGGTGAGCCGATGAAGTGCGCGTCGCGCCATCCGAAGGAATTTACTCACGATGGTGTCTGTCGGCGAGTGACCTCACGCGATGGCCTTAACCATCGCGTTTCTGAAGCTGGCCAAGGTGTGATGTAGGGTGGGACCAGTGGCGTTTCGCCGCGCCGGCCCACCATGTTTTCCATTGATTGCACGATGGTGGGCTGGCGCTCGAAGCGAGCTTGCCCCACCCTACGATGAAAAAGGCGATGAACCTGCGTGGGATGGCGTGTTAGTCGCGGTCTGGCTTATGATCGGCCGCGTCATCCAAACAGTCCTATTCCCTCAAGTTCAACGGCTTTCGTTCGCAATTCATTCGCCCTGCGTCCACTCATTCTTGGAGCGTCTCATGATCTGTATTTCCGTCACTCCCGAATCGCGCCAGCTTGCCAAGGTCGATATTTACAACGCGGCCAACCAGTGCGACATCGTGGAAGTTTGCCTTGATCGGCTGCACAAAGAGCCGGACGTGAAGGACATGCTCGAAGGGTCGAAGAAGCCGATCCTCGTCTCGTGCCGCCAGCAGGAAGAGGGTGGCAAATTCGAGGGGACCGAAGACGAACGGATGGCCTTGCTCCGACAGGCGATTCTCGCCGGACCCGCCTACATTGAGCTGGACCCGATCACCGCTCAGAAGATTCCACGCTTCGGCAAGACGCAGCGCGTGATCAGTTTCTCGAGCCTCACCCGGCCACTGAACAACGTCGAAGAGGCATTCGACGAAGCGGTGCGTTGCCGCGCCGATGTCATCAAGTTCACTTGGCCCACCGAGACGCTCGAAGCGGCGTGGCCGTTGCTCGCCTCCGTCAGTCAGAAGCGGGCGCTGCCGGTCGTCGGGCTGGGACTGGGGCGCTGTGGGCTGACCTTCTCACTGCTCGGTCGCAAGTACGGATCGCCTTGGATTTACGCGGCCCTCGAAAAAGGGATGGAAGCGTTTCCCGGTCAGCCGACGGTGGGTGATCTCGACAACATCTATCGCTGGCGCGAGGTCGATTCCAAGACGCGGTTCATCGGAATCGCCGGGTCCGACTTGGCCGAGCAAGCCACGTCCAAGATCATGAATGCGGCGTTCGACAAGCTCGGAATGAACATGCGTTGCCTGCCGATCGAGTTCAAGTCGCTCGATCAGATTCCGAAGATGCTCGACATCCTCAAGATCCCCGCCATCATCGCCACGGCGTCGATGGGTCGCCGCATCATGGGCTTGGCGACGAAGGGTGACGAGGTGGCGATGGCCTCGCAAATGGCCGATGTCATCATCAAGCAGCCCGATGGCTGGCAGGCTCACAACCTGATTTGGAAGGCCGCACTCCGAGCACTCGAAACCAAGATCGGCAAGAAGTCGCCCGAAGACCGGCCGCTCGATCGCAAGAACGTGATCATCATGGGATCGGGGGGACTGGCCGTCTCGCTGGCCCACGGCATCAAGAAGCGAAATGGACTTGTCAGCGTTACCTCGGGTGACGATGTGGAAGCACAGAAGATCGCTCAGTCGGCAGACATTCGTTACGTCCCGAATGCCAACATGTACGAGACGCTGGTCGATGTGATCGTTCTCACGGTGCCGAATATGGACCACGGCTCGAAGAAGTCGGCGATCAATCCGTCGATCCTGCGCTCCGGCATGACGATCTTGGATCTCAGCGAACTCCCCGCTGATTCGCCGCTGACCATGGAAGCTCGCGAACGTGGCTGCAAAGTCGTCGAACCGGCCGAAGTCTTCGCCGACTACATCGGCACGCTGTTCAAGTCACTCACCGGACAAGAACTTCCCGCCGATGCCTTCGCCGCCGGGTTGGACGAGTAGTTCCCTTTTGAAACTGACCCCACCGGGCTTGTTCCGGTGGAGTCAGGTCTTTGCACTACTGGACGTCACTTGAGCGCGAGAATTGTGCAGAGAAGTCGAGAAGTCCAGAGAAGACGAGAGTAGTGCAAAGACCCGCAAGCCACCCCGGCAAGCGGGGTGAGGTTTCAAAGCAGGTCCGAGGTTTCGCACGTTGCCTTCGAGGAATCTCTCCTGATGAGTCTCCCCGTGTTTCTTGGCCTCGGTGAACTGTTGTGGGACTGCTTTCCCAACGGGCGATTGCCGGGCGGTGCTCCCGCCAACGTCGCCTTTCACGTGCAGCAGCTTGGTTTGAGTGCCGCGACCGTCACGCGCGTCGGTCGCGATCCGCTTGGAGATGAGATTTGCGAGTTCCTCCAATCGCAGGGCTTGAGTCTCGACCTCGTGCAGCGCGATGCGATTCATGGAACGGGGACCGTCACTGTCGAACCGACTGCCACCGGAACGACGTACACGTTTCTGCCCGACTCCGCGTGGGACTTTCTCGCTCCACAACCCGAGTTGATCGCCGCCATGCAGTCCGCGCGAGCCGTCTGCTTCGGCACGCTGGCTCAACGCTCCGCCGTCAGCCGTGAGACGATTCACGACTGTCTCGCCGCCGTGTCGAGCGACTGTCTCGTCGTCTACGACATCAACTTGCGGCCCCCATTTTATGAACGAGCTTGGATCGAGCGATCACTGCGTCACGCGAAGATCGTCAAATTGAACGACGACGAAGTGCGGATGCTCTCGCAGATGTTTGGGACCGGTTCGAGCAGCGATCTCGACTACGCGCGTGACTTGCTCGCGACTCACCCCCAGTTGGAGCTGGTCTGCGTGACGCGCGGAGCCAACGGCTGCATGGCCGTGAGTCGCACCGAGGTCGTCGATCTGCCGGGGATCGCCGTGAAAGTGGTCGATACCGTCGGAGCGGGTGACTCGTTCACCGCCGCACTGATTCAGACGCGACTCGCTGGCTGGCCGCTTACCAAGTCAGCCGCGTTCGCCAACCGAGTCGGCTCGCTCGTGGCCAGCCGTCCCGGTGCGATGCCGATTCTGCGTGAGGAACTCGCCGCGCTGCGCCACGAGTTCGAGTGAACAGCGTCAGCGGCAATTGCTCTCGTTCTACTTCTGCTTCTGCGTTTTCGGAGCGGGGGACGTGAGTCCCCTGAATACGCACTCATTCGCAATCGCGGCCTGTTTCAGGGGACTCACGTCCCCCGCTCCGAAAACCGGCACATTAAACGTTGCCTGCTTGAACTCGGGGCATTCTCACTTCAACGTCTTCACTCGAACATTGCGATACCGGACAAACTGCTTGGTGAAGTCGCCGCCGCCGTGAACTTGCAGGGCGATGCTGCCCGCGTCGGGATGACGCTTCTCGGTGTCGGTGAATTCCATGAAGCGAACCTTGTTCACCCACGTCGTGATCTTGGGCGGGTTCCCTTCGATCCGTGCCCGCAGTTCGTTCCATTGGCCGTGCTTCCAGAAGGCGGGCCAGTCCTCCGCTTTGATCGGGCAAGGAATCAGCGCGTCCTTCGTTTTGATCTTCGTCACCTCGCCGGTGAAGTCGAAGTTGCGGTGATGAATCCCGCCCGACAGGCCCTCGCCATAGATGCCAGCCAAGTTGCCGTTGTCGTGGTAATCGACCATGTACTGATACGCCTGTCCGCGTTCGTTGCTCCTCAGAAAGAGTCCACTGTCAGGGCCATAGTCGTTCTTCATCTCAACGATCACTTCAAAGTTGTCGAACTGTCGGTCGGTCAGAATGATCCCGCCGTTGCCGGGGATGTCCTGACTCCCCACGACCGCTCCGTCCTCCAGCACCCACTTGCCGCCGGACGTGTGCATACTCGCACCGCTGTGACCGGTCTGAGTGCTCACATGCCAGCCCTTGAGTGACTTGCCATCCAGCACCACTTCAAACCCGGAGTCATCCAGCTTGTCCACGGGGAACTCGGCCGCAGTCACAGCCACGGC
>JAYTQJ010000278.1:0-2009 GCA_043746775.1 Schlesneria sp.
CGAGTCAAAGGCACCGAAAAGTTTTGGAGCCAACCCGAAGCCGAAGCTCTCCTGCAACTCCGCTCCGACCGCCTGAGCGGCAGCCAGCCCTTAAAAACGCTCTGGGCCACCCGCCAGAAAACCCGCCCCGGCCTCCACGCAAGATCCCGACTCACACCCGCCTAACAAAAATTCACAAACACTGTTCTGCACTCAGACTCTGGCTTCGGACGAGTGTCGGTCGCGAACAATCTCGACTCCGCAACTCGCTGCCTGACTTTCCCTGACACGCTTTGGCGATGCACGCTTCAAGGCTGGCGAGAGAGGCAAGATTGGTTGGACGATCCTTGAATGGTGATTGTTTCGGCCGCGCTACGCCGATCCTCAAGAAAGTGAACTCATCGAATTCGTTTCGATGAGGGAACGAGGATCAACTCCATCGGCGCAGGGACGAGCCGTGATACGAGGGTTGTACAGCGCGGCGAACGGAATGCTCGCGACGTCACATCAACAGGACGTCGCCGCGCAGAATCTTGCGCATTCCAGTAAGCCAGGATATCGCCGCGAGATGGTCCGGTTTGAATCGACCGGTGGCCTCAACGACTTCGTCGGGCCGAGCGTCAGCGTCCATGCGGATCAATCTCCTGGCGGCTTTGAGCCGACTGGCAATCCATTGGATGTCGCCATCAGCGGTTCGGGCATGTTCGTGTTCGATGGACCGAGCGGCCCGATGTATTCACGCTGCGGAGTCTTTCAACTCAACGGCGAAGGTCAGATGGTGACTCCTGAAGGTTTTCCCGTTCAAGGAATTGCGGGACCAATCACGCTGCCAGCAGGATCAAAGGCCATCGAGATCGGTAGTAACGGAGCGGTCGTGGCCGATGGAGTTGATGTCGATCAACTGCGGATCGTCGAGTTCGCTGACCAGACACAGCTCCAGCGGATCGGCACCAGCAGTTTTGCTGGTTCCAAAGGGGTTGAGCCGACTCAGCTCGAGCAACCACAGCTTCGACAAGGAGCGCGTGAGATGTCTAACACGACGGCGGTTCAAGAGATGGTCCAGATGACGACCGGACTGCGGCAGTTTGAAGCGACTCAGCGCGCGTTGCGCTCCATCGGCGATGCAATCGGTCTGACCACGAGACCCACAGGGAGGTAACGGCCATGATGAAAGCGCTTTTCACCAGTGCGTCAGGCATGCTGGCTCAACAGACGGTCGTCGATACGACGGCGAACAACCTCGCCAACGTCGATACGACCGGCTTCAAGCGGAGCCAAGTCGAATTCCAAGACTTGCTGTATCAGACGGTTCGCAATCCCGGCACGCAGGGAGCCAACGGCTTCGAGGTTCCGACCGGCATTCAAATCGGCAGCGGCGTTCGCACTTCAGGGATCACGAAAATCTTTTCAGAAGGAACGCCAGAGAACACAAGCAACACGTTCGACATTGCGATCGACGGACAAGGCTTCTTCCAAGTGCAGATCCCCGGCGGCGAAAACCGCTACACGCGAGACGGCTCCTTCCGCACGAACTCAACGGGGCAGTTAGTCACCGCTGACGGCTTTGTGCTGCAACCTCCCGTGACGATCCCCACCGATGCGACGTCGATCACGATTGGCACTGATGGCACCGTCTCGGTCACGCAACCTGGTTCATCGGCAGCGACCAACGTCGGCGCAATTCAGACGGCCAGATTCTCGAATCCCGGCGGCTTGCGTGCCGAAGGTCGTAACCTCTTCAGTGACACAACCGCATCGGGAACCGCATTACCAGGAACTCCGGGGGAGAACGGGCTTGGTTCGATACAGCAAGGCTTTCTGGAACGCTCGAACGTGCAAGTCGTCACCGAAATGATTCGCCTCATCACCGCGCAACGCGCGTTTGAAGCGAGTCAGCGAGCGGTTCTCACCAGCGATCAAATGCTGCAAGCCACGAACGGCATGGTGAGGTAACACGATGACGACTCACATGAAGCCAACTAGAACAAGCAGGCAATCATCGTTTCAGGCGAGCGGGGCGGCGTCAGCCC
>JAYTQJ010000279.1:0-10309 GCA_043746775.1 Schlesneria sp.
GCGATTTTGGCCAGCGGACATATCCCGCCTCGAAATGGCACGGATAGATCAGTGGCACGGTTCCCGACGCCGAGTCCAAACGCAGATGCTCCTTCGCGCGGAAATCGACAACTCGTCCCGTCGAGACGTTCAACCCAAGATCGCTCAGTGAAGACACGAAACGACGAACGCAATCTCGCGCCGCAGCCTGCGACTCGTCCTGCATGATGTGAATGAACTGCTCGGCGTCATCGGGGCGAACGACGTCCGCATAAGCCAGCCGGGTTTCGCGGATGCACGCGCCCGGCTCGCCCGAACTGCTGGAGATCACGACGTGGCTCGCCTGTTTTCGCGACTTTACCGCGCGAACGATGAGGTTCTCTTGCAACACGCTGTCACGCTGAAAGGCGGCTGATCGGGAATCGAAAACGTGCAACCGCTCCAGCGACATGGAATCGAGGAACTCACGTCGAAACGGTCGAAAGTACGGGCCGTTGCAAAAGCTGCGTGGAGTGATCGAGACCATTTCCCCACCGGCGCACAGCAACCGCGCCGCCAGTGAGAGGAAGCCGGTGTAGAGATTGCTCGTTTCGATACCGGCTTCTCGCAGGTGCCGTCGCGTGTGCGAGTCGCTGTTGATCTTGCGGTAGGGAGGATTGAGCAACGCCGCATTGAAGGGCGCTGTCGCGGAAGTGAAGAGGTCGTCCCGCACGAACTCCAACGCGGACTCGATGAAATCCGCGTGACGAATCTCGCCGTCGAACTCGATGCCTTGCGCCGCGCACATGGACTCGCAACGTTCCAACGTCTCGCGCAATCCGCTCAACACGTGCGCATCCAATTCATACGCGACAACGGCCAGACGATTCGGTCTTTGCTTCTGCGAACAGGCCATCCGCACGAATGCCTCGGTCAATGCGCCTTCGCCCGCTCCCGCATCCAACAGTCGAATTTCGCCATTCAAGCTCTCAAAAAGCGACGCCATGAATTCCGCAACCGGCCGTGGCGTGAAGAACTGGCCGAGTTCTTGCTTGCTCTCGGAAGTCGCCGGTCTTGGTAAAGTCGTTGCGGTCACTTTGATGGATGCTCCAGCGGCAGAGATCGACGGGCTCAAACGGAACTGGCGAGATTCTACACCGTGGCCATTGAGGCGACATCCTCACCGGGAACGAGAAGAACGGCACTCGCCGGCGAACGACTCGTCCACGCAATGGCGCGCGTGGAGACGAAGGAGATCATGCCGCAACCTGGCGTTCTTCCAGCGGATCGCGGCGATGATCCGCTGACGGCTGGCGGATGACGCCGGGCCGACGCCCGAGATTGTCCACCTGTTTTCCTAGGGCATGATCGCGAGCCATGAAGAACCGATCGTCCGCTTCGCGCGGAACGGGTGAATCGTCAGGATGCTCGCCGTGTTGGTTGGAACGGGAAGAACAGAAGGAACAGGACGTGTGCGACTCAACGGAATTTGATCTCGAAGGGTGTTTGGCCGCGTTGGATACCGAATGGGGAAAGCTGCCTGAGGCGGCGTTGCGGTGGGCTCAGACGCATCACGAGCAGATCATTCCGGGGTTGATTCGGTTGGTGGAAGAGGCAACGGCGAAAGCCATCGCGGGGGATGTGCCGAAGACGAACGGGCATTTCTTTGCGTTCTGTCTGCTCACCGAGTTTCAAGCGAAAGAAGCATGGCCTGCACTGTTGGCGGCCATGCGATTGCCGGGGGAACTGCCCGGCGATTTGTTCGGTGATCTGATTCACGATCACTGGCAGACGGCGATTCGCATGTTGGCGTACGACCGAGTGGATGATGTGCTTGCGCTGAGTCGCGATCCTGAGGTCTACGAATATGTGCGCTGGTCTGCCGTGGCGGGATTGGTGCAGATGGTGGCTTGGGAACTGCACACTCGCGAGGAGGTGATCGGTTGGTTGAGGTCGCTGTTTCAAGAGGCTTGTGTGGCAGGCGATCAGACTCTGGCTGCCGGGATCGTTTGCGAGACATGCGATCTTTGGCCCGGTGAGTTGATGGAAGAATTCCGCTCGGCATTTGATCGAAACTTGGTCGATGAATCCATCATTGACCGGGAAGGAGTTGAGAGGAATCACGCGGACGGCTTGGAAGCTGCGATGAAAGAATTAGTCGAGAGACGATTGGACCTGACCGATACGGTCGATGACCTGAAGCACTGGGCTTCGTTCGCGGAACCCGAGCCGACACCGCAAGAATTCCCGGTAGCGCGCCCCGAGCCGAGATACATTCCAAGCCCGATACCAGATCCCGTTCCGTTCGGCGGTCGCTATGAGCCAAGCTTGGGGACCATCCGACTCGAAGCACCGCGAGTTGGCCGCAATGATCCGTGTCCCTGCGGCAGCGGGAAGAAATTCAAAAAGTGTTGTGGCTCGGCCAGTCAGGCGAACTGACGGGCTGTAGCCTGCTGAATCGCGGGAGGCTGCTCTGGCTGCCACACCGAATGTCTCTACGTTGTTCATCTGGCCGCGAAGCCAACGAGTTGTTCGTCGCGGTGAGGACTCCTCTGATGCTTTCTCTGTGGACGGCGGTGGCTCACAATCGGGTTTGAATTCTGCCTGCTTTGATCTCTGTGAATGTTTGTTGTTCCCGATCCTTCTTCTTGTGGAGCTTGCCATGTCGAAACGCGGTGTCTTCTGTTTGGTCACGATTGTGGGTGCGATTGTTGGGTTATCCGGCCAGTGCGGTTGGGCGCAGGAAGCTCAGGCGGGGAAGAAGGATGTTGCCAAGCCTGCGGCCAAAGCTCCGCCGAAGAATGTGATGCCGCCGACTTTTGCGGATGTTGCCTACGGCAAGCATGAGCGGCAGGTGATCGACTTCTATCAAGCGAAGTCGGACTCAGCGACGCCGCTGGTGTTCTACATTCATGGCGGCGGATGGCAGGGAGGGAGCAAGACGGGCTTCAACGTGAAGCCGTTTCTGGACGAGGGGATTTCCGTCGCGGCGATCAACTACCGCTATGTGAAGAACGCGGTTGACGAGAAGGTCGAACCGCCAGTGAAGGCTCCGTTGCACGACGCGGCCCGGGCGTTGCAGTTTGTCCGCTCGAAGGCAAAGGAATGGAACATCGACAAGGTCCGCATCGGCGCGACAGGCGGTTCGGCGGGTGCCTGCTCGTCGTTGTGGCTCGCCTTCCATGACGACCTCGCGGACCCGAAGAGCGACGACCCAATCTCGCGCGAATCGACTCGCCTGTATTGTGCGGCGGTGAATGGTGCTCAGGTGACGCTCGATCCGATCCCGCTGCGCGAGTGGATGCCGAACTACAGCTACGGCGCGCATGCCTTCGGACTGAAGAATCTCGATGAAGTGAACGCGCAGCGCGAGAAGATCGCCGACTGGATTAAGGAATACTCGCCAATGTCGCACGTCACGAAGGATGACCCGGCCATCGGCCTCTTTTATGGCGGAGTCGCGGGAGCGAAGAAGGGGGAGAGTCATCCCGATCCAACGCACTCACCCATGCTCGGCCTGCTGCTGATGGAGACGCTCAACAGCACCGGCGTCGAAGGTCAGATGGCTTACGCCGGCCAGCCCAACCCCAAGTACGCCAACGCCACGGTATTCCTGATCGAGCGACTGAAGAAATGAGGCTCTCAGCCATTCGTGTTGGATGTCCGACTGAGCGGTACGGCGCTAGCCGCCGGTGTATGCGAAAAAGACCGGCGGCTAGCGCCGTGCCGCTCACGGAACACCATTTTCAACACGAACGGCGGAGAGCACAGAAAATTGTGCAGGTGAGCCGGGTGGCGTCAGCCCTCGGACTTCTTCAAGATTGAAACTTGACTCATTGAGTCAAGTTAGAGTCCGAGGGCTGACGCCCAATGGCACTCACTTTGTGAAAATTTCAAATTGACGGTTCGTGCGACGTAGCTGAATTCGTGAGAATTCAGCCGTCTTGGACGATCATCTGAAGTCTTACGACTTCAGCTACAGCCCAATGTGAGTGTCATTGGGCTAACGCCACTCGGCTCACCTGCCGAGATCCCTGCGCGGGTCTACTTAGGCCAACAGCTTCGAGACGACGTTGCCGTGGACATCGGTCAGGCGGAAGTTGCGACCTTGGAATTTGTAGGTCAGCTTGAGGTGATCGATTCCAAGCAGGTGCAGGATTGTGGCCTGCAAGTCGTGGACGTGAACCTTGTCCTCGGTTGTGTAGTAGCCGATCTCATCGGTTGAGCCGATTGTCTGACCGGTTCTCACGCCCGCTCCCGCCAGCCACATTGTGTAGGCTTCGATGTGGTGGTCTCGGCCGAGCAACTTCTCGCGGTCTTCACCTTGAGGGGTGCGACCGAACTCACCACCCCACACGATCAGAGTCTGGTCCAACAGGCCGCGTTGTTTGAGGTCTTTGATGAGCGCCGCGCAGCCCTGATCGGTCTCGCGACAACGGTCTTCCAGCGACTTGCCCAACTCGAACCCCGCGTTGCCGTGGTGATCCCAGTCGGTGTGATAGAGCTGCACGAAGCGCACACCGCGCTCGACCAACCGCCGCGCGAGCAGGCAATTATTGGCGAACGAATGTTTGCCCGGTTCGGCTCCGTACAGATCGAGCGTCTCCTTGGTCTCACCTTGAAGGTCCATCAGTTCCGGTGCGCTGGTCTGCATCCGGTAGGCCATCTCGTAGGAAGCGATGCGCGTGGCGATCTCGGGGTCGGCGGTCGCTTCGTGGCGGAGGCTGTTGAGATCGTTGACCGCCGCCACGAACTCGCGCTGCCGGTTGTGATCGACTCCCGCCGGGTTGGCGAGGTTCAAGATCGGCTCCTTCCCCGAACGGAGCGGCACGCCCTGAAAGTTCGTGGGGAGGAAGCCGCTCGCCCACAGCGGTGCCCCGCCGCGCGGACCACGCGGGCCTGACTGCAACACGACGAAGCCGGGGAGATTTTGAGACTCACTGCCGAGACCATACGTCGCCCACGCGCCCATGCTGGGGCGACCCATGAACTGCGGTGAACCCGTGTTGAGGAACAGCTTCGCGGGACCATGATTGAACACGTCGGTCGCCATCGACTTGATGAGACAGAGGTCGTCGCTGACGGTGGCGAGGTGCGGCAACAGTTCGCTGATCGCGGCCCCCGATTCACCGTGCTGAGCAAACTTGCGAGCCGTTCCGAGCAGCTTGGCATCGGGCTTGATGAACGCGAACCGCTTCCCTTTGACGTAGGACTCGGGGATCACTTGGCCGTGCAACTCGCGCAGCTTCGGCTTCTCATCGAACAGATCAAGCTGGCTGGGACCGCCCGCCATGAACAAGAAGATGACCGACTTGGCCTTCGCCGGATGATGCAGCCCGCGGCTACCGGAGGTGAATCCCGGCGGCTGAGTCTCAGCGGAGACACTCCGTCCGTCACCCAGCAGTGAACCAAGCGCCATCGCGCCGAGGCCAACTCGACAATCCTCAAAGAAGTGTCGCCGAGTCGTTTCGCGCAGCCCGCATTGTTCGTACTGAGCGCGTTGTTGGGGATTGAGGTCGGTCATGGTGTCTCCTTGTTGCCTCGCAACGTCTTCCACTTTGTCTCAGCCCGCGGTCCCCAGGGTGTGTCGCCGAAACGCAAGACGACTTCGCTGAACAGGTTGGTCGCTTGCGAGCGGTCTCCGAGCGATTCGAGTTGTTCGGCCGACTGAAAGCAAGCGCGAGCGGCCAAGTGGCGGTCGGCATCGTACACCAGCGGGAGCCGGAGCAAAGCGGCGGCCGCGCGTTCCGGCTGGCGTTGCTTGAGGTAGGTCTGACCGAGGACGAAGTACCCGCCCGCACGCAGTTCATCGGGGAGCTGTTCGATGGCCGATTCCCAGCGCGTCAACTCGCCGGGCGTGGCGGTTCCCGCCTGCATCCGTTGCCGCCAGAGCTGCATCTGTGCGAGTCGTTGGATCCGGACATCGGACTCGCGCGCCAGTGACCTGAGCGCCGCACCCGCTGTGTCGCTCGATGCAGGATCGAAGAGGAGATGACTCGCGCCGAACAACTTTGAGACTGGCGAACGTCCCGCCAGCCATGACTGTGCTTCCACACGAATGTCTCTACTGGGAGTCTCCGCCGTCCATGCGAGCGGTGCGACGGAGAAATGGAACGTCTCGGGATCGGAATCGGCGATCGGTAAGAAACGCGAGACGGCTGTGCGGTAGTCGCCGCTCCACAACGCACACTTGACGAGCAACGCCAAGATTTCGCGTCGCACCCAAGCTCGATCTTCGTCCTTCAATGCAACACTCAGTTCCACCGCCGCGTCGTCTGCATGGCCACTTGCGAAGAGTTCTCGTCCCTTTTCGTGATGGACCGTGTACGCAGTCTGAACCTCAATGACCTCGGATCGCGCGTAGCGACGCAGGCTGTTGCCCGTGCGCACATGAATCGTCAACTCGCGCCCGGTGTAGTCCTCGACAAGACCGTTCAGCGGCAGACGACTCATCCCAGGCTGCTGGATCACGACGCGATCTTCGGCATGAAGCGGGGAAGCGGTCATCGACGAATGCGAAAGAATGACCACAAGTTGAAAGGTGAATCGCCACCCGAGGCGAAGCGGCGAGAGTGAAGAAGTTTGACCACGGATTTCACGGAGAACACGGATGAAGCAGAAGCCGCGAAAGGGGGTTGGTTTGCGTTTGATCGACATCATCTGTGGCATCTGCGCCATCCGTGGTTTGTTGATGTTCGAGGGCAGTCCAGCGCGAACTCATCGTGAGCAGTGTCGCGTGCTGAGGTACGCGCGGACTCTAGGACTGGTTTCCAGTCGCGTCAATTCGGGTTGTGCGGGAGTGATCCGCGATCATGATCGCGGATTGTTCGCCTTGTCGTCGTGCGCGAGCCTGACCTACGATGCGTCGCGTTGGCGAGGTGATACCGCGCGGCACAGCGCGAGATGTTTCAGGCGAGCCGTGTGCCGTCAGGCCACGGATTTCTTGCGGCGAACAAGAACCCGCAGCCTTACGGCGTGCGGCTCGCCAAGGTCTTCTCGGGACTGCGCAAGTTATGGTTCGAGTGCAGTCTCTCACGGAAACAGGACATGACGCAGCGAAGTATTTGGTTGGTGATGGTCCTTTCCTTTGGGTGGCTGCTGGGAGCGATCGAGTTCGTTGCGGCGCAGGCTCCGAAGACGAAGCTTAAGCCCGAGCCGGCATTGACGGGGGCACCAGTTCGTCCACGCTCAACATTCATCGAGATCAAACTGTTGTCGGGGACCGAAGGGGGCGCGTTGCATGGTCAGCAATGGCTGAAGCTGATGCAGCCGCTCGACGTGTCTCTCCAAATCCAAAAGGGAGGGGTGGATGACATGCCCGAAGTGCGCGAGCGGGAAGTCGGCACGTTGCGCTACGTCACGGCCATCGGGATGTTGGATCGGGCGGGCAAGATCACGTTTCCCGACTGCAGTTTCACGATGTCCGACGGAGCCAAGTTGAAGGAATGGATCGACTCACTGAGAACCTACGGGGCACAAGGTTCACCCGAAGGGCAGCCGCTGTGGGGATTGACCAAGGATCAGTTCGCTCGCGTGTACGACAGCCTTGGCAAGGTGGCCGATGCGACTGTGGTCGGCCTGCCGATCCGAGAGGCCGTTCTCAAGTTGCCGCTCCCCGAACAGTACCCTCTGAAGTGGAGCCAATCGGCCAGCGACGCATTGAAGTCGCGCGAGTTCCACAGTGCGGTCAGACAAGAGTTAAAAGGCTTCAGCGCCGCGACGGCTCTGGCCATCGCACTCAATGACTGCGGGCTGGGCTTCCGCCCGAACCGAACACCGAGCGGCGGATTGGAACTACTCGTCGAACCGCTCGGTCAGCGCGACGATTTCTGGCCGGTCGGTTGGCCGTTGCAGCAACAGCGATTCAAGGCCGCTCCCAAGTTCTTTTCGATGACCACGATCGAGTTGGACCAGGTGGACCTGAGCGACGTGCTGCTGGCCGTGTCGGAGTTGTCGGAGACTCCGGTATTGGTGGACTACGCGGAACTCGACAAGAAGAATGTGGACCTCACAAAGTTGAAGGTCTCTTTCAAGCGAGGGCAAACGTCATGGAGCGTGGCCCTGAAACAGATGGTCATCCCGCAGAAGCTGTCTCGCCAAATCTGGCAGGATGAAGCGGGACGCGTTTTCGTCTGGATCACGACCAACCGCCCCGGCAATCGCTCGTCGAAGGCTGCGGAATGAGGGACGGGTTGTGTCCTTCCGCCTGACTGAACAAGGCGATTGCCTTGGCCGTGTTTCGTTGACGCTTGGGTTGGCCAATTCTTTACGGCACAATCGTCCCGGTGAAGTGTTGATGTGATGGACAAGAAAACGTGTCACCATTCGGTGCCGTGAAATGTCTTCCGGTCGCCATCGCTCGCATCGTTGAGGGAGACTCCACTTGTTTCGACTCTATTCAAAAGCCGTCGCACTTCGTTGGCTCGTGGTCGTTGTTGGGATCGTGGCCTTGGGCGATCTGTCGGGAACGGCGTTGCCTGCTGCCGAGAAGGCTCGCGTGGATGAAGCGATCAAACGTGCCCAGACGTTTCTGCTGTCGCAACGCTTGGGCGGGGCGGAAGCGAGTCTGGTCAGTTATGCCCTTATCAAATCAGGAATCGACAAGAAGCACCCTCAAGTGACCAACGCGGTTGAGGCGATCGTCGCGAAGGTCAAGTCTGAGGTTTATCTTCCGGGGCACCATTTCAACTATGAGGCGGGTGTCGATGCGATGTTGTTGGAGGCGGTTGATCCGGTCGAATACCTGCCGCAGTTGCAGGCCATCGCCAAGTTTCTGATCGCACAGCAACGCCCCAACGGCTCGTGGTACTACAACGTCGATCAGAATCAGCCCAATCTCGGTGACACCAGCATCACGCAATACGCGATTCTCGGTCTGTGGGCGGCGTCGCGAGCCGGTGTCGATGTGCCCGTTGAAACGTGGGAGAAGACGGCGAAGTGGTTGATCCGCACGCAATGTAAAGACGGTGGGTTCGCTTATCACCCCATTGATGTACCGGGTCAGGCAGGCGATTCTTCGCCGTCCACCTGCACGATGGTGGCCGCTGGGACGGGGACGCTGCTGATCATTCGGCGTGAACTTTACACGGACGTTTCCTTCGACGAAGCGACTCGCCCTTCCACCACTGCCAAGCGATTTGGAGTCCTCGATCGCTTTCAGGAAGAGCGAAAAGTGGCGGCTCCTAAGGCGAGAGTGGCCCCCACTCTGCCAGCCTCTTCGATCGACAAAGCCCTCAAGGAAAGTGTGTCGTGGATGGGCGCGCATCTCACGGACAAAACGAAGCTGTACGTTGATCGCATCTGCTACTACTTTTATTCCGTGGAGCGTGTGGCCGCGTTGTTGGATGTCGAGAAGATCGGGGCACACGATTGGTATGAGTGCGGTGCTGACGACCTGCTGCTCAAACAACTCCCCGAAGGAAACTGGGTCAACGAACATGCGACAGCACCGTCAACCGCGATGGCGGTCCTCTTTCTAGCGAAGGCGACTTCGACCATTCTTCCCAAGGCGCGGAAGGCACCGTTGGTTGGCGGCGGCCTGCTGGTGGGAGGTCGTGGCTTGCCGGACAAACTCGACGCGGTGCAGATCAAAGAGGGTCAGGCGGCCGCTCGAAAGATGCAGGGGCCGGTCGATGGTCTGTTGGCCGAACTCGAAAAATCGGGCGAAGCCAAAGTGGAGGCGGTTCAGGCCGCAGTCGTCGAAGCGGTGCAATTGGATCGTCCCGAGGAACTGATCGCTCAAGTGGATCGCTTGAAAAAACTGGCCGTGGATACGCGAGTCGAAGTACGGCGAACGGCGATGTGGGCACTCGGACGCACAGGCAATATCAGCGTCGCACCACTGCTGATTGCTGGGTTGCGTGACGCCGACGAAGCGGTCGCACGCGAGGCGAGTATCGGCCTCAGCATTCTCAGCCGCAGACCGGAAGGGTGCGGCCTGCCGCTTGAGCCGACTGAGGGCTTGATTGAAGATGCGACTGCCGAAGCTCGAAAAGAACACCTCGACAAGTGGCGCAAGGATTCTGCCGATCTCTGGCAGAAGTGGTATCTGCGGGTCCGTCCCTACGACGAACGCGACGATCGCACGGTTCTCAAACGCAAGCTGTGAAACGTGCGACACCAACCCGAAGCGTCAGCGAGGAAGTGAGCAAGCGAATTGAAGCCAGTCTCTTTACCTCAGCCACAACCTCCCGGCCTTCGTTCCTGTTTGTATCTCGCGTGGTCAGTGATGAGACATCTGAGCGGGGGGACTTACGCCCAATGGCACTCACTTTGAGCGATTTTCAAATTGACGTTCAGTGCGACGTAGCTGAATTCGTGAGAATTCAGCCGGCTTTGATGGTCGTCTGAA
>JAYTQJ010000280.1:0-4433 GCA_043746775.1 Schlesneria sp.
AGCTTGCAAGATTTTCCGTGAGAGATGCGATCCGTCGTTTCCATCCTGCTCATTGGAGCCTCCCCCAAGACATCGAATGAACCAGAAGCCAGAGGTTGCAATCTTGGAAACGACGCTGCCCGAAGTCACTTGGAAGCAACTTCGGGCAGCGTGTTGGAGCGGAGAGGGAGGGATTCGAACCCTCGGTGGGTGTGACCCCACACTGGATTTCGAGTCCAGCACGATCGGCCACTCTGTCACCTCTCCTCGCTGGCGGGGAACTCGTTTTACCGAAGCCCACCGTGAGCGGGCGGGATGATAAGCAGGTGAGGCACCTCTGCCAAGCCTCTCTGAAACCTCGTGCAGACTTTCGTCGAAGCTCGTCTCACGGAGCCGAGACGATCAGACCATTTGGCAGGCTGTCGAGGAACAGTTGGCCGTAGCGTTTGGTCCGAACGCGCGGATCGAGAATCGCGACGAGGCCGGTGTCGGTGCGGGAGCGAATCAACCGGCCGACACCCTGCTTGAGCTTGATGATCGCTTCGGGGACTTGATAGTCCATGAACGGATTGCCGCCGTCGGCGCGGATCGCTTCGAGCCGTGCTTCGAGCAGCGGCTGGTCCGGCACACTGAACGGCAGCTTCGTGATGATGACGTTTTGCAGGGCGTCACCCGGAACATCGACTCCCTGCCAGAAGCTGTCCGCGCCGAAGAGAACTCCCGCCGGATCGGCTCGGAATTTTTCGAGCATCAACGAGCGCGGCATGTCGTCACCTTGCACGAACAGTCCGTAATTGTGTTTGACGAACCACGGCGTCATCCGGCGAGCGACCTCGCGCAGCATCTGATAGCTGGTGAAGAGGACGAACGCGCGGCCCTTCGTCGCATCGACGTACTCTTGGATTCGCGAACAGACGGCGGAGAGGTAATCGGCGGGGGACTCGGTCGGGTCAGGCATCCCGTCGGGCAGGACCAGTTTCATCTGCTTGCGGTAATCGAACGGACTGCCGAGTTTCAGTTCGTTCGATTTCGTCAGGCCGAGTCGCTGGCGAATGAAGTCGAAACTTTGTTGGCCCACAGCCAGCGTGGCACTGGTCAGAATCGCCGTCTTCACTTTCGAGAACAGTTCGTCGCGCAGGACCGGTCCGACATCGACCGGAGCCGAGACCATGCGAACACGTTGTTGTTGTGGGCCACTCACTTCCAGCCAATAGACGGAATCGGGTGCCGTTTGTTGGAGCCACGAGTTCAGCGAGTTCGCCAGTCCGATGCAGCGTTCGGCGGCGGCGGTGAACTCGATCCGCTGGTCGTCGCGCTGGATCGGTTTCGAGATCGCGATCACCTGCGCGGCGAGTTCCTTCAGCACGGGACTGACTTCGTTGACGATGTCGGGCGGTTTCCGCAGTCGTCCATTTTTCGAGCCGCTCGTCCGCTGATACTCGCGCAACGTGTCGAAGAGATCGCGACCGAGGTGGCGGGCGCGATGAACAAGTTGTTCGGCCTGATGCTGTGCCTGCAAGGCTTCAACGCTGGAGATCGGCAGCTTGACGAGCAACCCTTTTTGAGTCCGATCGCTGTGCAGCTTGTTCAGCATGTACTCGATCTGCCCGCTGGTGACGGAGAGACCGAGATGATCGGCGGCGACTTGTTCCAACGTGTGAGCCTCATCGAACACCACCACATCGTAGTCGGGCAGCACGCTCGCACCCTCGCGCCGCAGCGCAAGGTCCGCGAAGAACAACGCATGGTTCACCACAAGAACGTCGGCGTTCCAGATGCGACGGCGGGCGCGATAGTAGAGACAGCTCTCGTAAGTCGGGCAGGACTTTCCCAAACAGTTGCCGTGTTCGCTGCGAACCTCGTCCCAGACCTGCGGCAACGGTTTGAATGAGAGGTCCGATAGGCTTCCGTCACCCGTGTCCTGCGACCACTGTACGATGTTCTGAATGTGGTCCATCTCATCAGGGCGTGAGAACAGGGAGTGCGATCGTTCGACGGCCCCTTTCAAGCGGCGGAGGCTCACGTAGTTCGATCGGCCTTTGACCAGCACGGCGGAGAACTCGACCGGCAGAACCGCGTTCAGGAACGGGATATCCTTCGTGATGAGTTGCTCTTGGAGGCTGATCGTGTGTGTGGAGATCACCACTTTGCGGCGCGGACTTCCTTCCCCCTGACCGGCGGTCGCGGCGAGGATCGCGGGGACGAGATACGCGAAGCTCTTGCCCGTCCCCGTTCCCGCTTCCACGATGAGATGTTCGCCATTCGCAATGGCCTGTTCGACGGCGGTCGCCATCTCCAACTGCTGCGAGCGCGATTCGTAGTGGCTGAGTCGCCGCGCGACATGGCCATCGTCGCCGAGAACTTGAAGGCTGTCGAGGGACACCGTGTTGCGTCCCTTGATTAGTGGAGCCGCCGGACAGCGGTCACGCAGATGTCGTCGCGCTGCGCGCGGGCATCACAGAACTTTTCAACCGCCGTGACGAGGCTCTTCACCAACGCTTCGGAGTCTCCCTGGCATGACGCGAGAGCCTTCATCAAACGCTCCTTGCCAAACAGTTCGCTGGTCTCGTTCATCGCTTCCGTGATTCCATCGGTATAGAAGACGAGCGACTCACTGGGTTCGAGGCGAATGACCAACTCCTCGAACTGCTGATCGGCGACCACTCCCAACGGCATCCCGGACTCGTTCATGCCGATCCATTCGACACGGCCGTCGGCCAAGCGACGGGCGGGAGGCAGATGCCCCGCGTTGGCAATGCTGATTTCGTTCGTCTTCGGATCGACGACGGCAAACGCCAGCGTGATGAATCGAAAGCCGAGGCCGCTGGTGGCGACTTCCACATTCAGACTGTTCATCGCCTTGGACGCCGAACACGCACTGAGCAGGTGATACCGTGCGGAAGCATGCAGCCGCGCCATGAGCAAGGCGGCAGAGACGCCCTTTCCCGCGACATCACCAATCGCCAGCGCGACTCGCCCATCGGGAAGCCAAACGTAATCGAAGTAGTCTCCCCCCACGCTAAAGGCCGCTTCGTAGAAGTCGGCAAATTCATAGCCCGGCAACTTCGGGGACTGGTCCGGCAGGAAACCGAGTTGGACCTGCGCGGCGAACTCCATATCGCGTTCGTAGTCGCGTTGACGGAGAACGGTGTCGTGCAGAGTCGCATTCTCGACAGCCAGCGACGCTTGGACCGACACACTGACGAGCAAATCCAAATCGTCGGCATTGAACGGTTGCGAGACATCGAGCGTGCTGAGCTGGATCACTCCCAGCGCGGTGCCGGCCGAGTCCGTCAGCGGCACGCACATCAGCGAGCGAAGCTGCAGTTCGCTCAAACTTTCACTCGATTGAAACCGCCGGTCGCCCATCACGTCGGCACTGAGAATCGCCTGGCCGTCGTGCATCGCCTGATTGACGACGGTCATGCTGATCGGAACTTCGTCCTCATCACCGGGACGGCGCGACCACGACGCGCTGGTGCGCAGCTTGTCACTGTCGCCCTCTTTGAGCAGGACGAAGCCCCAGTCGGCCTGCGGAAAGATTTTGGACAACGACTTCAAAATTACCGGCAACACATCGCCGAGTTTGAGCAGGCGACCCAGTGCCGCGCTGATTTCGAGAACCGCCCGCAATTTGGCTTCGGGACGGACATTCAAACGGAGGCCGCGCGCAGACGAACCGGCTTGTAGTGCCGCGATGACCGACGAACTGTCCGACATTTTTTTGATGCTGGTTTGGGATCCCGTTGGGCCGGGTCCCTGTTCATATTCGTCGTCCGAGTCATCGACCGTTTCTCGCAGGCTATTCACCAGCGGCACGACCGTCTTGCTCAGGGACGCGGAACCCGCGACGGGCGCGGAAACGACACGTTCAATCTGGCGCAGAAACAGGAACGCGTAATCACAAACTTGCAGTTCGTCACCATCGGCCAACTCGGTGCGACCGCGGATCGACGTGCCGTTCACTTGAGTCCCGTTGCGGCTGTGCAAGTCCTCGACGAAATGCGCCCCGCCCGTCTCGATAATCAGAGCGTGCTGGCGGCTAACGGAACCGTTGTCCAACACGACCTGACAACTCGGGTGCCTTCCCAGAATCGTGCGTTCGCCCGACAGGGTCAGCACCTGTCCAGCAGACGATCCTTTGGTGACTTTGAGAAAGGCCACGGCCACAGTTTCCGAAGTAGAAGGGAGAAGGCAGGGGGGATGATTGGCGTCGAGTCTTGATCGGCCACGATCTCAGTACGAAGCGAGGGCGGATGCTAACGTACAACGCGCGAGCCAGCAAATGGACGTTTTTACACTTCGCGCGGTCGTTGATGAGACATCTGAGCGGGGCGTCGTCAGCCCCCTGGTTCTCACTTTGAGCGATTATCAAATTGACGTTCAGTGCGACGTAGCTGAATTCGTGAGAATTCAGCCGGCTTTGATGATCGTCTGAAGTCTTACGACTTCAG
>JAYTQJ010000281.1:0-4431 GCA_043746775.1 Schlesneria sp.
CAAGAGTCCGAGGGCTTACGCCGCCCGGCTCACCACTTCTGTCGGAAACGTCAACTTTGAAACTTGTTTACGAACCCAACTGTTTTCCTACGAAAGGGACTGAATTATGGCTCTGCATCGAACCTGTGATGGTGTTGCTCGACGCGACTTTTTGAAGGTGGGTGTGCTGGGAGCTTCGGCGCTCACGCTGTCGAACTACCTGCGGCTGACTCATGCCGGCGATGTGAAGAAGGATGCGAAGGCGACTTCGGCCATTTTCATTAATCTCGGCGGCGGGCCGTCGCACATGGACACGTTCGACCTCAAGCCAAACGCTCCAACGGAATTTCGCGGCGAGTTCAATCCGATCCAGACGAACGTCAGTGGCATCGAAATCAGTGAGCATCTGCCGAAGCTGGCTCAGCAGATGGACAAGTTCGCGATCCTGCGCGGTGTCACGCACACGCTGGCCGCGCACGAACTCGGTTCACAGTACGTGAACACCGGCAACCGGCCGATCCCGTCGATCGAGTTCCCCGGCTACGGTGCGGTCGTCACGAAGGAACTCGGCGGTCTCGAAGACTTGCCGCAGTTCGTGGCGGTTCCGAACTCGCCGCAGAAGGCGGGTTATTTGGGTGTGCGTTACGCGGCCCTTTCGACGGGCAAGGTGCCAGTGGCCGGGCAGCCGTTCGGCGTGCGAGGCGTCACGCTCGGCAATGGCCTGACGGTCGTCGATGTTGAGAAGCGTCGCACGCTGCTCGAAGACCTCGACACAACCTTCAAGTCGGTCGAGAAAGACAGCCAGTTGCTCGACGGCTTGGACCGCTTCGGCGATCAAGCCTACTCGATGATCACGTCGTCTCGTTCGCGCGAGGCGTTCGATGTGAGCAAGGAATCGCCGTCATATGCGGCTCCGTTCGGCACGACTGGCTTCGGTCAAAGCTGTTTGCTGGCCTCGCGCCTCGTCGAATCGGGCGTCCGGTTCGTGACGATCAACTACGGCGGCTGGGACACTCACAACGACAACTGGGTCCGCCTGAAGACGAAGCAATTGCCCCCGTTCGACGAAGGTCTGGCCGCGCTGTTCGGTGGTCTCGCCCAGAAGGGGCTGCTTGCTTCGACCTGCGTTTACGTCACGGGTGAGTTCGGCCGGACGCCGAAGATCAACACGACCCGCAACGGCCGCGATCACTATGCCCGCGCGATGTTCATGCTGATGGCTGGCGGCGGCATCAAGCCGGGCCAAGTCTTGGGAGCGTCCGACGACAAGGCTCAAGGTCCAGCGGGAGACGGCTTCAAGCCCGATCACGTTGCCGCGTCGTTCTATCACAACCTCGGCATCGACTGTCACAAGGAATACCAGACCAACATCGGTCGCCCGGTGATGATCGTCCGCGACGGCGAGATCATCCCCGAGTTGTTTGCGTGAGATAAAACGAGTCCAACTCAACTCGTTTAACCGCGTGGGCAACGCCCCGCGAGTCGAGCGAGATTGAACGCTGTTTTGCCCATCGACGCGCGGGGCGTTGCCCACGCGGTTAAACGAATGAATGACGACGACACCTAAGGAGATTCGATGAACGGACTATTTCGCACCGTGATGACGTTGGGTTTGGTTGCCTGTCTGATCGGCACCGCCTTCGTGAGCGATGCCGCTGCTCAGAAGGAAAAGGGCAAGAAGAAGGCCGGGATGGCCACCGGTCAGCAAATCTTCACGCTTCCCAAAGAGATCACGCTGACCGACGAGCAGAAGACCAAAGTCGAAGAGCTCAAGAAGGAGCATGGTCCCAAACTGGCCGAACTGACGAAAAAGATGGACGACACGCTGACGGCCGATCAGAAGAAGGCGCGCAAGGAAGCGGGAGATAAGGCTCGGGCCGACGGCAAGAAGGGGAAAGACCTTCAGTCGGCCGTCGATGCGGCGGTCGCTCTGACCGACGACCAGAAGAAGGCGCAGGACGAAGTGAAGCCCGAATTGACCAAGCTGCAAGGCTCGATCCGCGAAAAGATTCACGGCCTGCTGACGACCGATCAGCAGACGCACTACAAGCTCCCCAAGGCGAAGAAGAACAAGTAATCCGCGAGCGGTGTTAGCACCGTTCGATGAGTACGAACTCAGACACACAAGCCCGGCCTGGAAACAGACCGGGCTTGTGTCGTTGTTGAGGGAGAGCAATTCGTAAGACTCGTTCGCGATTTCTTGTCGGGCTGCTCGTATTTCGTAGCGTAGGCGGCCCGCCTGCGACCGCATCTACTGACGCGACTCAGGCGAGCCGCCTGAGCTACGGGTTGCGGGCGAAGCCCGCGTAGTTTCACCGTGTGGGCAGTGAGGAGACACCTGAGCGGGGCTGATATTCCTCGCCCGGCCCATCGTGAGAGGTTTCTGAGCGGGGCGTCAGCCCCCTAGCTCTTTCAAAGAGGGCTTACGCCCAAGAACCAGGGGGCTGACGCCGCCCCGCTCAGAAGCTTCAATCCTGACCGCGCGAGGTGTAACGACTCCGTGCCGGACGCATGAAAGACAGCCACTCATCCGCGGCGGATCGCTTCCATGGGGGACATGCGGACGGCCCAGTAGGCGGGGTAGAGACCGCCGCTCATGCCGAGGAGCGTGCTGAAGACGAGGCTGAACAGCAGCAGGCCGGGGCTGGCGAAGAGATGGACTTTCGTGGGGAGAGTCCAGTTCACAATTTGCACGACGAGGCAGCCGCAGCTACAGCCGAGGACTCCGCCCATCAAACCGAGCAGTGCGCTCTCCCACGTGATGAGCCGCAGCACATCCCACGACGACCAGCCGTTGGCACGCAACACGCCGAACTCGATCATCCGCTCGGCAACACTCATCAGCATCGTATTCAAAATACTAAGGAGTGCGATGAGGACCCCGATCGCCGTCATCAGTCCGAGGAAGATGTCGAGATCGCCGCTCAGCTCGCTGATCTTCTCGCCCCAGTCTTGAGCCGACCGGATTTCGACCGCCTCTTCGACGACAGCGGGCGATTTCGTGTCGCCGCTCTTGGTGTCGTCGGCCCCTGGCCCGCTCTGCTTGCTGGCGTTGGCCGATCCCGATTGCATGAGCTTCGCCGCGACACTCATGAGGTCAATCGAACCGCCTCCCGCGAGTGCCGCCAGTCCGCCCGCGTTCCAAGTGTCCGCCTTGCGTCCTCGAAACAGAGTTTGAATTTGCTCGATGAGCTGCGCGTTGGAGACAGTTCCATCGGGTTCAAAGTAGATCGACGTGACAAGGTTTTCCTCGAACTTGCCGATCTGGCGCGCGGCGGTGGCATCCAGGACGATCGCCACGTCGAGCAACAGCGAACCGCAGCGATAGATGCCGACGATGGTCAGGTCGAACCCATCGACTCGCAGCGCATCGCCCACGTTTTTGTGCAGTGCCTCGGCGATCGATTGGCTGATCACGCAACGGAATGAACCTCGATCATCCAGATTGAGGAAGCGTCCCGTGAGGATGTCGTCGCGATAGACCGCTTCCTTCAGAGCGAGCGTCCGTTCGATGTCGGTGCCGAATAGAAAACGGGGCGGACTGAACGTCGGCTTGCCATCGACCAGTTGGGCGCGGACCCAAACCTCGGGCCGGACAACGCCGACTCCCTTCTGCTGCGCGATCTCATCGGCCCACGCTGCGGGGAGTCGCGAGAAGAGCGGGATCGGTGCGCCGGGCTGCATCACCGCGAGACCTCGAATGCGTCCGAACGTCCGGTTGACGGTGTCGTCGATGCCGGAGGCGATGGAGAAGAGACCGACCATGCCCGTGATGGCGACCGTCAAGCCAAGCAGCGCGAGGAACGATCTCACGGGACGACTGAGCAGATTCTGAGCGGCAAAGCGGTACATCAACGGGCAGTCTCCGGGAGGCGGATTGAGAGGCGGGACGATAGCAGATGGGAGGACGTGGGGATTGGGCAGTGAGCAGTCTCACGCGACGGAGTCGTCATCCGTGAAAAGAGGCGGGGTGAGAAAACAGTGCGAAGTGATCAGTGCAAAGTGGCTGACTCACCGGGGGCAGATGCTGTCCTCAAGCCCCATCCAGCTTGTCTCATTGGTCTCTACACAACACCTGACGCATCGCCTTTCCAAGCGTGTTTGTTCTGTGCCCCTCTTCATCCGCGCCCCGGCTTTGCCATCCGTGCTAATCCGAGCTTTCCAAGACAGCGAGTTTAGCGCGGATGGCAAAGCCGGGGCACGGATGAAGAACAGAAGCCACAGCCGAGCACATCAAAAATGGGTACCTGTTCTGATTTATGTAGAGACCCCTGAGGCACGCGGGATGGTGTCGAAACCCACTTTGCACTGATCACGGATCACTGCTCGCTTTGCACACTCTGACACACTCACCACACAACGTTGCCAATCAGGCAACTACTGGTCCGCCAACTTTATCTTGATGGGTTGACCTCGTTTAACCGCGTGGGCAACGCCCCGCGCGTTGATGGG
>JAYTQJ010000282.1:0-2003 GCA_043746775.1 Schlesneria sp.
AGCGAATTCCAAATGGACGTTCTGATTGATGTAGCTGAATTCGTGAGAATTCAGCCGGCTTTGACAATCGTCTGAAGTCTTACGACTTCAGCTACATCCTAAAGTGAGTGCCATTGGGCTGACGCCACCCCGCTCGGAAACCTCTCACTTGGCGTCTGGCCACTTGTGCCCGTTCACGGCGAGACAACCCGTATCAGCTTTGCCTTCGGCTCGATCCACAAGCGACCTTTTGTCGCCCTCAACTCCGCGACCAGCTCCACATCGCGAATGGCATCGACGACCTCGAAGTCGTAGCCGACCGTCTGCCAGTCGTTGTCGCCCTCCAGCGAGTTGTCTCGTTTGCCTCCCGAGATGCGCAGGCCCGCCCCCTTCCCTGACTCGTCGCTGCGAGGCTCGACCCCTTCCGTTTTCAGGCGGACTTCAATCCGATAGCGGCCCGGCCCGAGCAACACGCGCCGACGAAACGACGCCACGCACTGGCCCGACTCACCGACTTGGATCGAGTACTTCTTGTTCTCGGTCTCCGGATCGACTTCATCGACCAACGAGTCTCCCGTCTCTTGGGCACCGTACCAGTCGGCCACTTCGATCTGGTTCGTCTCATTGAACTCGATCGGCGTCGGATCGCCCTGTTCGAGTTGCTCGCGCAGCGCGGGTTCTCGCGCGGCGATCCGTTCCTTCAACTCACGCACGCGGTCGGCGAAGGCTCGTTCAAAGTGATCGCCTTGTCGGTGGACGACGGGATTCAACCGAATGACCAGCGCATCGATCCGTTCATTGAGCCGCTGGGCTTGGAACAGCGGCAGCAGCTCGGTCACGCGCGCCTTGTACTTCTCACGCCACTCGGGATTGTGCATCACCGCGCTCGAAACAATCGTCGGCGGGAACTCCAAGATCGGGAAGCCGGGGTCTTGGAACATCTGGTCCATGCCGTGAGGCAGGAACCGAGCGCGACCGTCTTTCGGCGAGAAGTAGATGCGGTAGTTGTTCTTGTTCGGCGTGTAGCCGTCCCAATGGCAGGTCATCCGCTCGAAGGCCATGAACGTGAGGAAGGCGTCCACGTCGAGCTGCTTCTCAATCGCGGTCCAGCGAGCGGCGGCATCGGGTTCTTCACACGCGGCCTTCAGCGCGTGCAAGTCCCTGTGATCGTCCGGCCCCTTCCCCGAGTCCTTCTCCAAATCGACATCGACATCCTGCACGAAGCCGCCGTCGTAGAAGTTGCCGCTCGCGTCGCCGAAGTGCCGCGTCAGGAACTGCCGGTCAAAACCTTCCTTCAACACATAGAAGCCGAGATCGCGCCCATTCAGCCAGACGCGGGCGTGAGTCACTCGCGTGGCGGGCACCTTCGCCTCGCGCGCGATCTCCGCACAGACCCACTCGCACAGATACGACTCGTCTTGGACCGAGTTGTTCAGATGGAGTTTGTCCAATCCATGAAGGGTCTGCCCCTTGGTGTGCTTGTTCATGTTGAGCGTGAACGCGGGCTTGTCGTCGAGTTCCCGCGAACTTCCCGCGGCTCCCTTCACCTTGATCGCGACCTCGGTGTACGTGGTTTCATGGGGCGAGTCGGGTTGGTCCGGGTTCGGCAGCGTCTCGACGATCGTGCATTTGGCGTAGCGCCGCAGGTCCTCGCGCAGCTTCGTCTCCTGCGACTTCTTCAACTCGATCCGAATCTCAGGAACGAGGCCCTGACCGAAGAAGAGGTCGCTCGGATCGACCGGCTTCGTAGCGGGAACGTCCGTAGTGGAGGTCTCTACGACAGACGAATGCTGATCGTCCTGAACCGGCATCGCTCGCACAGGCGTTTTGACGGCCGAGTCACGACACGACGCGACGCCGATCAACAGCAACGTAGCCAGAGTTCGCCAGCGAGAACGTGAGTCGAAGAACTTGGCCATGAACAACCTTTCAAGCGATGGAATCGTCTCCGACCAAAGTAGCCATCATCGCTCCGCGTGATGAGCCTTTCACAATTCGGCGCCTGATCCCACAAGGCTCATCAC
>JAYTQJ010000283.1:0-10277 GCA_043746775.1 Schlesneria sp.
CCCGTTGAGCAGTCCGTTGCGGTGGGCTTGCAGGGGCTTGGCCATCGTCTGGAGTTGACGGACGCTGGTGGCCTGAGCGCGTCGGCACCACGCTTCGAGAAACGCCTCGGCGGCGTTCTTCGAGGGCTGCTTCCAGAACCGTCGCAGTTCCTCCTTGAGGTAGTAGGCGAGCGAGAGTGACTCGTTCAGCTTCAGGGCTTCTTGCAACCGGGCCAGCTCTAGCCATGACCACCTAGTGCCCCGTCCGGTCTTAATTTGGGGGTAGCCGAACTCGTAAGAGTTCTGCGTTTTCTGAAGCCTCACGACTTCAGCTACCCCCCCAAAAAAATTAAGACCGGACAGGGCACTAGCGTGCGCGATGGCCCTGTTGCGGAAGGCGATCAAGCTGACGCTGCTGCAACCGAATAACACGCGCTACCGCGCGTTCTGCGACGGCCTGCTGGCGATATATAGATCGGCCTGCAAGGCGGCAGCGGACCAACGTCTGGGTGACGCAGGACGACAGCGCCGCATCGGCGAACTGGAAGAACAGTTGCGTGGCCTCTGCTGGGAACACCGCCCGTCTGAGCGCACTCTGTCCAATCTCACACTGCCAGCGGACACGGTCGAACGAGGCCAGCTCAACCTGGCCCGCGAGATCGTGCGGCTGATGGGTGTGAACGAACTGTTCACGTTCGTGAAAGTCCCCGGCGTGTCGGGCACGAACAACGAGTCCGAACGGATGTCGTTCGTCGCTATGCGTTGGCCAGAACTTTCATCAAGGACGCCGTTCGTCGAAAGCTAATCGACTCGAATCCGTTCGATGGCGTCGGCAAGGGATCAACCGCGAATCCCGATCGGTAACGGTTCATCGACCGAGCCACCATCGAAACGGTGATCGACTCTTGCCGCAAATGCGGAATGGCGGACGCTCGTCGCACTCTCACGCTACGCCGGTCTGAGGGTTCCGTCTGAAGCCCTGCTGCTGCGGTGGCAGGACATCAATTGGGAGTCCGGCCGGATGCTCGTCCACAGCCCCAAGACCGAACATCACGCTGGCCATGCAACGTGGGTTGTGCCGAACTTCTCCACCTTGCGACCGTACCTAGATGACCTGCAAGAACTGGCCACCGCTGGCGCTGAGTTCGTGCTGCCGTCGTTGAGGAAATCCGGAGCGACCAGTGGAGACTGGCGAAATGTGAATTTGGGATCGCAGTTCACCAAGATCATCAAGCGTGCGAGTCGCATCCTGTGGCCAAGACTGCGGCACAACCTGCGAAGCTCCTGCCAAACCGAACTGACCGAGACGTTCCCGAGCCACGTTGTCACAACGTGGCTGGGCAACAGCGAACGAATTGCCGAGAAGCACTACCTGCAAGTTCTCGATTCCCACTTCGCCAGAGCCGCTCAAGATAACTCGTCTGCAAAAGCGGCGCAGATTCCGGCGCAGTACACGTCGGCAAGCTTAGGAAACGCTTCGCACACGTCCGCAACCGAAAACGAAAAACCCCTTGTCCTACAGGGAAACACTGCAAAACAAGGGGTTTCTGATTTCAATCACTGGGCGATACTGGATTCGAACCAGTGACTTCCACCGTGTGAGGATGGCACTCTAGCCGCTGAGTTAATCGCCCGTTTGTGCCGCCAAATTTGGCGGGCGACAAACTTGTATCGGCTGTACGAGGCCTCGGCAAGTATGAGGTCGGATCGTCTGTTCGTACTGGTGCGGCCATTCAAATTGGCCATCGCCGGTGACTGGGGACGAGACAATGTGAAGCGGACCGGAGTCTGCGGAGTAACGTGTTTTTGATCAGCGTTTGGCGGATCGCGATGGTGTTGCGGCCGTTTGGCGACTGGCGCGAGTCCGTGTGGGCGGCTTCTTCGCCACCGTTTGTGCTCGCTTGGTGCGGATGCGGGGCGAGACCAACTTGGGCGGCTTGACTGCTGGAGTGGTGGCCTTCGTGGGGGACTTCATTTTTCGCAAGACGGCCATCAATCGCACGATGTCGTCGCGGCCGATGACACCGACCAAGCGACCGGCACTGACGACGGGGAAGCGATTGAATCGAGCGTCTCGAAACAGGCGAGCCACTTCGGCCGCATCGGTCTCCGGTTTGAAGACTGGCACGCCGCGCGACATGAACTGTTCGACTGTTGCTCCGTCGGCCTCGCCGCTGAGTTGGACTTTGATGATCTCGTAGTCCGGCAACACGCCGAGTAAGCGGCCGAGCGAATCGGTCACGTACAGTTCCGTAGCTTCGTGGCGGGAGAGGATGTCCAACGCGTCATCCGCCGAACATTGGGGTGAGACTCGGACCAAGTTCTTCGTCATGAGATCGCCGACTGTCATCCGCATGGCTGCCATTCCTTGAGTTGAGGGGAGACGAGCACGACGGAGGAACGTCGCGCAGTAGTTCACTCTCAACCTAGGTTGCGTTTTGGCAGCGTGAGGCGAAAAAACCTCAATTCTTTCCCAGAATTCCCATCAGGAGTTGATGACTAAGATCGCCGGGACATCCACATTCGATCCCTTCACTGCAATCGGTACGACCGGCCATTCGGAGGATGTCGTCAGGATCTCGGTCCCGCGTTTCGTCACCAGGACCGTGTCTCCCATTTGCACGGGGCCGACGGAGGGGTGCCAATAGATGGGCGTTCCCGCAGAGAGACGGTACTCACTGCTCGGCACGACGGGGATCGCTCCGAACTCGTACTCGACGATGTCAGCCTGATCGGCGAGTTGCCACTCGGACCCGGCTCCCGTCTTTTCATACAGACGATGGACACGGTTCCAGACTTCAAACAATTCCCAATCGGGCTGTGAGAAGTAGATGCCAGCGGCGGAGATCAACACGGCCGATTCAAACGCCTTGAGCAAGTCGGGCGGAGCCGTGCCCCAGCAGACCGTCCGCGCCGCGCCGACCATCAACCCATGAAAACTCGCCACGGCGGAGATGGAACAGTAACGCTGCACGGGCGACTGATCGTAGGTCCAACGTCGAAAACGCCGACCGCGACCGTCCGCCAAAACCTGCAACCGTTCGGGGTGCAGCCCATGCTTGAACAGACGGTGAGACAACTCGCCCGCGATCTCGGCCTCAGTGCGTCCCACGGTCAGACCGCGCGCGGTCGCTTCGATGGCATGTGTGAGCAGCTTGCCCGCTTCGCGAAGCCGCGCGGTATCGAAGTCACTCAGGGGAAGACGCATCTCAATCAGGCGCGGACTGACATCGGTCGTTCCAGAAAAACCGGAGTCGCTCGCCACGCGGCGGCCTCGGCAGAGATCGGCCACCATGACGTTGCGCGGTTCAAACCACGGACGCTCTTTGAGTTGGAAGCCCATGTTGGAGACCTCGGTCTCAAAGAACTGCGCCGTGTCGGCGTTACTGCACACGAGTACCCGCGCATCGGGCGTCACAAAGATCGAACCGGTGCGACCGGTGGAGCCGCCCCGTTCGTTGCAGGCTCCCGCCGTCAGCCACGCGAAGTTCGACGGCTGCTGGATGAGTAACGCCGCATATTTTTCTTGCCGCAGGAAGTCGGCCACACGCTGATGCCGCGTGGCGATCTCGCTTACGCGATCCGTATCGACGGTCGCGAACTCCGCCGACGGAGACGGATCGGACAGATCAATCGTCGCGGTACTCATGGCGTGCCTCGAAGGACCGGTGACAGGGGGGACTGTGCCGCAGGGGAACTGCAATGCGAGGCCCACAGATCGGGGCGTCTGAGTCAGACGTTTCGGCCAAACATACCACGCATCAGGACTCGACTCGGTGGTGAGCCGTTCGAGAAGCAAACATTTTCAAACGTGGCGACGACTGGGGCGAGAGTCTGGGGTTGGAGGCTTTGTTTTGCAATTACGTGACACACATCCTTGGTGTCTTTTGTGAAGCGGCGAAACCTCGCTAACGACAAAGCTGCCCGACATACTCAACCCACACCGACCCGCAGTGTGAACGAGGGCGTCGATCGCCTTCTTCCTCGCTCACACTTTTTGAAGTTGCGCGTCGGGCTAGTGCCCCGTCAGGTCTTAATTTGGGGGTTGCCGAACTCGTAAGAGTTCTGCGTTTTCTGAAGTCTCACGACTTCAGCTCCCCCCCCAAAAAAAATTAAGAACGGACAGGGCATTCGTTTTGAAATGCGTTCCAGCCAAGGGTCGTGATGAATGTCCCGCAACGAAGCTGATCGTGATGACCTGTTGGCTGAAGTTGTCGCACTGACGCGGCGTGTCGAACTGCGAACGCCCTCGCACGAGGAACCGGTCGTGGTCGGCTTCCGCGCCAACGGCTGGCTCTCCCTCTATTTCGGCTCCGATCCGATGTACCAGTTCGATGAGTCCGGTCGATTGCGTCGCGCGTTCGTGGGCGGTTTGCTCTATCGCACCCAAGGAACAACGCTCGCCCAACTCCGCCGCGAACGATCTGCGTCTGAGACCACGCTCTTGCGGCGAGACCTCTCCGAACCGGAACTGATCGAATTCCAACGCATCGTGCGTGAAGTGATCGAGGCGTTGCGGCAACATCTCGTCACGAGACAAGCCACGATCCTGCGACAGGTTCCCACCGAAGACACTCGGTTGATTGACGACATCGCGGCGATACTCGACCGCACACTGCACACAACCACGTTTCTCGCACCAGCCATCCCCGGCAAAACATGAAGGACGTTTCCGACAGAAATTACCCACCGGCATAGCCAGCACAATCAGCAAGGAACACCATGTGTTCCTCAGGAGGCCGAACGCGGCTCACATATACTTCGCGCGGTCTGAAGTGAATCGTTTAACCGCGTGGGCAACGCCCCCCCGCGCGTCGATGGCGAAACAGCGTTCCGCATCGCTCAGCGCGCGGGGCGTTGCCCACGCGGTTAGACTCCGCGCGGCCGAAACTGACACTAACCCGAAGTGTAAACGAGGACGCAACTCACCTCCTCGCGAACGCTTCGGGTTAGTGTGCTGCGGTCGAAACTGTGTCAGTTTCGGCCGCGCGGAGTATAGACGAGGCAAGGGCCTCATTCTTGTCCGCGCGAAGTAGAACTGTTCAGCGACTGGAGCCTCGGCAAATCCTGCGTGAAATTGGAGACGAGATGACCATCAACAATCTGGACAAACTGGCGGCGCTCATCATGCAGGAACGCCAAGCATTACTCTCGCGTTGGCGGCGACAAGTGCGAGAACTCCCTTCAGCGCGTCATCTGGACATCCCGACACTCAACGACCACATCCCGGATCTACTTGAGGAGTTGGCTGCGGCACTCCAATCACAGTCTGACCAGACGATTCCTGAAGCGATCTGCGAAGGTAGCCCTCCCGCCCATGGCCGACAGCGTGTCCAAGACGGGTTTGATATTGAAGAGGTCGTGGCGGAGTACAACATCCTGCGCGACTGCCTCCACGATCTGGCCGAAGACAACGGCTTGAGCCTGCAAGGGAAGCCTTTCCACATCGTCAACCGCGTCTTGGACGGGGCGATCGGATTGGCAGTTCAGACCTATGCGACTCAACGAGCGTTGGAGGTGCAGCACCGTCGCGAAGAATATCTCGCCTTCGTGGCCCACGATCTCCGAACTCCGCTGAATGCCATTTCCCTAGCTGCGCAAGTCCTCGAGCTGACGCTACCGAAGCAAGACGCCGGCGCGGGAACAACCCAAATGTTGAAAGCCTTGCGTCGCAATGTTCAGCAACTCGAAGGGTTGGTCCGCAGGGTGCTTGAGGAAAGCGCGAATCTCCAAACCGAAGTCGGCGTCAAACTGCAACGGCGCACGTTTGATTTGTGGCCGCTGGTTGAGTCTCTCATTCACGATCTCCACCCCGTGGCAGGAGCCGCCAGCACGCAGTTGATCAACAGGGTGCCGGACGACTTGGTTGTCTACGCCGATGCCAGCTTGATAAGGCGGGTTTTTCAGAACTTGATCGCCAACGCCATCAAGTACACGCCACGCGGAGAGATTGTCATCGGGGCACGGGAACCTGGCGCGGAAGGGACCGTGGAGTGCTGGGTCAGCGACAACGGCGCGGGAATCCCCGCAGAGTTTCTCGAAAAAGTCTTCGACAAGGGAGAAACCGATCCGGAGAGCGAGGGTGGAATGGGTCTGGGTCTCGCCATCGTGAAGACGTTTACTGAAGCTCATGGTGGACAGGTGACCGTCGAAAGCAAGGAAGGGGTTGGTTCGACGTTCCGGTTTTCGATACACACCAAGACAAATGTAAGTGGCCTACCAAATCACTGAGGAAACGAACGGGGTGCCCTACATGCACAAGCTGATCATCGGTTGCGGGTATTTGGGGCGGCGCGTGGCTGCGGCGTGGTTGCAGGCGGGACACTCCGTCACCGCGTTGACTCGTTCGGAGAACAACGCGGCGGAGTTGTCGCGGCTGGGGATCACGCCCGTGGTCGGTGATGTTTGCGATCCGAAGTCGCTTGTCGCGCTGCCAGTCGTGCAATCGGTGCTGTTTGCGGTGGGTTACGACCGCACGTCGGGACACTCGCAGCACGAGGTCTATGTCGAGGGGCTGGGTCACGTTTTGGAGCAAGTTGCCGGGCGTTGTGAACGTCTGATCTACATCTCCAGCAGCAGTGTTTACGGCCAGTCCTCGGGCGAGTGGGTGGATGAGTCCTCGCCGTGTGAGCCGGTTCAATCGGGTGGCCAATGTTCTCTCGCGGCCGAGGAGTTAATTCGCGTGACGTTCCCGATTTCCGAAGGCACAGCCGCTGCGCGACCGCTCGCCAACGTACTGCGGCTGAGCGGTATCTATGGGCCGGGACGATTGCTCTCGCGCGTCGAAAGCCTGCGTGCGGGGGAGCCACTCGCCGGTCGAGGCGATGCGTGGCTGAACCTCATTCATGTTGATGACGCCGCCGATGCCATGCTGGCGTGTGAGCGGCAAGGTCAACCGGGCGAGACGTATCTCATCACGGATGACCGTCCGATGCGGCGCGATGAGTACTACAGTCAGCTCGCGCGGCTGGTTGCCGCGCCGCCACCGCAGTTCCTCGACGATCAACCCGCCAAACGGGGATCGGGCGGACTGAACAAACGCTGCTCGAACGGAAAGGCCCGCGCCGAGTTGGGACTGACGCTGCGCTATCCGTCGTTTATCGCAGGCTTACCCCACGCGCTGGGCCTGACAGCGGGCGAGCCACCGTCTGAACCCGTGGTGCGGTAGGCTTGCGTGGAGTCACTCGCCGCGATGTCGCCACATTGGCCGACTCAGTCAGCCGAATGAAGTGCCAGCGGGAGGAACCGTTTCGGACGGTGTACTCGTCTCGTGCGACGTGTCCGGAAATCACGCCATTCGGAAATGCTTCGGCCGCAGTCACGATGCGCGTCTCACTGCGACCGGTCGCATCGACGACGAGGTACGTTCCTGCAGCGATTCCTGCCGGGAGCGGGACCGATTGCAGTGACTGTTCGCCACGATGGAGAACCCCAGACCGGGCGGCGGTCGAAATGGGACGCGCTCCGCTTCGCTGATTCGCAGACGGGGGGGGCGTCCTGCGAGTCAGCAAAAGTTGGGCGGTGGTCCGTTCGTCCGCTCGGTCGCCCGACCACATGGCCGCGAACAACCCGGTCACAAGCAGCAGCAAAGTCACACGGCTGGCCATCATGGCTTGATCCATCATTACAGCGTCAGAGCAGCAAGTCGTCGGTCACAGGAACCTGCGAAACATCCGTTAGGCTGAGATATCGACCTGTCGAAAAGATTCCGGCCAGTGAAAGCCTGACGACTCGGCAAATCGCACCGGTTGCTAGGGACGCTGCCGTCTGTGACGAATGCTCCGGCGAGCGGGCTGCGACAGAGACCTCGCATGGCCATGAGAGAAATGTTCGAGGCGAGTTCGGATGAGTCCGAGTCACTCGGTCTCGGTAGCCGAAGAGCGTCCTTCACTCAGGCGGGCCAACACAATTTCGGCCATCAACGGATGGAGGCCAAGGTGAGGGCAGAGTACGAACTCGGTCTCAGGGAAATCGCTCGCAAGCTCCTGGCGATGGGTCTCCAAGTCTGTCACGACATGGACTCCTGCCGACAAAAAATACGGCAACATCAGCACGCGCCGCGCTCCGCGCAAAACGCAGGCTCGGCCTCCCGACGTAATCGTCGGCTCCGCCAATTCCAAGTACGAGACCTCGACGATTTGGAACGGACCTCGTTTGACGACCAGCTCTGCCAACTGCACAAGGTCTGCATTCGCCGATGCCCGCCGACTTCCGTGAGCGATGAGCAGAACGGCGGTTTGCGATTCGGGATGGCTCATTCAAAATGCTTTCTGGGAAGGCCGTGATTCCGCCGCCAATGAGTTCGGTTGGTCACGTCAAATGAGCGTTGGCGGATGAGTTTTTCGTGTTGCACACGTGACCTCGGCATCAGCAACCGCTGCTTGAAGGGCCAAACGGGGACGAGTACACTCCGCCCGCGTCGGTGCGGGATCTCCGGCGTTTTGGTGGAAGAAATGAGTTCTGTCCACTCCTACTCTCTCCCAATTCGCCCCCGGACGCGAGCTGTCATGCCGCAGATTGTCGAGATTCGCAAAGCCGACGATCCGCGCGATGTCATTCACCGCGCCTGCCAGCTTTTGGCGCAGGGCCAGCTCGTCGCGTTGCCAACGGAAACGGCTTACGTGGTTGTCGCAAGCTCCGCCAGCGAGTTAGGCGCAGAGCGGTTGAAGTCGCTGTCCAAGGGGCATGTGGTCTTGATTCTCAAGTCGGCCGAGGAAGCTCACGACTACGTGATCCGCTTCCCTGTCGGTGCGGACAGGTTGGCTCGACGTGCTTGGCCCGGGCCGCTCACGATGGAGTTTCCAGAGGACTCAATGGGGGGGCTGTTTCTCAAATTGCCAATCGCGACGCAGCAGTTGCTCGCAGGTGAAACAGTTGTCGCCAACGAGGATTCCGCTGCGAGTGAACGCGGTGCCGTCGGGTTGCGTGTCGCCGTTCACGATGCATTGCTGCACGTTCAGCGATTGTTCCCTGTCCCATTGATTGCGACGGCGGACAAGAACTCCGCGCGACCGTTGCCTCGCACCGCGGCTGAAGTCGTCGAACGGTTTGGTGAGGATGATGCCGTGTCACTCATCATTGACGATGGCTCGTGCCGCTATGGCGAGCCGACCACCACCATTCGGTTTGACGGCAATCAGTGGCGGCTCATCGACCAAGGTGTGATTTCACCGCTGAACATTGACCGGCTGGCGAGCGAGGTCTTCCTGTTCGTCTGCACCGGCAATACCTGTCGCAGTCCGATGGCCGAGGCGTTGTTTCGTCGCCAGTTGTCTGAGCGGTTGAAATGTGCGGACGATGACCTGATGGATCGTGGCTATGCCGTCTTGTCGGCGGGCTTGTCGGCTCGCCCCGGTGGGCCTGCCAGCGGAGAGTCGATCGCCGCGTTGGCTGATGATGGAATCGACCTGAGATCGCACGAGAGCCAGCCGCTCACGAGTCGCCTCCTTCAACAGGCCGATCACATCATCACCATGACGCGCGGTCATCAGCAGGCGATCTTGGATGAACATCCCGAACTTTCTGCCCGCGTTCGCCTATTGTCTCCCGAGCGGGACGATGTTTCCGACCCTTATGGCGGCGGGCCGGGCGAGTACCAAGACTGCAAGCAAGAGATCGAACGTCATGTGCGGCGACTGGTCGAGCAAATTTCGCTGAGTTTCTGACCGTCAATGTATTTCTGACACCGTGACCGAGACATCCGATGTTCACTCCAACCTCGAACGAGAACCCATGAAAATTGCCGTCGCGAGTGACCACCGGGGCTTCAGCGTCAAAGACAAGATTCTGTCTCAGGTGCAGCAGCTTCAACATGAAGCGGAAGACTACGGCCCAGACTCGGCCGACATCTGTGACTATCCCGATTTCGGAGCCAAAGCCGCGAAGGCGGTCTCCGAAGGTCTGGTGGATCGCGCCATCCTGATCTGCGGTTCGGGCATTGGTATGTGTATCGTCGCCAACAAATTCAAAGGGGTTCGCGCGGCACTGTGTCACGATGATCTCACGGCCGAAATGAGCCGGATGCACAACGACGCCAACGTCCTCTGCTTGTCAGCCGACTTACTCGGAGACCGCATCACGTCACGCATGGTCGAACTGTGGCTCTCGACGCCGTTTCAGGGAGGCCGACACGCACGCCGCATTGGCAAGATTTCCGAATACGAACAACAAGCTGCGGGCGTTCCGATCGAACCCTCGCCGCCGTGTTAGTGGCCCGCTAAGGATCGGCGCAGCAATCACTGTCGTGGCCGACGCTGCCAGCGTCGGTTCGGATGCTGGCCGCATCCGCCACGATGCGA
>JAYTQJ010000284.1:0-24447 GCA_043746775.1 Schlesneria sp.
GCACGGCCACGTCGAAGACTCCGTGACCGTGGCACCCCTACTCGGATTCAACAACGCGATGACGCTGGGTGAAGAACCCCTCACCCTAGCCCTCTCCCGACCACCGAAGCGGCGGTGCCCGGGCCGGGGCGACAAGGCAAGATATCCCTCGCACGGACATGAATGAGATGTTCGAGGCGAGCCGTGTACCGTCAGGCCACGGGTTTCCTCCTCGAAGTCAAGAACCCGCGGCCTCACGGCACGCGGCTCGCCAAACTCTCAGCTTGGGCCGCGTGAGGTATAACGCCCTGAAGAATGCCTTCTCGCAGGAGTTGAAGTGACGCACACTGTTCTTGGGACTGACATGCACGGCTATCACGGTTGCTACCTGCGGATTGATTTGACGACGGGCTTGTCCGAGCGGGTGCCGTTGGAGGAGAGCTTGTTGCGGAGTTATCTCGGCGGGAGCGGGTTGGGTGTGGCGATCTTGTTGAGGGAAGGGGCGGCTGAGGCGGAACCGTTGTCTCCCGAGGCGAGTCTCGCGTTTGTGTTCAGCCCGCTCGTGGGGAGTCCGCTAACGACATCGGCCAAGTTTGCGGTGGTGTCGAAGAGTCCGCTGACGCACCGGATCAATGACTCACTCTCCAGCAGCGGCTTTGCTTTGAGTGGCAAGAAAACGGGGCACGATGCGATCGTGTTGACCGGCTGCGCGAAGGAGCCTTCGGTTGTCGTGATTGATGAGAGCGGCGTTCGGTTGGAACCGGCGGGCGAGTTGTGGGGAACGACGAATCGCGAGGCTCAGGCTCAAGTGCGCGAGCGGCTTGGGGCGGACTATCAAGTCGCGTCGATCGGGCCAGCGGGCGAACGACTCGTCCGGTACGCGACGATCTCACACGATGGTCGTCATGCGGGGCGAGGCGGCAGTGGGGCGGTTCTCGGCGCGAAGAACATCAAGGCGATTGCCGTGCGTGGTTCGCACCGCTGTTCGTGGGGAGACCCTGCCGCGTTGACCGACTTCGCCCGGAAGCTGTCTGAGAAATCGTTCGGACCCGCGACCGCGAAGTATCGCGAGCTGGGGACCGCTTCCAACCTGCTCGCGTTCAACCGGCTGAATGTGCTGCCGACGCGCAACTTTCAGCAGGGGAGTTTCGCGGGTGCGAACGCGGTCTCACCTGAGCAACTTGGCGTGAGTCGCGAGAAAACGCGAGCCTCTTGCGCGGCGTGTACGATCGGTTGCGAACATCTCTACGGACTGCGCGACGGTCAGGGAAACGTGCGGCTGGAGTATGAGAACCTCTTCGCGTTGGGGCCGCTGTGTGGGATCGACGATGGGGAGATCGTGCTGCGGGCGTGTCAGAAGTGTGATGAACTGGGCCTCGACACGATCAGCGCGGGCGGGACGATTGCGTTCGCGATGGAGTGCGCGGAACGGGGGTTCATTGATGAGCCTTGGTTGCGATTCGGCGATGGCTCCGCGCTGCTGCGTGCGTTGGACCTGATCGTCAGCGGCGATGGCATCGGGCGATTGCTGGCCGAGGGAAGCCGCCGCATGGCTCACGAGATCGGTCGCGACACGATCGACTTCGCGCCGCAGGTCAAAGGGCTGGAGATTCCCGGCTATGACCCGCGTGGTCTGCAAACGATGGCACTCGGGTTCGCGGTCGGTTCGCGCGGGGCCGATCACAATCGCTCGGGAGCTTATGAGGTCGATTTTTCTCAAGCCGTCGATCGCTTCAACGTCGGGCCGGAAGCGGCCGTGCTGGCGATCGAAACGGAAGACAAAGCCGCGTTGATGGACTCACTGATCCTGTGCAAGTTTCTGCGAGGGGTCTTCACGGACTTCTTCGCCGATTCGGCCGAGATGCTGCGGCTCGTCACCGGCTGGAACGTGACGGCAAGTGAACTGCGCGAAGTGGCTCGCCGCATCGTGACCGATAAGAAACGCTTCAACATTCTCGCCGGATGGACTCCCTCTGAAGACACGCTGCCGGAACGATTGCTCAACACGCCGCTGCCCGAAGACGCACGAGCGATGCTCTCGTCGGCACGACTGTCAGGATTGGTGCAAGCCTACAACCTCGCGCGAGGCTGGACGGAAGCGGGTTGGTTGGAATAGCGTCTGGGAAAGGAGTCATTCGGGGGGCTGTGCCACTCGGACATCCAAGTTCTGCCGAGGGGTACGTGGAGTCTTCGGAGCGCGCCGTGAACGAGCGTACCACCAGTCGCCCCTCGGTGCTTTCCGAAAACTCCAGCGAGGGCCGTGCCTCAGACCAAAGTAGCCATCATCGCTCCGCGCGATGAGCCTATCGCAAGTAGATGCCTGATCCCACAAGGCTCATCACGCGGAGCGATGATGGCTACTTTGTGAAGTTCAGGGGCCAACTCACGAAGATTGCCCTGATTGAAGACCGGACGGGCAGGAGTGCCCATCCTACATCACCAGAAAGCGACCATGCCCGAGACATTCATCCTTATCCCCGGCCGAACCAGTGACCAAGGCTGCGGCATCAGCGAGGGAAAGTATTTGGAGAAGTACCAGCGCGAGATCAACACGCTGCAAGTTCCGCCCGGCGATATGGCTCGGCTGGGACTGGTTGATGGTGACCGAGTGCGATTGACGGGCGAAGAGGGGCAGGTCGTCGAGGTCAACATCACGCCCGCCAGGAAGGATGAGCTGCCCGAGGGGATGCTGTTCATCGCTTACGGCGACATCTCCAGCCGCCTGATGGGCGGTGATACGCATGGTTCAGGAATGCCCACGAGCAAGGGAATGGATGTGGTGCTGGAGAAGGTCACTGCGTGAGGCGAGTCCAGATGTTCGGGGGCAGCAGTGCCGTTCCCGCGACCATGAGTGAGATGTGTTGGCTCGCCGATTTCCCTTCTTGGTCCGCGTGGATTGACTCTGCATGAAAGTCGCCAATCCGGAATGGCTGATGGTCGAAAGTTCGGGTAGGCTTTGCGGCCTCGCGCTTTGGTGCGATCCGTCTTCAGTTTCTCTGTTTTGGCAGGCGACGACATGACCAGTGCCTCGACTCAATGCTACGCCCCGACGCCCAATGTTCCGGGTGAATTGAAGATCGTTCAGGATGCGACCTGCACGTTTTGCGGGTGCGTGTGTGACGACATCGACCTCACGGTGAAAGACAACCACATCATTGAGGCCAAGCGGGCGTGTGTTCTCGGCAAGGCTTGGTTTCTCAATCACCACACCGATGATCGGCCGAGCTGTCTGATTGACGGAAAGCCTGCCACGCTCGAAGCCGGCTACGACTTGGCGGCTCAGATTCTGACCACCGGCAAGTATCCGATCATCTACGGACTGAGTGACTCGCCGTGCGAGGCTCAGCGCGTGGCGGTCAGCATCGCCGATTGGATCAAGGGGACGATCGACACCACGACCAGCGTCTGTCACGGGCCGTCGGGCATGGCGTTTCAGGGGGTCGGCGAGGTGACGTGTTCGTTGGGCGAAGTGGCCAATCGCGGCGACATGATCATCTTCTGGGGATCGAACCCGGCGGAAAGCCATCCGCGCCACTTCACGAAGTACAGCCTGATGCCGAAGGGGATGTTCCTGCCCAACGGTCGCAAGGACCGGACCTGCGTAATCGTCGATGTTCGCCGAACAAAGAGTGCGAAAGCCGCCGACATCTTCATTCAGATCAAACCACGAAAGGACTTTGAAGCCCTGTGGACGCTGCGCGCGTTGGCCAAGGGAATCGAACTCGATCCGGAACTCGTGCTGCGTGAGACGGGTGTCGCGTTGTCCGTCTTCCAAGACCTGATGGTTCGGATGAAGGCGTGCAAGTTCGGAGTCATCTTCTTCGGCATGGGCCTGACGATGACGCGCGGAAAACATTGCAACAGCGAGGCCCTGCTGGCACTGACGCGCGACATGAACGCCTTCACACGCTTCACCGCCAAGCCGAACCGAGGCCACGGCAACGTGACCGGGGCCGACAATGTCGTCGCGTGGCGTACCGGCTATCCCTTTGGCGTGAATCACTCGCGCGGTTACGCCCGCTTCAATCCCGGCGAGTACACCACGTCGGATACGCTGGCCAACGGCGAAGCAGACAGCGGCATGACGATCGCCTGCGACCCGATGGCCAACTTCTCACAACCGGCCAGAGAACATTTGGCGTCGATCCCGTACATCGCCCTCGACACGAAGGAGACTCCCACCACCCGAGCCGCCGCCGTCGCGTTCACAGTCGCCACCTACGGCATCAACACGGGCGGCACCGTCTACCGCATGGACGATGTTCCGATTCCCCTCCGCCCCGCGTTCGAGTCCCCCCACCCCAGCGACTTCGACGTGCTGACGAACATCGAGACACGGGTAAAGAAGTTGTTGGGAGTGACGGCGTAAACCGTTCTCGTATTTTTGCAAGGAGACGAACCATGACGGTTCATGCAATCTGGAAGGGTGGCCACATCGTCATCGACGAGGCTGTTGATTGGCCAGAAGGATGCCAGCTTGAAATTCGCCCTTTATCCGAAGCTCTCGACGACAACGAATCGACGGATCCCGAAGCTATCGCGCGTTGGATTGCTGCTTTTGATGCCATTCCTACCCTCGATATGACGGAAGAAGAGTATGCCGAATGGCAGGCGGCCCGACGTGAGCAGCGCGAGTTTGAGTTGAGAACCTTCGATCAGCGGGCGGCGAAACTGGATGCCATGATTCCATGAACAAGTATCTGCTCGACACCAACGCCGTCGCAGACGTGATCTTCAACCGCCGCAACGTGGATGTGCGAGCGGTGATGGCCCGACATCACGGGCACGTGATCGGAACGGCGACGCCCGACATTGCAGAACTTCTCGGTGGCATCGAATACAGTGCGTCACGAGACCGCAATCTGCTTAAGTTGAACCGAAAACTCTCCATGTTCCGGCTCTGGCCATTCACATTGGAGATTGCTCGCGAGTACGGCGCGCTGTACGCCGAACTGCGTAGAACCGGGAATCCGATGCAGGAGATCGACATGATGGTTGCCGCGACTGCTCGTACTCTGGATGACTGCATCGTCGTCACAACCGACGGCGACTTGCTGCGGGTTCCCGGACTGCGAGTCGAGAACTGGGCAGCGTGATTTCAAGGCCAAGCTCTCCCAGAACTGAATCATCAAATAAGCACTTGCAAGACTTCACTCACCCATGACTTCACCCGACTACATCAAAATTTCTCAGGGCACTGTTTACGACCCGGCCAATGGGGTCGATGGCGAGGTGCGCGACATCTGGATCCTAGACGGACGCATCGTTGCGGCTCCGACCGATGCGGCGGTGCGACCGTCGCGTGTGATTGATGCCGCTGGCTTGGTGGTGATGCCGGGCGGGATCGACATGCACTGTCATATCGCCGGGCCGAAGGTCAACGTCGCCCGCAAGATGCGGCCCGAAGAGAAGCGGAAGGCCGAGCTGATTCCCAGCACGAAGCTCACGCACAGCGGCACGATGGGGAGCGTGCCGAGTACGTTCGCGACGGGCTACAAGTACGCGGGCCTTGGCTACACGACCGCCTTCGACGCGGCGATCCCGCCGCTCGGGGCACGTCACGCTCATGAAGAGTTCGACGACACGCCGTGCATCGACAAGGGGTTCTACCTGCTGATGGGGAACAACCACTATGTCATGCAGACGATCCAGAAGAACGAGCCTGAGAAGCTCAAGGCGTTCATCGGATGGCTGCTCACCGCCGCGAAGGGTTACGCGCCGAAACTCGTCAATCCGGGAGGCGTTGAAGTTTGGAAGTCGCATCAGGCAGGGAACGTCAGCGGGCTGGATTCGCTCGTCGATCACTTCCAGGTGACGCCGCGTCAGATCATCACGGGTGTTGCGAAGGCGGCGACGGAGTTGCGGCTGCCGCACTCGGTCCACATCCACTGCAACAATCTCGGGATGCCGGGCAATTGGGAGACGACGCTGGAAACGATGCGCGCCCTCGAAGGACATCGCGGCCACATCACTCACATTCAGTTCCACAGCTACGGCGGCGGCAACGGCGACGAGAACACGTTCAACAGCAAGACGGTCCCGTTAGCCGAGTACGTGAATTCGCACCCGAACATCACGGTCGATGTCGGCCAGGTCTTGTTCGGTGAAACGACCAGCATGACCGGGGACGGACCGCTCGGTTACTTCCTGTCGAATGTTTACGGCGGCAAGTGGTTTAGTTCCGACACTGAGATGGAGTCGGGCTGCGGCATCACGCCCATCAAGTACCGCAACAAGTCGCTCGTCCATGCGTTGCAATGGGCCATCGGGCTGGAGTGGTATCTGCTCGTCGATGACCCATGGCGCGTCGTTATGAGTACGGACCATCCCAATGGTGGCTCGTTTCTCGCCTATCCGCAGATCATCCGGCTGCTCATGGATCGCACGTACAGGCAGGACGTTCTCAAGACGTGTCATCCCGAGGTGCGTGAGCGTTCGACGCTGGGCGACCTCGATCGTGAGTACACGCTCAACGAGATCGCGATCATCACGCGCGCTGGCCCGGCCCGCATTCTCGGCCTGAAGGATAAAGGGCACCTCGGCGCGGGGGCCGACGCCGACATCACCATCTACACACCAGACGACAACAAAGAGACGATGTTTGAACTGCCACGCATGGTCATCAAGTCGGGCCGCGTGATCGTCGAACAGGGCGAGATTCGCGACCCACTCAACGGCAAGACGCTGCATGTGCAGCCCGACTACGATCACGAAGTCGAAGCCGACATTCAAACGTGGTTCGAGAAGTATTATTCGATCCGCTGGCGTAACTACCCGGTCGATCTCAGTTACCTGCATGAGTCGTGTGTGGTGCCGTTGAAGTGAATGAATTGCCCGTAGGATGGGACCAGCGGCGCTTCGCCGCGCCGGCCCACCCTACAACAAACAACTGAACCGATGATCGAACCGATGGTGGGCCGTCGCTCGAAGCGAGCTTGTCCCACCCTACATTGAATGAACCTCGAAGCCACACAGAATCACTTGGACCTCTCGATGACCTCGGAACAAACTTCAACTACCGCGTTCCTCAATCTCAACGATGTCGAGATCGTCGATACGTTTGCCGAAGCGTTTCCGATCAAGGCCGCGCGGCTGATCATCACGGCCGCCAATGAACGGTGGGCACGAACGGCCGCGACAGTGCTGTGCGGCAACGCGACCAGCGTGATCGCGTGTGATGTCGAAGCGGCGATCGAGCGCGATGTCACGGAGAGCGAGACTCCCGACGGACGGCCCGGTGTGGCGGTGCTCGTGTTCGGATTCAGCATCGACGCGCTGGCAAAAGCGCTGCAAGCGCGAGTTGGTCAGTGCGTACTCACCTGCCCGACCACCGCCTGTTACAACGGCATCACCGACTGTCCGAAAGAGAAGCGGATCAAGATTGGCGGTGGCATCCGTTACTTTGGAGACGGCTTTCAAAAGTCGAAGAAACTCGGCGATCAACGCTTCTGGCGCATTCCGGTCATGGATGGCGAGTTCCTCTGTGAAGACCAGTTTGGCACGGTGACGGGTGTCGCGGGCGGCAATCTCTTGATCTGTGGCACGAACGCCAGCTCGGCCCTCGTCGCCGCCGAAGCCGCCGTTGAAGCCATCCGCTCGGAGCCTGATGTCGCGTTGCCGTTCCCCGGCGGAATCGTGCGTTCGGGCAGCAAGGTCGGATCGAGGTATCCGAAACTCAAGGCCAGTACGAACGAGGCTTACTGCCCGACGCTGCGTTCGCTCGTTCCGACCGAGTTGCCCGTGGGATGCAACGCGGTCTACGAAATCGTGATCGACGGCCTCAGCTTCGATGCCGTGCAATCGGCTCTTCGTCGCGGCCTCCACGCGGCGGTCGCCTCGCCAAACATCCTGCGCATCACCGCAGGCAACTACGGCGGTAAGCTCGGTAAGCACCACTTCCATCTGCGCGATCTGATCTGAATGCCGCTCAAGCCGAACAGGCTGTTCAGCGAAGTTCGACGCCCACCAAACTTCCCATCCGTGGGAATGGTCGTGTTTCGGCGCGAGGTCGCTTGAATCGTCAAAACTCATCTGGCATAGTTCGCGGCCGACTTGGGCGGGCTGCGTGCGCGGACCGCTGTTTAGAGCCTCGTCGCTGATTTATGCCCCGAGAATCACCGCATGAACGGCCCACTCGCCGCCCTGACGATCCAGCAATTCTTAGCCGATCAATTGGCTTCCTACGGGAGTCCGGATTGCGCCGAATTCATTGGGCTGATCGCATTTGTCATCGCGGGATTGGTTCACGCGACGCTGCTGATCAGCCTCTTCGCCGTCCTGCCGATGGTTTACATCTGGCTGGAACGCAAGGTGGCCGGGCGCATTCAAGATCGCCTCGGCCCCACGCGCGTCGGCGGCAAGTTTGGTTGGCTGCAAACGCTGGCTGACGGAATCAAGCTGATTCAAAAGGAAGACCTCATCCCGGCCTCCGCCGATGCGATGATCTTCCGAATGTCTCCCTATCTGGCGACGATCGCCTCGTTCGCGGCGTTCATGGTCTTGCCAATCGCGGACGGCTGGGTGGGAGTTGCTTCCGAATGCGGTGCGTTCCTGATCTTGGCGCTGATGTCGCTCGAAGTGTTCGGGATCATTCTCGCGGGATACTCCAGCGGCTCGAAGTGGGCGCTGTTCGGTGCGATGCGCGAAGCGGCTCAGATGGTGAGCTATGAAATTCCGATGGCCATCTGTGCGTTGATTCCGCTCGTGATCGCCGGTTCGCTCAATTTGCAGGTGATCGGCCAGATGCAATCGGGCGGTGCATGGAACTGGTTCGTCTTTCATGACCCGTTCGCCTTCATCGCGTTCTTCTGTTACTTCACGGTCGCGACCGCGAGCGTCAAACGCGCGCCGTTTGACTTGGCTGAAGCTGAAAGTGAACTGGTCGCCGGTTTCCACACCGAGTACAGCGGCTTCCGTTGGTCGATCTTCTTCTTGGCTGAATACGCCAGCATGTTCGCGGTCAGTGGGATTGCCGTGCTGTTGTTCTTGGGCGGCTGGGAGACGGGGCTGGGGTTCCCTGAGGCGATGCTGAACGGGATTCGTGGCGTTGGCCAAGATGTGCCGGTTGAAGGCTTCGTGTTGGGTAACTACATCGCGAACATCTTCGCGGCCAAAGTCTTCATCCTGAAGGCGAGCTTGCTGGTGTTCGTGCAGATTTGGGTGAGGTGGACGTTGCCTCGACTGCGAATCGACCAAGTGATGACGACGTGCTTGAAGTATCTGGTTCCGATCAGTTGCTGCTTGTTTTTGGGAGCCGTCTTCTGGCCGTTGCTGTTGGCGTCGTCTGATTTGAATCGGCCGACTCTGTTTCCTCGTGCTTGGTTTTCTCAGGTGGTCGCTGCTAATGGCGGCGATACCAAGGGGCGAGTGGTGGCTGGTCCGCAAGTTGGCTCTTCAGTCGCAGCCGCTGATCGAGAGGGGACGCGATGATTGAGCAACTCCTGTTTTGGGTCTTCGCGATCCTGACGTGCGGTGCGGCGGTGGCTGTCGTTGCCACACAGAACGTGGTTCGCATGGCGTTCTGGTTGATCGTTTCGCTCGGCTCTGTGTCGGCTCTCTTTTTCCTGTTGCACGCCGACTTTTTGGGTGCGGCCCAGTTGCTGATCTATGTCGGCGGCACGGTCGTACTACTCGTGTTCGGCGTGATGCTCACGGCGAGCGGTCCTTCGGTGCGAATCAAGACCTCACCCGCCGAAGCATTTGTCGGCGCGGGTGTCGGGCTGCTGTTGCTGTCTGTGCTGCTGTTCTCGGTGACATCGGTCGAGTGGGGCGATCTTGAGAGTCGCCTGCCGACAAGAAATCTCAGTCCCGCTGCAGCCGACTCACAACGAGAAGTCTCGTCCGAGATGACGGCTCGCATTCAGTCGGGGCGAACCGTGCGACAGCTTGGGTTGGGCTTCTTGGGGCTGCGGCCAGATCGAGATTTGAATCGTCCCGCAGGTCAGGACTTGAGTCCCGGTTACTTGTTGCCGTTTGAAATCGTGTCGATTCACTTGCTGGTCGTGTTGGTCGGGGCGGCGTACCTCGCGCGGGCCAAACGCCGTGTGGTGGCGGGAGCGTCGGCCGATCTGTGAAGTCGTTGAATTTGTTCGTTGAACATGGGTTGTCGCGGCGACTCAAGTAGGGTGCATTTCATGGGTGACGTTGGGCTGGAAGCGTACTTGATCGTGGGGGCCGTTCTGTTCGTCTGCGGTGTCGTCTGCATGGCGACGAAGCGGAACGCGATCGGCGTACTCATGGGCGTGGAATTGGTTCTGAACGGAGCGAACATCAACTTCGTCGCGTTCTCGCGCTTCACGCCGCTCGGCTTGGATGGCCAGTCGTTTGCTTTGTTTGTCGTGGTGCTGGCCGCAGCCGAAGCGGCCGTCGCGCTGGCTATCGCACTCAATTTCTATAACAACCATACAACGATCGACGTGGATCGCGGCAATGAACTGCACGGCTGAGTCGGGTTGCCGACCGCTTCGAGTTTCTCTCCGACTGACCACACTCACTTTCATCTGTTGATTATCACCATGGATCCTCAAGCCACCGGCGATTTGCTGAGAAACCTGCTGACGGCGGCATGGCTGCTTCCGCTGCTGGGCTTCGTCGCGGAGATTTACTGGCTCCGCTGGTCGCACCGACTCAGCAAGTCGGCGGCGCTGTGTGCGGTCGCCTGCATTGGTCTCGGTTTCCTATGCAGCTTCTCCGCGTTGATGGTCTGGGGGAATGCCACCGGCTGGGCGGCGTTGAGTCCTGTCGAGCATCATGGCGCGTCGGAACATCATGGTTCCGACGCATCACATCCAGAAGATGCCCCCGCTGATGCGGCTGCGGCGATTGCTGGGGCCGGTCACGAGAACCACCGTTTAGAAGTGGCTCACCCGGCAAAGTCTGTTCAGAAGGCGTTCTCAGGAACCTTTTATCAGTTGGCCAAGTTCGGTTCGCTACGACTGTCGCTCGACTGGTACATCGACAGCCTGACGCTCGTGATGTTCACGATGGTGACGTTCATCGCGACGTGCATTCACATCTTCGCGATCGGCTACATGAAGGACGAGTTGACCGAGGAATACGAAGACCACGAAGTTCACACGAGTCACGGTCACTTCACGCGACCGGGCCGGTTTCATCGGTTCTTTGCGTATCTCTCACTGTTTTGCTTCTCGATGCTTGGTCTCGTTCTCGCGGGCAACATCTTTCAAGTCTTCATCTTTTGGGAATTGGTCGGTGTTTGCAGCTACCTGCTGATCGGCTTCTACATCGAACGCAAGTCGGCCAGCACAGCCGCAAACAAAGCGTTCATCATGAACCGCGTGGGCGACTTCGGGTTTTTGATCGGTCTGATGATTCTGTGGACGTGGTGCGGCACGTTCCAATTTGCCGACTCACCCACGTCGGGCGACGCGGGCTTGTTCACGATGGTGCGTGGCAACGATGGCAAGCTGGACGTTTCGGAAGATGGAAAAGAAGTTTTCCTGCGAGACGCTTCCGGCCACCGACTGCAACAGCACGGACAGGATCGTTCGATTGGTTACCTGCTGTTGATCGCTGCTGGCTGCGGCATCTTCGCGGGCTGCATCGGGAAGAGTGCTCAGTTCCCGCTGCAGACGTGGTTGCCAGACGCGATGGAGGGACCGACTCCGGTCTCGGCACTCGTTCACTCGGCCACAATGGTCGCGGCGGGTGTTTATCTCGCCGGGCGTTTCTATCCGATGTTCACGCCGGAAGTGTTGTTGGTCATCGCCTACATCGGCTGCATCACGCTGTTCATCGCCGCGACGATTGCTGTGGTTGCCACCGACATCAAACGCGTCTTGGCTTACTCCACGATCAGCCAACTGGGCTACATGATGCTGGCGATCGGCGTTGGCGGTTGGGGCGCTGGGCTGTTTCACTTGGTGACTCACGCCTTCTTCAAGTCGCTGATGTTCCTGTGTTCGGGCAGTGTGATCGCGGGTTGTCATCACGTCCAAGAAATGCCCCGTATGGGTGGCTTGTGTCGTAAGATGCCGATCACGGCTTACACGATGCTCGTTGGTGTGATCGCGATTTCCGGATTGGCGATCCCCGTGTTGAACATCGGTCTCTCCGGGTTCTATTCCAAAGACGCCATCGTGGCCTCGGCGCTGGCTTACTCGAATTTGAATCCCGTCCATTCCCTGTTGTTCTTCACGCCGTTGGTGACAGCCGGGATCACCGCGTTCTACATGTTTCGCCTGTGGTTCCTAACGTTTGCGGGTGATCCACGCGACCAGCACGTTTACGATCACTGTCATGAGTCGCCTCGCGTGATGACCACGCCGCTGATCGTGCTGGCGGTCTTGGCTGCGGCGTGCGCTTGGGGCTGGTTGGTGTTCGATGGTGATGGCAATCCTGGGCTGCTTTCCCCGCTTTCTGTGGATGCTGAGGTGGCCGGTGAACAGGCTCCCGAATCAGCCAGTTGGTGGAATTGGTTGTCCAACGGCGGAAAAGAAGGCCCGCTGTGTGGAGGCGAAGCAGGTCCGCTCTTCCGGTTGCTGGCCGACAGTGCTGTTGTGTCAGCGGATGAGCCTTACACTTCTCTTGGCCCGGCGAAGATTACGTTGCCTAGCCATCATCAAATTCACGAGGTCCACTCTCAGGCGGGTGTGATGGCCTTACTTGCCGCGTTTGCCGGTTCGATCTTGGCCTATGTCATGTACTGTGTGAGGGCCATTCGAGCGGAAGACATCCGCCGCCAGTTCCCCGGTGTGCATGAGTTTCTCGTCGATAAGTGGCGGTTCGACGTGTTGTACGACGCGATGTTTGTGCGACCCGTTCACGTCGTTTCCGCATGGTGTACCGGCTTCGACAAGCATGTGCTGGATGTCGTGCTGCACACGTCTGCGAAGGTTGTGAAGTCGGTCGCTCAATGGGACCGAAAGTTTGACGAGGGGATGATCGACGGTTTGGTCAACCTTGTCGGAAACGTGACGCGGTCTGTGGGCATGTCATTGCGAGTCGTCCAGACGGGACGACTGCGGCAGTACGTGATGTGGGTTGCGGTCGGTGTGGTCGTGCTGTTCGCGGTGTTGATCACCGCGACGCCGAAGTGATTTGCGAGTGATCGTGGTTTGAGTGAGCTGAGATCGTGTGTTGATCGGCGGCGGGGCGAGTGCTGTCTGCCGCGTTCCAAGAGATTGAGAACACCATGTTGAGTGCCGAATCCATTCTGAGTTTCATCATCTTCCTGCCAGCTCTGTTCGCGCTGGGCTTGCTGGCGTTCGACGGTCAGGCCAAGGAGGGGATGCGTTACTTCACCCTCGTCGGGACGATGCTGACGTTCGCCCTCACGTTGCAACTGTGGGCGGGCTTCGATCCATCCAACGGCGGAATGCAGTTCCGTCTCAGCACCGAGTGGATCAAGAACTGGAACGTCTATTACAGCCTCGGCGTGGACGGCATCAGCCTGCCGCTGGTGATGCTCACCGGGTTGGTCTTCGTGCTGTCGGCGCTCGCCTCGTGGAGCATCGATAAGCACGTCAAAGGCTACTTGATGCTGTTCCTGATCCTTGAGACCGGCGTCTTGGGTGTCTTCTTGTCGCTCGACTTCTTCCTGTTCTACGTCTTCTGGGAAGTGATGCTCCTGCCGATGTACTTCCTGATCGGCGTGTGGGGCGGGCCGCGGCGCGAGTACGCCGCGATCAAGTTCTTCCTCTACACGCTGGCGGGTGGCGTGTTGATGTTGATCGCCATGTTGATGTTCTACTTCAACAGCGGTCGCAGCTTTGATCTGCTCTATCTGGCGGAAGTGGCCGCCGGTCGCGGGTCGGTTCCGGCGTACAGCGAATCGATGCAGATCGCCGCGTTCATCCTGCTGTTCATCGGGTTCGCCATCAAGCTCCCTTGCTTCCCGTTTCACACTTGGTTGCCGGATGCGCACGTGGAGGCTCCGACTCCAATCTCGATGATTCTGGCGGGCATCCTGTTGAAATTGGGCGGATACGGAATCATCCGCATCGCCTTCCCGCTCTGCCCGTACGGAGTGCAATACGCGGCCTATTTCCTCGTCGCGCTCGGTGTGTTCAGCATCATCTACGGCGCGTTCGCTGCGACGGCTCAAACCGACTTCAAGCGACTCGTGGCCTACAGCTCGGTCAGCCACATGGGTTATGTGCTGCTCGGACTGGCGGTCTGGAAGATTGGAGCCGATGGCAAGACGTTTGGTGCCGACTACTGGAAGATGGGGATCAATGCCGCGATGTTCCAAATGATCGCGCACGGCATCTCTTCGACGGGCATGTTCTTTATGGTGGGCGTACTCTATGACCGCGTTCACCACCGCGACCTCAACAAATTTGGTGGCATCGCTCAGTTGATGCCGCACTACACCGGGCTGGCTGCCGTGATCTTCTTCGCGGGCCTCGGCCTGCCGGGCTTGTGCGGGTTCGTGGGAGAAATTTTCTCAGTCTTGAGCTGTTGGAACTACGACCCGCTGTTGGCGATCATCTCGGCGTCGGGTGTGATTCTGACGGCGGGCTACATCCTGTGGACGATGCAGCGCGTCTATCTCGGCCCCGAATACAAGGGTCCGCATCCGGAAGCGATCACGCCGATCAATGCTCGTGAGTTGACGGTCGCCTACACGCTCGTCGTCGGTGCGATTGTGCTCGGTGTCTTTCCCGGTCTGCTCTTCGATCTGATGAGCGGCTCGATTGATGCGATGGTCAACAGTATGGCGACGACCTACGACACGATGCACGGTGCTGGAGCCGTCATTCAAACGACGCTCGTGAAGTAAGTCATCCGATCTCTGGCCTCTGAGTTGAGTTGATCGGACGCTGCGGGCCGCGCTTGAAGTTCGAGTCGCGGCAAATTGAAATCAGCCTGCCGGCCTGTGCCGGATCCCGTTGAGAACGTCATGGATTTTCAGTCACTCTTATCGCAGTTTCTTAACGGCGGCGGACCCACTCAGGTGGGTACGTTTCGTTCGCTGGAACTCTTTCTCCCGGAGTTGATTCTCTCCGGCTCGATCGTGTTCATGCTGTTGGCTCGCTTGACGAGTTTCGACAAGCTGGTGCCGACGCACTGGATCGCGTTGTTAGGTGGGATGGGTGCGTTTATCAATGTGCTGCTTCAGTTCTACGAACTGCGGATGGATGGCAGCGGTGCCGCTGAACTGTTTACGGGTTTGGCGATTCACGACTCGTTCTCGGTCTTCATACGCGGTCTGCTGCTGTTCTTCTTGGTGTTCGTGATCGCGTTGACGGTGTTGACTGGCATTCCCGACGATGAAGACGCTCCCGATTTCTATGCCCTGTTGTCGGGGGCAGTGGTCGGGATGATGTTGATGTCGAGTGCGAACCATCTACTGATGATGTTCGTCGGGATCGAGATGGCCAGCGTGCCGAGTTATGCGTTGACCGGCTTCCTGAAGGGGCGTCGGCAGAGCAGTGAGGCGGCCTTGAAGTTCGTCGTCTATGGTGCCGGAGCGGCAGGAGTGATGCTGTTCGGGATCAGTCTGCTCGCGGGTCTGACGGGAACGGCCGAGTTCCCAGAACTCGGCAACCGACTCCATGCGTTGTTCTCGACCGGGTTCGGAACTCAACAGCCGGAAGCTCGCGTCGTGCTGCTGGCGCTGTTGATGATTACCGTCGGGTTCGCGTTCAAGCTGTCGGCAGTACCCTTCCACTTCTGGTGTCCGGATGCGTTCCAAGGGGCGTCCGCAGAAATCGCGGGCTTCTTGTCGATCGGCTCCAAGGCTGCGGCCTTCGCGTTGCTGGTTCGGTTCTCGTTGGCTGTGACCGGTGGCTCGGACGGTGGTCTACCGGACTTGGCACTGGTGTTTGGTTTGGGTTTGGGTGTGCTGGCTAGCGTGACGGCGACGTTCGGAAACCTAGCCGCTTATTCGCAGACGAACCTCAAGCGACTGCTCGCCTATTCGACGATCGCTCACGCGGGTTACATGCTCATGGCCGTCTCGGCGATGCTCGTCCTGCGTTCTGCAGGGGCTGGCATTGAGGTCGGTTCGTCGGCGCGAGCCATCGAAGGGTTGGTCTACTACCTAGCCGTCTACCTGTTCATGAATTTGGGTGCGTTCTCTATCGTCGCGTTCCTGCGGAATCAGTTGTTCAGCGAAGAGATCGAGGACTACAAGGGGATCGTCCACCAGTCGCCGTTGCTGGCCGTTTGCATGGCGATTTGCATGTTCAGCTTGGTGGGGATTCCACCGCTCGGTGGCTTCTTCGGGAAGTTCTTTATTTTCGCGGCCGTGTTCGATGCGACCTCCGTGCATTGGTTCATGTGGGTGGTGTTGGGGGCGGGCGGATTGAACACCGTACTGAGCCTCTTCTACTACGTGGGCGTCCTGAAAGTGATGTGTATGCAGAACCGACCGGCCGATGCTCGACCGGTCTCGCTGACGGCACAGTCCTCTTCCGGACTGTACGTCCTGATGATCTCCGCGATGGTGTTGCTGTTGGGGACGGTGTGGATCGAACCCTTGAGTCTCGTCGCCCGTCATGCGGCCGAGGCGTTCCAGTAGGTTGGCCCGCTTGGTTTCGTCCGCGTCGGCTGTCTGCCGGTTGCTGTCGCTTGTCTTACCGGATTGCTCATGGCTCGCATTCAACACAACACGAAGCTGAATCAATTGGTCGTCGATCTCGGACGCAGCCTGCTGCAGTTCGTGGGCGAAGTCAGCCCGTGGTCGCCGAACAACGCGGGTGCCGCGCGCGAGGCTGTGGCCCGCATCGTGGGGAGCCAACGCCACAACGTTGAGCAACTGACAGAGCTACTGGTCGAACGTCGCTGTCGCGTGGAGTTCGGTGTCTATCCGGCCGCCTTTACCGATCTGCATTTTCTCTCGTTGAAGTCGCTGCTGCCGCGCATCATCGCCAGCCAGGATGCACTGGTCGCGGAGCTGGACGAAGCGGCGCACACCTGTGTCGATGACCCCGAAGCGGCGGTGGCTCTCGGTGAGGTTCTCGCCGCGCAGCGTGCCAGTACCGAAGAACTGCGGTTGCTGAAGCTGTAGTCGAGCAGCCTGTTGAAATCGCCGTGGCGCGGGCTGCTCGCCCATGATTTTCCACTGGAAAAGAGAGCAGGCGAGCCGCCTGCCCTACGGCACGCGCTGATCGGAGTCGCGACGATGGAGTGGATCGACACGCACTGCCACTTGGACGAAGAGTCGTTCACGCAGGACTGCCACGACACGATCCAGCGAGCGGTCGATGCCGGTGTGACGCGCATGCTGACGATCGGGACCACACTCGACAGTTGCCGTCGCGCTCTCGAATTGGCTCAGAAGTACGACAGTGTGTTTGCGGTGGTCGGCTTGCATCCGAACTACATCCAGGCCGCTCAACCCGGCGACTGGGAGCGGATCGTCGAACTGACCACTGCGTCCAAGGTCGTGGGCCTCGGTGAAACCGGTCTGGACAAGTACTGGGATCATTCGCCGATCGAGTTGCAGACGGAGTACTTCGACCGGCACATCGAGTTGTCGCGAAAGCTCGATCTGCCGTTCGTCGTGCATTGCCGTGAGGCCGAAGTTGAGACAGTGGCTTTGTTGCGCAGGCACTTCGCACAGGGACCGCTACGTGGAGTGATGCACGCCTTCTGTGGTTCCGCTGACACCGCCGCTGCCTGCTTGCAGATGGGGATGCACCTGTCGTTTGGCGGCATGATCACGTTCAAGCGGAATGAAGAACTGCGACAGGTTTCGCTTGCCGTCCCGCTGGACCGGTTGCTGGTGGAGACCGATGCGCCGTACCTTTCCCCCACGCCATTTCGAGGCAAGCGGAACGAACCGGCGCATGTGCGATTGACGGCTGCTTGTCTGGCCGAAACGCGCGGAGTCTCGAAGGAAGAGATCGCCGCCGCGACGACCGAGAACGCGCGGCGGCTATTTCGATTGACGTGATCGCCCATTGAGGAATCCCAGCGTGAGCGAAGCAACTCCCCCGACCTCTTCGACACCACCGGTCACTCAACCCACCAAGCCTGTTCTGACAGGTCGGACCAACTACCGCGAGTTGCAGCCTCAGAAGATCGTTGATACCGCCGCACAACTGGAACGGCGGATCGCCGATCGTTTCCCCGCCGCCGGGCTGCGGCAAGTCGCGGGGGAATTGCACCGCGTCGCGCAGGAAGCGGTCCTGCGGTGCGAACAGATCAAGCGGCCTCATCTCTGGTTGCGGGCCGCTTGCGTTCTGTTGGTAATCGCAATCCTCGGGGTCTTGGTTCTGATCGGGCTGAACGTCCATTCGAGTGGTGATGAACTGCGTGAGTTGGACAATTTCGCCCAGACGATGGAAGCATCGCTGGGGAGCCTGTTCTTTGTCGGTGCCACGCTGGCGTTCTTGTTCAGTTTGGAACGCCGTCTGAAACGGGAACGTGCGTTGGCGGCGCTGCACGAGTTGCGAGCGATCGCGCACATCGTGGACATGCACCAACTGACGAAAGACCCCGAGAACCTGTTGCAGGGCGCACGCACACCGTCATCACCCGCGCGCACGCTGACGGCTTTCGAGTTGGGGCGGTATCTGGACTATTGCAGCGAACTGCTGTCGATCGTCGCCAAAGTTGGTGCGATCTACGTGCAAGAATTCCCCGACGCCGACGCCGTCGATGCGGCCGATCAACTGGCCGCCCTGACCAACGGCCTGTCGCGCACGATCTGGCAGAAGATCATGATCCTCGACAGAACGGTTGAGTCGGGGACGAAGGGGTAGGCAGGCTCTTGCAGTCAGTCTCGCGCATCCGATCACTCCATCATGAGGTCGCCAGCCAGTGTCGCATCCGGATGAACCGCCTCCCTCGGAAGGTTGAGATAACTCATGAGGATGGATTGAAGCCGGTCCCACACGGCCGGTCGCGTCCATGTGTCGGCGTTAGGAGGACGCGGTTCGGACGAAGCCTTCCAAACGAATCGACACGGCTCGCATTGGAGCATCCATTGGCGGATCAATGTGCCGACAAGTCCGGGCCGAGTGCGGCACGAGGCAGGCAGTTCGACCGATTCGCCTCCAGCACTCGGCACGAGGGGCGGAGGCGAGAAACCCCAGATCAGTTCCAATTCCTTCCAGAGTGTTGGCAGCGTTTCGTCATTGGCGAAACGATCAATCTGCCGGGGCAGGCACGACTGCCACCACGGGCGCGGCAGTCCGCGCAAGTACGCCTCTGTCTGTTGTCGCAGCGGTGCAATTTGCTTCTCGATGCATCTCAGGTCGGCATCCGTCCATGCTGGCTCGCGGCCCTGAAGCTGTTGCCAAATGTGTTCACACAGGTCGCCGGCCGTCACCATTTCAAACGGGAGCAGTGTGATGGAAGCGTCGAAGTGCGGAATCTCGAAGGACTCTTCGATTTCCATCACGACTTCAACGTAGTCCAGTCCCATAACGTGACCTCCTTCAGCGTCGGCGGGTGGGCATACTCCACACGGCTCGCCCCTTAAACATCTCGCTTATGGCCCGCGGAAGGTTTAAGGGGTGAGCGATGAATGACATTACAGCCGCTGGATTGCTGTAGTGATGGCCGCCGTACCGACGGCCGGTTGTTCGCACGTTCCGAAGCGACAGATGTAGAGCGACACATCGTCGTTGACTGCCGACTTGCCGCTCAGCGTGGAGCGGGTTGAGAGTGGCAATGCCTCGTCAGTTGTCGCGGCCTCGCGGCGGTGAATGACTTTGTTCGGGATGAATCGTTGATGCAGCCCGCAGAGAATGTCCGCCACGTTCTTTTTCTGCTCCTGCTGACTTCTGCCCCCTGACTCCTGACTTCGGGCTCGCTCGACCACCACGAGTTCGTGCGTCGGCCCGAGGAGAAAATCGAGGGCGATCAGGGACTGACCGGCGGCGAGCGGGATGCGGTTCATCAGGCCGGACATCATTTCCAGCGTGGCGACTGCTTTGGCTTCGAGGTCTGTGCGGCCGGTCAATCGCGCCAGCTTGAGCAGCGCCGTTGCCGCGAGACTGTTGCCGGACGGGGTGGCGTTGTCGTGCGTCTCCTTGTTGCGAGCGATCAGTGTTTCGTGGTCGTTCGACGTGTAGAAGAACCCGCCGTCGGCATCGTCCCAAAACTGGTCGAGCATCCGTTGAGACAAGCTCAGCGCTGCGTCGAGGTACTTGGCCTCGAACACGGTTTGGTACAGCTCGCACAGCCCGTCGATCAGCGCGGCGTAGTCATCGAGGTACGCATTGAATCGGGCACGCCTGTCCTTGTAGCTGTGGAGGAGGCGCGTTGAAGAGGGTTGAGGATTGAGGGTTGAAGTTGAGGAGTCTGCTCCTGAACTCCCGTCCCCTGACTCCACCATCTCAATCAGAATGAAGTCGGCTGCCGCGCGGGCCGCAGCGGCGTACTTCGGTTCGCCCAGCACATTGGCTCCCAGCGACATCGCAGCGATCATCAGGCCGTTCCAACTGGCGAGGACTTTCTCATCGCGACCGGGCCAGATGCGTTGCGACCTCACGTCGAACAGTTTTTGACGACATGCAGCAAGCACCGCTTCGAGTTGTGCGGGATCGACCTTCAATTTCGTCGCCGCATCGGCGTGTGAGATCGCCCGGTTGAGGATGTTTGTGTGTTCCCAGTTGCCGCGTGCGGAGATGTCGTAGCAAAGCTTGAAGGCGGTTGAGGGCGAAGAGAGCGAAGAGAGCGAAGAGAGCGAAGACAGAGCAACGTCGGCTCCTGTCCCCTCGCCCCGTCTTTGCGGGGCGAGGGAAGCCAGAATCGCATCGACTTCGGCCTCGCTCCAGACGAAGAACTTGCCTTCGACTCCTTCGCTGTCGGCGTCTTGTGTCGCGCAGAAGCCGCCCTGCGGTTGAGTCATCTCGCGCAGGATGTAGTCGAGCGTTTCGCGGGCGACGCGGGCGTAGTCGGGATCGCCGGTGATCTGGAAGGCTTCGAGATAGGCCGGGACGAGGAGGGCGTTGTCATAGAGCATCTTCTCGAAATGCGGGACGAGCCAACGTTCGTCGGTCGAGTAACGCGCGAAGCCGCCGCCGAGATGGTCGTAGATGCCGCCGTTGGCCATTTTATTGAGCGTGAGAAGGGCGATGTCGAGGAGGGGTTGAGGGTCGAGGGTTGAAGGTTGAGGGTTGGAAGAGGAAGGAGAAATTTCACTCTGTCCCTCAACACTCGACCTTCGACCCTCAACCATTTCAAACCTCTTCCAGCATCGCAGTGCCACGCGCAGGTCCATCGGGTGTGGAAACTTCGGTGCGGAACCGAAGCCACCGTGAACGCGATCGGCGGCGCGAAGCAGCGACTGCATCGCACCGCGCAGGATGTCCTCGTTCAGAGGTGACGGCGTGACGCGAGACGCGGCCGCTTCGACGACGTGAGCGGTCAATTCCTCGGACTGTGCGAGGACCGCCTCGCGACGGTTTTGCCAAGCATCCGAGACGCCAAGCAAAATCTCGCGAAAGCCGGGTCGTCCCCAACGCGCGGTCGGCGGCCAATACGTTCCTCCGAAAAATGGCTTCAACCCGGGAGTGAGAAACACCGACATCGGCCAGCCGCCGCTGCCGGTCATCGCCTGCACGGCCGACATGTAAATCTGATCGAGGTCCGGCCGCTCCTCGCGATCGACCTTGATGCAGATGAACCGTTCGCTCATCAGCGCCGCCATCACAGGGTCTTCAAAGCTCTCATGTTCCATCACATGGCACCAGTGACACGCGCTGTACCCGATGGAGAGAAAGATCGGCCGCTCGTGACGCCGCGCGGTTTGAAGGGCTTCGTCACACCACGGCCACCACTCGACGGGGTTGTTCGCGTGCTGAAGCAAGTACGGGCTGGTCTCGTCCGCAAGTTTGTTGGGCATGATGGTGTGCGTTTGGCTGGAGTGTTTGAGGCGAGTCGCGGAAAATGGCTGCGAATGCGTCGTGGCGACCGAGGAGTTTATACCTCCCACGGACAAGATTGAGATGTTCGAGGCGAGCCGTGTGCTGTCAGGCCACGGGTTTCCTCCGACGGCTTGAAACCCGCAGCCTGACGGCATGCGGCTCGCCAAGCTCTCATCATCTATCGCTAGCAGGACGCTCGTCGCGGCTAGCCGTGGCGGAGCCAGTCGACTTCCCGGCGGGAACGACGTGTGGAGTGCTGCGGTGAGGATGATTCATGTCGATCAGCACCACGAGCAACCTTGCGGGGCAGAGGCCGACGGTGACGAGGGCCAGTGCGACTCCGAGTCCCGCGACGAGCGACGCTCTTCCTCCCTGAGGTGGCGTGCGTGAGATCGGGGCTTCGAGGAACATCACGCGAGCGAATTGAATGACCACGGCAGCGGCGAGCAAAGAGCCGAGCGTCGCCACGATGAGGAGCGCGATCACGCCTTGATGCGGTGCGACGCTTGCTGTGCCTGAGGCCACGATCGCGCGCGTGTTGAAGCCGGACACGAGCAGCAGCCACTGCCCCCAGCAGCCCCACAGTGGCGGATGACCGATCAGACTGGCCAGCACGATCATCAAGCCGGTCGCGGTGACGGGGGCGAGTTGGCCGAGACCGAGCAGTTCGTCGAGGAACTCGATCTCGCGATCGGCTCGCGCGAGATGGTTGAGCAGCAGAAAGAGGCCTGTCAAACCGAGCAGACTCGCGGCGGTCGAGAAGATGAGCAACGACAACGCACCGGGCTGTCCGGTTGCCGCCGACAGGCTGGTCTCGGGAGCAGCGAGGTCGCCCGTCGCAGCGATGACTCCGATCAACAGCCACGCGCCGTGCAACATCGTCAGCGCGACCAGCCACCGTCGCAACGTCCCTTCACCTTTGGCGAGTCCTCGCGCAAAGAACGCACCCGCCACGAACAGAGTCGCCACCGACAGCACGATCAGCAGCACGATCAACTCGGCCGCGAACCCGATCCAAACCGTGCCGCACAGCCGTGCGAGAGCAAAGAGACCCGCAAGCTGACCACTCAGCACGACGCAGCCGCTCGTCCAGTAGCCGACGCCGCGCATGTGCTCGGCCAAGATCGCACGCCACGGGACAAGACCGATACGGCTACCGATTCCCGCGACAACCAGCCCGATGGCGAGCAGTCCCAGCTTCGATCCGGCTCCGATGGCGACTCGACCCGGCCCAGGGTTGTAAGCCTGCGCGAGGACGATCCGCATCTCCTCGAACAGCGTCGAGCCTGTGACGCTCGCCATCAGCGCGAAACCGAGCCACACACAGAGCGACGCGGCGATGCCCAGCCATTGCAAGGCGTCGTCGCGAGGCAGATTGGTTTCACGCCTGCTGTCGTGATCTGAATCGTTCGAAGTGTTGGTGAGGCGATGCGGGTCGAGTTCCAACCGGCGCAGTGCGACCGATGCGAACGAGACGATCTCAAGCGACAGCACCAACGTGATCGCGTCGTTGGCGGAGACGACCAGCATCACGCCCGCGATCAAGAACGAAAGGAAGCCGAAACGCTCGTGAGTCGCTCCGCCTCGCGAGGTCATGCCGATCGAGCCGACTCCAAACAGCAGACCGATCGTGAGCGCCAGCCACTCGCCCGAGACGGCCAACCGGTCGGCCATCCACACCGATCGCTCGGCAACATGCACGTTTGCATCGTTCCCCGCGAGGCCACTCGCCGCGAGCGAGTACGCGGCGAAGAGCCACGCAGCGAGCCACAGTCCCGCCACCCAACGAGCCTCGCGCAGCCAGCGTCCTCCCACGAGCAACAGTCCGCCGACGGCGAGCAAGATCGTCGGCGGGAATGGGAGGGGCATCGAGAAACTCAGCAGGGTGACGCACGGGCCAAAGTGAGGCGAGACGAAATACCGCATCGAGCGACCGCGTGCCACGCTGGTCCGCAGAGACCGTTCGCGGCTGAAGTCCGGCTTAGCTCTGTTGGCCAGACTTCAAGCCGGTGGGACGGCGTTATTGGACGGTCCGGCACGTCGTGGCGAAAGGAACAGGCGGTTGGTACAACCTCGCCCGTTCTGACCTTTGCCTCAAGGGGAGTGGCTCGATGAGCTGGTTCGGCACGAAGGACTGGAATGTCATTGCGATCATCTTTGAACATCGCGAGCTGTATCGCGTCAACGGCAACCGCAGTAAGGGCGGCGCGGCGGTGAAGAGCCGTGACGGCGCGAAGAACCACGAACGAACGATCTTCTGGGCCGTCTTCGACCAGAAGCGGGCCTTCGTGGAAGGCGAGCCGGGCAAGGGACAGACCAGCGTCGCTCCCGAGATTGTGCAACGGCTGAGAAAAGAACTCTCCACGAACATGACTGTTCAGCAAGTCCTCGGCGTCCTCGAACGAGGTGAGTTGGCGATGGCCGCCAAGCCGCTCGCGTGGGCGGGCTATCCCAAGTCTGAACAGAAGTCGATGGACGACGATTAGCCCCCGAAGGAAAACGTAGGGTAAGCGTCTCGCTTGCCCTTTTTCCAACACCCCTCACGGGCAACGCTGTTAAGAATTTCTGTAGCAGAATTCGTGAGAATTCTGACGACCCGATGACTCTCCAGAAGTCTTACGACTTCTGCTACGTTCGATTGGCCCTGTTTTGTAGCTCCGAAATCCTTAACGGCGTTGCC
>JAYTQJ010000285.1:0-4412 GCA_043746775.1 Schlesneria sp.
CCCCCCGGTTCTTCGCTTAGAGGGCTTACGCCCAAGAACCGGGGGGCTTACGCCGCCCCGCTCAGAAATATCTCAGTCTGTACCGCGTGAGGCTTACAAACCACGCCAACTCGTAACCTTCACCCGACCTTGCGAGCCACCCGCAACTTGGCCGAGCGGCTGCGCGGATTGAACCGCTGTTCTTGGTGTGTCGCCACGATTGGCTTGGAGGTCAGGTTTTCCCAACGCTCCGTCCGACGAAATTCCTGTTTGACGATGCGATCTTCCAACGAATGAAACGTGATGACCGCCGCCAGTCCGCCCGGCTTCAGCGATCGAAACACCGATTCTTCCAACCCACGGGCGACATGCCCCAACTCATCGTTCACGGCGATTCGTAAGGCTTGAAAGACGCGTGTCGCGGGATGCTTGTCTCCGGCGTCGCGCCGCTGCACGTTCATGCACGCAGCCACCGCTTCGGCCAACTGCACGCCCGTTGTGATCGGCTCTGATGCCGCTCGCGCCGCGAGAAACCGCGCGATCCGACCGCTCGCCGGATCCTCGCCGTATTCCCGCAGCACTCGCTCCAATTCCACTTCGCCCGCCGTCCGGATGAACTCCGCCGCCGACTGGCCGCGTCGCGTGTCGAACCTCAAATCGAGCGGTCCATCCACGCGAAATCCAAAACCACGCGACTCGTCCGCCAACTGATCTGACGACAAACCCAAATCCAACAAGACTCGATCGACGCCCGCCACGCCGAGTCCGCTCAAAACCTCTGGCAACTCGACATAGCTCGCCTGTTTCAACGTGACGTTCTGCAGCTCGGCCAAAGCCTGCGCCGCGAAGGCCAGCATCATCGGATCGCGATCCAGTCCGACCAGCCGTCCTGCGGAACCAATGCGATCCGCAATCATCTTGGAATGCCCGGCCGCTCCAACGGTGCCATCCACCACAATCAGGCCGGGGCATAGTTCCAATGCCCGTTCGACCTCGCGCAACAGCACGGGAACATGTCGCGCTGCGTGAGTGTCTGGCATTCGTTTCACTTCGTCCGGTTCAAACTCTCGACCCCAATTTTGGAGTGGGCTTATAGCCAAAGTTGCCGAAGTGTGAGAAGACCATCTGCGTTGGAACCAGAGCGGTCGCCGACTGGTGGTAGCCCTGTCGCTCCGCGACAGGAAGCGAGAGCGCACGAGTGGCGTTTGCCGCTTATTCGAGTTCACTCGACAGATTGATGCCCCTTGTGCATCGCGCCTCCTGTCGCGGAGCGACAGGACTACCTGTCTCAGAAACGCTTGTCCCACTGCACCGCGTCAGCGAGGATGTGAGTTGTTTCCTCGCTGACGCTTCGGGTTAGTGTCAGCTTCGGCCGCGTGACGTATATACTCCGCCCCATCTGGGAGGCTGAACGATGAGCGACGGTGTTTGCGGTGACGATGACTCAACATTTCAGGCACATTCTCGGCGTTTGCCACACGTTTTTCGTCGCGTCTCGGCAGCGTTGATCTGGACGACAGTGTGGCTGTCTGCAGTACACGACGTGGCCGCTGCGGAACTCGAAGACGCGACGAAGGCGTTGCGGGCCGGCGACCATGCGACCTGCATCAAGATCACCGACAAGGCGATTCAGGCGCGGCTGTTCGGTGAGGAGTACTACCTGCTCAAGGCCGAGGCCGAGTTGCAGACGGGTGAGTACAAAGCCGCCCACGACACGCTGGTGAATGGCCTCGCGCGGTACTCGTGGAGCGTGCGGATGCGGCTTTTGGGGGTCGAGGCTGCCCGGATGGTTGGCGACTCGAAACAGGCATCCACTTGGCAGGTCGAGATCGTCGATCAGGCCGGTCGCGCCCCGTGGCGGTACTCGGACGCCGACAATCTCGTGTCGCTCGGTCGGACGGCGGTCCTGATCGGGTCCGATGCGCGCCTCGTGCTGGAAAACTTTTACGACCGAGCACTCAAGCTCCATCCGCTGCATCGCGACGCGCTGCTCGCCAGTGGCGAGCTGGCGCTTGCCAAGCAGGACTTTGCACTGGCGGCCGACACGTTTCAGGCGGCCGTCAAAAAGTATCCGGATGACGCCGATTTGCAGTTCGGTGTGGCGCGGAGCCTCGACCGCAGTGAGCCTCCGCTGGCCGCTCATGCTTTGACGCTCTGCCTGAAGGCGAACTATCGGCACCTCGGCGCATTGCTCTATCAGGCTGAGAACGCGATCGACGCCGAGAAGTACGACGACGCGAACGACGTGCTCGACAAGATCATCTCCGTCAACCCGAAGCATCCCGCCGCGTGGGCTTACCGTTCGATTATTGCTGGGCTGAAGAACGATCAGCGGCACGCGACCGAGTACCGCGCCGCCTCCCTCTCGACTTGGAAAGAGAACCCGCTCGTCGATCATCTGATCGGAAAAAAACTCTCACAGAAGTACCGCTTCACCGAGGGAGCCGCTCACCAACAGCAGGCCCTCGCGTTCGACGACGCCTTTCTGCCGGCGCGCATTCAGCTCGCGCAGGACTTCCTCCGACTGGGCAAAGAGGACGAGGGCTGGAAGCTCGGCGAAGCGGCCTCGAAAGCCGATGCCTACGACGTTCACGTCTTCAACCTGATGCAGCTTCGCGATGCCCTCGCCAAGTACAAGACGCTCGAAGACGACAGCTTCATCGTGCGCATGGAGGCCAAGGAAGCGGCCATCTACGGCGAGGCGGTGTTGGACTTGCTCAAACGGGCCAAGGAAAAACTCTGCGCCAAGTACGGCCTCGAACTGAAAGACCGCATCACGGTCGAAATTTTTCCAGAGCCGAACGACTTCGCGGTGAGGACGTTTGGAATGCCGGGCGTCGCGGGCTACCTGGGCGTCTGTTTTGGCAAGGTCATTACAGCCAACAGCCCCGCGTCGCAGCAGGACCATCCCTCCAACTGGCAGGCGGTGTTGTGGCATGAATTCTGTCACGTCGTCACGTTGGAGAAGACTCACAACCGAATGCCGCGCTGGCTGAGTGAAGGAATCTCAGTCTACGAGGAACGTCAGGCCCACCCGACCTGGGGCCAGCGAATGAACGCGAAGTCTCGCACGCGAATCCTCGCGGGCCTGCTCACGCCGATCCGTGAATTGAGCGGCGCGTTTCTACGTCCCGAGTCATCCGCCGATCTGAACTTCGCTTACTTCCAATCGTCGCTCGTCGTCGAGTACTTCATCGAGAAGTACGGTATCGACGCCATGAAGAAGGTGCTGGACGATCTCGCCACGGGACTGCCGATCGACGCCGCATTGGAGCGGCATCTCGCGCCGCTCGAACAGCTCGACGAAGAGTTCCGCACGCACGCGGCCCAGATAGCGCGAGAACTCGCCCCCAACCTCGACTGGGAAAAGTACGACCTCTCCGCCGTTCGAGACGATGACGACCCGGACCGCCTCGTCCGCTGGGTCGCCGATCATCCGAACAGCCTTCAGGGACTGACGGTCCTCGCCGTGCAACTCATCGAGAAACGCGAGTTCGCCGAAGCAAAAAAGCCGCTCACTAAGCTGATCGAACTCTATCCCGAGCAGGTCGGCGATGACTGTCCGTACGAACTGCTCGCCGCGATCCACAAGGAACTGAAAGAGGTCGCTGCTGAACGCCGCGTCCTCGAACAGTACGCGACTCGCACCGACTCCGCCGTCCCCTCGCTGCTGAGACTCGTCGAACTGCAATCCACTCCCGTCGACTGGCCCGCCGCGCGCGAGACCGTCCGCCAACTGCTGGCCATCAACCCGCTGCTTCCTCAAGTCCAACGCGCCCACGCCACAGTCGCCGAGCAGTTGAACGACACATCTGCGGCACTTACCGCTCTCGAAGCGTTGCTCCTGATGCAACCCGATGACCCGGCCGAACTCCACTTCCGCCTCGCAAAACTCCTTCACGGACAAGCCGACCCGCGTGCGAAATCGCATGTCCTCCAAGCTCTCGAAGCCGCGCCCCGCTATCGTGACGCCCAGAAGCTGCTGCTGAAGATTGTCCGAGACAAATCGCCCGCGAAAAGAAGTGAATGACGTTTCCGGCAAAAAATCGAAAGGCTCATCCGGTGTTTCGGAGAGGTCGCAGATTCTGCCCTCCCCGCTGGAATCCGCTTCCTCCGGCGAAAGGGTTCTGAACGCATCTGTTTTTAGCCCGGAGGGCGGCAGGTCATAGCCCACGGCGTGAGCCGTGGGTCAGTCTGACATCAACATCGTTAGGGGCTGCGCATTTACTACGTCCGAGAGTCCTTCGTTTGCGAACGCTGTCCAGAATGAGTCACGTTTGGGGATTGCCTTCAAAGTAGCCATCCTCGCTCCGCGTGATGAGCCTTGCGAGATCAGGCATCGACTTGCGAAAGGCTCATCACGCGGAGCGATGATGGCTACTTTGGTCTGAGACGCAGCACCCGTCGCTGGAGGCTACAGCAATACTCGGACG
>JAYTQJ010000286.1:0-4408 GCA_043746775.1 Schlesneria sp.
TCGACCTTCAGAATCGCTTCGTCATGGTTGGTTGCGTTGATGGTCGGGCGATTGCGACGTGATCGCTGAATTTGATGCCTTTACGGCCGGATGATGGTAACCCTGCTGCTTCTCGAAAAGTTGGGTGGACATTGAAACTTCGCTTGCTTGCCTGACTTCTGTCACTGGTTGAACGAGACTTGCTGCTCGCCATGTCATCTGGCTGCGAATCGTTCTAACACTTCCGGAAATTCGCTCATGCAACATGCACTCGTCGCCATACTTTGTTTCACGTTGACCGCCGTTGCTTCGGCCACCGATGCCCCTCGCAAGGCGAACGTCCTGTTCCTATTCGCCGATGATATGCGAGCTGACTCGGTTGCGGCGCTCGGCAACCCGACAGTGAAGACTCCAAATCTGGACACGCTGGTCCGCCGGGGTTTCTCATTTCGGAATGCGTACTGCCTCGGTGGCAACTCGGGGGCGGTGTGTACTCCCAGCCGGAACATGTTGCTCAGCGGCAATGCCTACTTTCGCTGGAAAGATTTTGTCCCGCCGGGCAATCCGAAGCAGAATGGAATTCTGTCGCCGGGGGATGGGCCGAACTTCCCGTTGTCGATGAAGGCCTCCGGGTACGAGACCTATCACCACGGCAAGAAGGGGAACACTGCGACGCTCATTCAGGCGAAGTTCGATCACAACAAGTATCTGAAAAACGACGAAGACGAACGTCGCTGCGGCGAGCCAGGACAGGAGATCGTCGATGAGGCAATCCGGTTCCTCGACGCGCGCCGCGCACAGACGGAGACGCGGCCTCCGTTCTGCATGTACCTCGCGTTCGGCAACCCGCACGATCCGCGCGTCGCGGCGAAGAAATATCTCGATCAGTACCAGAGAGACACCATTCCGCTGCCGAAAAACCGGCTTCCCTTCCACCCGTTCGACAACGGCAACATGGACATCCGCGATGAGAAGCTGTTACCGTGGCCGCGCACTGAGGCCGCGCTGCGGCAGACTCATCACGAGTACTACGCGACCATCACTGCGATGGACTTCCACATTGGACGGCTGTTGCAAACGTTGAAGGAATCGGGAGAACTCGACAACACATTGATCGTCTTCTCGGCCGATCAGGGGATCGCGATCGGCAGCCACGGACTACTCGGCAAGCAAAGTCTGTACGACGCGGCGATGAAGTCGCCGCTCGTCTTCGCGGGACCGGGCATCCCACGGGGAGAATCGAACGCTCTCGTCTACCTGCTCGACATTTACCCGACCCTCTGCGATCTCGTCGGTGGCCCGATTCCAACCGGCATCGACGGCGCGAGCTTTCGTCCCGTCATTGAACAGAAATCGAAGTCGGCTCGCCCCGAGCTGTTCTTCTCGTACCTCAACCTTCAACGCGCCGTGCGAGACGAGCGTTACAAGTTGATCCGCTACCCACAGGTCAATGTGACTCAACTCTTCGATCTTCAAGCCGATCCCGACGAGATGCACGACCTCTCAAAAGACCCGGCCCACGCAGATCGCATCGCCCGCCTGACGGCCCAACTCGCGAAGGCTCAGCAACACTACGGCGACTCACAACCACTGACGGTCGAAAACCCGAAGCCCGCCGCTTGGAAGCCGCCCACACAACCGTAGTGGCTACCAGGCGGGAGGCACCGTTTCTTCGCTCGACAATTTTTCTGCCTCTCTCTTTCTGCCTCTCTCTTTCTGTCTCCCTGCTTTTGTCGATCAGCAAGCAGGAGGCAGAAAGAGAGAGACAGAAAGATGAATACGGTGAAGTCTGGCGAACTCTCAGAAGTCGTAGAGCACGGCCCAATCGCCTGCGCGATCCACTCACTTCACATCGAGTGAGGTGTTGTGTTGGTTCAGCGGATGGAACCGAAGCGTTTCCACGAATTGCTCGGCCAGTAGTTGCAGACGACTTGCCCGACGATGTCGGCGTGCGGGATCGGGCCGAACTCGCGGCTGTCGAGTGACAGTCCTCGGTTGTCTCCCATGACGAAGTACGTGCTGGCGAGCACCGTTTGCTTGGGAAAGTTGATCGCGTCCCCCTTCGCGTCGGTGAGGATCGTGTACTTCCGATCATCGTGCCGCTCGATGAAGGCGCTCTTTCCGTCCGCCTTCATCGCGGGAGGCTGGTCTCCTTCTGGAACGGGGTCGCGGGGAAGCGGTTGTTCGTTGATGAAGAGTTGCCCGTCCTTCACCTCAACGGTTTCGCCGGGGAGTCCGACGATCCGCTTGATGTAGTTTTGTTTGCGGTTCTGTGGGTTGCGGAAGACGACGAGATCGCCGTGCGAGAATGAAGCCGTCGCGATTCCGATCTTGTTCGCCAGCACACGGTCGCCCGGAATGAATGACGGAGCCATGCTCGATGTCGGCAGAACGAATGCCTCGACCGCGTTCGCTCGCAGGAACAGTGCCAGTCCCAGCACATACGGGAACGAGGTCAAAATCATCAACCCGTACACGAGTGGTCGGTTGTATTCCTGAGGTTCATAGTCGATCGCCGCCATGCTGCGGGCAATCGCCTTGGCATCGTAAGCGGCCCAAAGGTTGAACGTGCCGAGCACGAGGATCAGCCCACCGAGACCCGCGACGACAACCGGCACACTTCCCAAAAGGATGATGACCGCCATCAGCGGAAAGCCGAGCATCGTGACGCTGTACATCACCAGCCCCCGGCCGACGCGGCCGCAGTAAATCTGGCCCAGTCCGCAGCAGAACGTCGAAAGCCACATCGCCACCGACGGTTTACGAACGTGAGACATCTCGATCGTCATTGGGCACCTCCGGATTCGTTTCGCCAGCGACCACCGAGTACTCGGGAGTCGGTTCGAGTAACACATGCACCACGCCGTAGACTCGCACGGCACACACGACGGCCGCTGCCGACGCGACCAAGTACGACACGCTCTGCGCCGAAACACCTCGACGCTGCGAAATGGCCGTCGTGACGGTCGGCTTCGACTTCATCACTCGCTCCACGGACGACATGACATCGCTCACAAAGGACTCTGGCGGCGAGGCATCTCGTTTCGCGGCGAGCCACATTTCGAGCGGGTCATCGCGACGATCCTGTTGCTCGTTCATATTGCACCTCGTGGTGAATAGGGTCGTGCGGTGTCCATCTCGGCAGGCTGCATGTCCTTCAACTCGCGTCTCAAGTTTTCCTTAGCCCGACTGAGCCGCGACTTCACCGTTCCCACGGGAACTCCCTCAATGGCCGCGATCTCGGCGAGCGGCAGCTCTTGAATCTCCGCGAGGACAAATGCCGTCCGCTGTTCGAGCGACAGCCGATCCAACGCGGCATCCAGCCTGCTCCACGTCTCGCCATCGATGACGTTCATTTCGGGTGAGGCCGCGTCGCAAACCAACTCGCCCAGCTCACCGGTTGTCCGCTGCCGCCGCTTCAAAAAATTGCAGCAACGGTTGCGAGCAATCGTCAGCAACCACGTCGAAAACTTCGCCCGCTTCGGATCGAACGAATCGAGATGCGTGAACGCCGCCACGAAGACCTCTTGCGAAAGGTCGTCCACATCGGCCGCGTTCCTGACCAGATTGGCAACGAACCCAAACACCGAGCGTTCATGCCGCGACACCAGCAGCCGATACGCCTGTGTATCGCCCGCCAGCACCTGCGAGATGATCCGTTCGTCGTCGTTCATGCGATCCCATTGCGATTGGCCATGCCTCGCCAGCTTATACAACTGACGGTCGCGTTTGGTTCCACGAAAAACAGAGCGAAGCGTGAAGTGCCGTAGGGTGCGTGGAGCCTTCGGAACGCACCACGCTGGGTGGCCCGGCTTGCCTCTGTATAGACCGGGACCAGGGTCACAGGTTGAAGGGGACGAGAGCGTGATTCACAAACCACCGTGGTTCCCACCAATTCCGAAAAATCAAACACCCGACTCTTGCTTCAAAGAAACAAAACGCCGAGCGATGGCGTTCGGCGAACCTACCAGCCCTCGCTCGGCGAACGATCCTTTTGGCCGATCACGCCGCAATGGCGCGCAACCGACGCGGGGCGACACGGTGGACTGCACTTCGGCGCGCCCGGCCGCTCCATGAACCGGCCGGTTCTGGCCAAGCGAACTCGGCCCCCTGCGAAGTACTCACGCTTGAAGACACGACCCGGAATCCGTTGTTGTTGTCACGGTTGTCGGGGGTGTTCCTGTTGCGATTGGCCGTGCGAGCGTTCCTAGGATTGTTGTTCCAAGAGCCGCCACGCAGCACACGATTCCCACGCCTCCCCATGCGGCGGCACGACACCCAACGCTCCGTAGGATGGGCACTCCTGCCCGTCCGCTCTTCGCCTTTTTTGGGGGAGGGGGTGAACGGCGAACGAAAGACAAAAGCCAAGAGCGGACGGGCAGGAGTGCCCATCCTACGGGTTAGTTGTCGAAGTCCCAGCCTGCCGCCT
>JAYTQJ010000287.1:0-10212 GCA_043746775.1 Schlesneria sp.
GCCACGGTCACGGAGCTTCGACGTGGCCGTGAGAATGAGAAACCGCCTTCACTTCCAAGCACGGCCAGGTCGAAGCTCCGTGACCGTGGCACTCGCACCCGGCGAGCGGTGTGAAATAGCTTACCCGTCAAAGCCTGACGCGCAAGCGAAGCTGCTTGGTAGCCGAGTCTTCGCTTGCGCGTCAGGCTTTGATCTGCGGTACGGCAACTTGAACCACGCCGGAAGTTGCCGTGTTCGGCACGGGACTTCGGTTTGAGTTCGGCGCGAGTCTCCCGACCCCGCCGAACAAAGCGGTGGAGCCTCCGCCTTATGTGCCACGGACACACCGTCTTCGGGGTGGCCGTGCTCTTCGGTTTGGCTTTCTCAACAAGCCACGTCCAACGTCCCTCAGCACGGCCACGTCGATGACTCCGTGACCGTGGCACCCCCACCTATCGGGCCGTGACATCAATTCTCCGGTGGAACGTCGGGGCCACTGCCATCGACGAGACGACCCAAAGTCCACGAACCAAGACGTGCCACAATCGGCGACTCGCATAGCTTGCGACATCGTTCGGATATGTCGCTTGCTTTACAAATCGTGTCGAACAGGCTTGTGAGTCGCTCAAAGACGGTTGGTGCTTTCTTTTCCACTTCTTTCAACGCTGGTTCAAAAAACCACGCTTCACCTTGGAGGCGTATCAATGCGTCGGACAATCCCTTTGCACCGCGGATGCGGTACAGATCGATCGCACGCCGAATTGCAGACAACCAATTCATGATCCATTGTTTGAGACGTTTGTTGAGATCGGATTTCTCAACTAGATCGAAGAGTTCGCCCACAGCGGCATTAATCGTTGCGATTTCATCGGGCTCTACATCCACGTACTCTTCGGTGTCTTGAGCGAGAACTTCGAGACTGAACAACGCCTCATTGGTCAAAAGTGGACTGACTTCTCCCCATGAGGCTCCGAGGCTTGGGTGTGCGATGGCCTGTCTGATTTTTGGAACGAGCTTTAGCAGCACAGACGCTTTCTGATCGGGGAACTTGTCCCGTATCTCCACTTCAACATCATCCAACTGTTCCAAGATTTCCGCCAAGAGCGGTAGAACGAGTTCGACTGACCCGCCGCAACCGAGAACCGACGCCCAAACATGAAACGCCGGTTGATTTGCTGGTCTCGACTTGGCTTCGGTCAGGAGTGAATGAACCCGACCGGCGGCGTTGCGGGGCATGATGCGTCTCGCTGGAAACGAAAGTTTTCGGAATTGAAAGAACACGTGGCATTAGGAATGAAGTGATGTAGCGTGTGTCGAGTCTTCAAAACACACAAGACATCCGGTACTCGTGGGCGTGATGCGTCTCGCAAGACCTCGATGTCCCACTGCGGTTACTTGTCCGTCCGCCACAGCCAACGCATCGCGTCCGGTAAAACCGCCCCACCGTGGTTGCCGCTGTGACCGCCGTGGCCCCAGATGGTTTGGATGTCGTACTTGGAGAACTTCAGCGACGACTCCATCTCTAGGTTGGCAAGCCACCAGTTGCCGTGTTCGTTGTTCAGGTCGTGGTCGCCGTCCTGCAAATAAACTCGGAGCGGCTTGCGTTCGGTTTTGCGGATCAGGGCCGGGTAGACGTGGCCGCCGCGAATGTTCGTGAAGCTGCCGATGTGGCTGAGCACTTTGCGGAACGAGTCGGGACGCTCCCACGCCACCGTCCAGGCACAGATGCCTCCGGAAGACGCGCCGCAGATGGCACGCTGGTCGGGATCGGTCGTCAGGTTGTGGCTCTTGCCGACCTCGGGCAGGATTTCTTCGAGGATGAACTTCGCATACGTGTCGCCGAGCGAGTCGTATTCCACGCTGCGGTTGTTCGCCTTCCAACGTGAATCAGGAAGCTTGTCGCCGCGATGACCGGGATCGACAAAGATGCCGATGATCGGCGGCAGGTCTCCCTTGGCCATCAGGTTGTCGAACACGACCGGCACGCGGTACTCGCCGGTTTTGTTGACGTAGGCATGGCCGTCCTGAAAGACCATGACGGCGGTCGGCTTCGCGGCGTCGTATTTTGCGGGAACGTAGACGTAGTAGTCGCGCACGGTCCCCTCGAAGATCTTGCTCGTCCACGAATGCTTGGTCACCTTCCCTTCGGGAATTCCCGCGATCGGCTTCGATTCGGGACCGAGTTCGTACTTCTGCGGCTCGGCAAGCTTCTCACTCTGCGCGAACGACGGGGACACGTTCATCAGCAACATCATCAAAGCAGCGGTCAGGAAACGCACGGCGAAGTCTCCAAGAAGTGAGTCTGGTCTCGGCACCGGCCGACACGATAGACCCAATGCGATGGAGGCGAAAGCGACCGAACCACAGCCGTCAAACAGACATCGCCTCGTTCTCCCCCTTCGTTCCTTTTGTTGACGTGACCGCCAAAAGTAGCCTTCCTCGCTCCGCGTGAAGTCAGCCGAGTCACCAGCGACCCGGAGACGCGGGAAACAGCGCCATTCCGTGTTCGGCTCTCTTCACGCGGAGCGAGGAAGGCTACTTTGGGTGGGCGCATCTTTGTTGCCTTCTGTGCCAACTGTTTGATCATTTGAAGCATGCGAATTTGAACAGAAGAGAACGAAGGCAACGAAGTGGAAAGGCATGAAGGCGGAAGTCTCGTTCGCTGTCGGGTTTGCCGGTTGGGCGATACCGTGAGCGGAACTTTTGAATGAGCCGATCCACTTCGTCGAAGGAGTTTCCGCATGTCTCGCTGCTCGTTGTGTGCTGTCGCAATGTTGCTGGTCTCGAACTGGACGAGTTCAGTCTGGGCCGAGTCGAAGTCGCTCGACGTGTTCACGCGCCGCATCCTGCCGATCATGAATTCGGCGAAGCCGTCGAGCTGTGCCGAGTGCCATTTGAGTGGCGTCGATTTGAAGGACTACATCCGGGCAGATCAGGCCGAGACGTTCGCGGCCCTCGTGAAAGGGGGGATGATCGACGCGAAGCAGCCGCAGAAATCGAAGCTGCTCGAATTCATCAGCCGCACGCCCGCGAAGCCGAGCATTGTGTCAGCCGATGTGCGGAAGGAAGAACTGGCCGCGTTCACCGCCTGGATTGAAGAGGCCGTTCGCGATCCCGAGTTGCTCAAGGCCAAGGCGGGTTCGGAGAAACTCGGCCCGAAGTTGCCGGTCGAAGTGGTGCGTCATGCCCGCAATGATCGCGTGCTGTCGTCGTTCATCGACAACGTCTGGGTCGAGGCGACGCGCTGCGCCGCGTGCCACTCACCGGCGTTCAACAAGGAGCAGGTCAAGAAGCACGGTGAGCAAGTGAGCTGGATGACGCCCGACGATCCCGCCGCGACGCTCAAACATCTCGTCGAAGCAGGACTCATCGACACGACCGATCCGACGCAGAGCATGATCCTGCTCAAGCCGACCATGCAGGTGAAGCACGGCGGCGGGATCAAGATGGTCGTCGGAGACCGCTCGTACAAACAGTTCCGCAAGTTTCTGGAGGACTACGCCGCGATGTCGGCTGGTAAGTACCAGACTGCGGATTCGCTGCCCAAACAGGATGGCGAGGTCTCGCGCATCGGCGAGGTCTGGTTCAAGCTGACCGATGTCCCCGAGAGCTTCGATAAGCAACTACTGCAAGTCGATCTGTACCGACAGGACACGAAGTCCAAGAGCGGTTGGTCGAAAGCACGCTGGGCGACATCCGATCGTCAGGTCTTTGGCAAAGGAAAGCTGTGGCAGCACTCGCTGAGCATCACCGCACCGCGAGACTCTGCCCGCGCGAAAGAGTTGATCGCCAAGCCAACGCTGCCCCCCGGCAAGTACCTCGTGAAGATCTACGTTGATCGAGCGGCCCGCTTGGAAAAGGACTGGCAATCGGAACTCGGCGATCGCGACTTCGTCGGTCAGATCGAAGTCGATTCACGCTGGCCCGGAGGCTATGGCAGCATGACCACCGCGAAGTTCCCAACGCGATGAAGTTGGTGCCACGCCGTAGTCCGGACGCCCACGTCCGGATGAATTCTCTGTGGGGCGTGGATCACGATTCGCGAGCCGAACGAGGCCGCATCACGCGCAGCGCAATCAACAGCAACGCAACTACCACGCAGACGGGCTTCCAGAACGGTGGACCAAACACGGCCGTCGCTTGGACCATCAAAAAGGCGAAGCTGGCTTGAATCGTCCAGTACGGCACTCGCTTCTCAGGCCAATCGAGTCGCCGCCACCAGAGTAGCGTGTCGGCCAACCACAACAGGCCGAAGGCGTAGTTGACATAGAGCCCGATGCCTGAGTCCCAGCCGGTTTCGCGCAGCGTCCGCAACCGCACATGCTCGAAAGCAGCGGCGTGACTCCAACCATGTTGGAAGTGAAATGCCACCGCGACGTGCAGGACAAAGACCAAGCAGCCTGCGGTCCAATGCCACCGAGCGACTCGCTGCGAAGAGGCATCGCGCCAACCGGCCGCATCAATCCAAAGTCGCCCCACGTAGCAGGCGACAAACAATCGAGCCGTTCCGCGAATGAGGGCTTCATCGAACATGAGTAGGCTTCAAGGAGCCGCAGTTTCACCGGAGTCGGATGCCCCGAGATCCAACTTCGACCAATTCTTCGCGGCCAGCTTTTTCAACCCGTCGGCGGTCACGGAGCCGTTCTCTTTGAGAGTCAGCGTTTGCAGGGTTGGCATTGCCATCAGCTTATTCAGACTTGCGTCGGTGATGCCAGTCGCCCGGATCGACAACTCTTTGAGAGCGGGGAGCGTGGCGATCACATCGACCGTCGCGTCCGTCATCTGCGGCACGGTCCAGATGTCGAGCAGTTCGAGCGACTTCTGCGCGGCCAGATGCTTCAGCCCGGAATCACTGACCGACGCGATCTCATGCAGGTAGAGCCGCTTCAATTTGGGGAGATCGTCGAAGACTTCCATCGCTCGATCATCAATGTTGGGCAGATCGCGCAGCGTCAGCCGAGTTAGCCCCATTCCTTTGAGGGCCAGCACTCCTTCCGTCCCGAATTGCTGGCAGCGGAAGACTTCGAGCTGCGACAGTTTGCCGAGCTTTGCCAAGTGTGGCCCCGACTGATCGGTCACAGCGAAGTCCTGCATCAGCAGTGACTCCAACGTCTGGTTGTGGCTGAGGTACTCCAACCCCGAATCGGTGACCGCCGTGCTGCGGTGCTTGAGACCGGTGAGCTTGGGGAGAGCGGCGACAACTTCGAGGGCCATGTCGCCCGCTTCCATGTTGCCACGCAAGTCGAGTGATCGCAGTTCCTGCAATTTGGACAGACGCTGGGCGCCAATGTCGTTGACTTGGTTCTGAACCAAGGTCAAACGCTGGAGCTGACTCATTCCACTGACAATCTTCACCACACCACTCGTCATGTTGGTGTTCGACGAGAGGTCAAGGTCGATGAGATTCGGAAACGATTTGGCGATCATCTCCACCGTCACGTCGTTGATGACCGTGTTTATCAGGGCCAAGCTCTTGAGGCTCTTCAAACTGCTCAGCGTTGCCGCCATCTCATCATTCAACGTCCGACAATTGGAGATTTGAAGCTTCTCCAGATCGCTGAGTTTGCCGATCAAAGCCAAGTCGGAGGCGGTCAGATTCGATCCGTCTTGAATGATGATCTCGGTCAGCAAGTCACCCGCTTTCAGCGAGTACTTCGTGCGCGATCCCAATGCGTCGAGCCGCCCTTTGGCGGCTCCGACATCACTCATTTTGGCCGTGGCCTTCGTCGTGGATGCCTGTGACGTTTCACCGTGGGGAGTATTCGCCCCGCCACCTGCTCCGCCGCCACCTGGCGGTTTCGGACATCCCGTCAGGCACACCAACCCCAAAGCCACCGCAACAAAAACGCCTCGAAAACTTTGCGAACTCATCATGACTTTCGCCTTTTTCAACATCGTAGAAAGCACAGGGGTACGGCATGCCGTACCCCTGTTGGAAAACTGTAGGACGGGCACTCCTGCCCGTCAGTTCATGTCAAGCCGAACGGGCAAGAGTGCCCGCCCTACGACTGACCGCGGACATTAGTCCAGCCTATGGCCTTCGGCGTAGACCGGCTTGATGAGGTCGGCGACCTTCGGCGTCTTGAGTGCCGCGATATTGGTGACCTTGAGGTTCTTGGCGTCCCACTCGACCTTTTCGCCCCATTCGCCCATCGCGCCTTCGGCTCCACCGACGGCAGCAGCCCACACGGCGAGGTTGCCCAGCAGAATGGTTTCGGTCAGCGGACCGGCTCGGTCGATGAAGTTCGACTTGCAGATCTTCGGGTCGTTGGCACGCTTCGCGCGGAACAACTCATACATGTTGTTGAGGTCGTTGTTGCCTTTGTCCTCAGCCTTCTCGTAGTCAACCTTGACCTTATCGACGCCCTTCAACTCGTACTTACCGCAGTAATCGTCGGTGCTGTAGAAGGCACCCTTCTCGCCGACGATCAACACACCGCTGTCGGAAACATTCGTGATGCCATGCTTCTCGAAGACTTCCATTGGCGGCTTGTTCCCCTTGCGGTCGAGCCACCAGAACGGAATGGCCGGTCGTTCCGAGGTTTCGGGGAACTCGAACTTGATGATCGAGCTGGCGGGGAAGCTGTCGAAGTCGTGTCCCGTGGACTTGGCGACGACCGAGATGGGATCACGCAGCCCGCAGGAGGCGAACGGAACAGTCAACTGATGGCAGGCCATGTCGCCCAAGGCACCGGTGCCGAAGTCCCACCAGCCGCGATGTTGGAACGTGTGGTAGATTCCGGGCCAGAATTCGCGAGGTGGTGCGACGCCCAACCAGTTCTTCCAATCGACCTTTTCCATCGCCTTGGCGATTTCTTCCTTCTTCTTTTCGATCAACTTGCCCGCGTTCTCGGGGTCTTCCTTCTTCGCTTGAGCGGAGAACTTTTCGAGGTCCATGCGACGACCGGGGCCTTGCGCCCAGACCGGGCGGTTTGACCAGGCGAACACTTCCTTCAACGTCCCGAGTACACCCGACTTGATCTGGGCGATGGCTTCGCGAGACGAATCGAGCGCAGTCCCTTGGTTGCCCATCTGCGTACAGACGCCAGTTTCTCGCGCGACGTTGGCGAGCAATCTCGCTTCGTAGATCGTGCGCGTCAGCGGCTTCTGCGTGTAGCAACTGATCCCCAGTCGCATGGCCGCCAGCGTGATCGGGCCGTGCATGTGATCGGGTGTGCTGACGTTGCAGATGTCAATCTTCTTGCCGAACTTGTCCAACAGTTCGCGATAGTTCGTGAACTTCTCAGCATTCTCAAACCCCTTGGACTTCCCTTTGCTTTCCAGCGTGCCGCGATCGACATCACAGATCGCAACGACGTTGCCGAACGTGGCGGCATTGGCGGAATCGCTGCCCCCTTTGCCTCCCACACCGAAGCAGGCGACGTTGAGCTGCTCGTTGGCCGAGCGTTCCTGCCCACGCAGATCGACGGCTCCCCCGACGAACAGTGCGGACCCGATCGCCGTTGTGTTTTGAATGAACTCGCGACGTGACGTTTGTCGACTCATGCGTCTCTCCTGGCGGCATACCTGTGATGAGATTGAATTCGTACTCGGCAGTCGGTCTGCCGAACGGGGCGGAATCGTAATCATGTACTCAACAACTTTACAGCAAGCCACTGAGGCGTTGGGCCTCTGTCACAGAAGGGGTCTCATCAAAACTCCGGTGGCGAGTTGGCGGGGTGTAAGAGTTACAGGGCTTCGGGCCGCGAGCTGTCCCGCGTTTGTAGTTCCTGCTCGGGTCGAGTCGGCCGTTTGAGCTCGCTCAACCCGGAAGGCTTCGCCAATCGGCAGGACTGCGACGACCCCTGATCTTTCTGTGATCTGACGGATCGGCGCGAGCCTCGACAAACTCGACTCAACGCACCAAGTCGCTCCCGCCCCCCGCCAGTTCTGCCGGTTAGAATCGTGCCAGCCGTTCCATTGCGAGGCATCGCCCCGCGGCTTCCTCTCACAAGACCGTTGCGGCATCGCGTGTGCTTTCCCTGAGGATGAAACGGGGGAGTTCTAGATTCGTTGATGCCTTGCGTGGTCAGCGATGAGACCTCTGAGCGGGGTGGCGTAAGCCCCCTGGTTCTTCGCGAACGGGCTTACGCCCAAGAACCAGGGGGCTTACGCCACCCCACTCAGAGGTTTCTCTCTGACTGCCCACGCGGTGAAACGACCGAGTCAGTTTTGAGCGTCATCGAACCGTCAGCGCGAATAGGTTGTCTCGCTTGAGACCGCGTGAGGATGCCATGCCCAATCGGAACTGGTGGGAAACCATGATGCGACACTTTTGTTTAACCGTGCTTGTCGTGCTGCCCGCATTGTGCGTGGGAATGATGCCGACAGCGCGGGCCACCGATTCGCCCGGTGCAGTATCCGAGACGAAGACCGCAGCCGTTGCACCCACGGCTCCCATTGCCGTTGCCGCTCCCACCGAAGAACAGCGTCGGTCGGCTGCTGTCGCGCTCAATTACAGTCGCGCGGCATTGCATCGCATCCGCAAAAACTCCTCGGTGCGGGTCATGGTCGAGGAGCAGGAGAAAATCCTGAACCACCTCAACTTGAACGGCATCGCCGATGAAGAGGTGATGAAGCTGTACTCGTCGGTCTTGGATGAAGTCGCTCAAGTTCAGATCGCCGACCGCGAACGCGAGGTGTTGCGAGAGAAGTATCGTCGCGCGTTCAACCGCAATATCGGACTGAGTGCGTTTGAGATCGCGGCTCAAGTGGCGACCGTGCAGTACGCCACGGCCGTGCGCACGGGAGCCAACAGTTGGTGGGACCATCGCAATCAAACGGTCTCCAAGGAACTGGACCTCTGGCAGGTCGATAAGCGACGGATGACGACGGTGCTGGAGAAGTCGAACTTGTTTCTCGACACGTCGTGGAAGATGGCTCGCGCCAAGCAGATTCCCGACCGGTGGCTCGTCCGTAACGATGACCTCGACAAGTTGGAAGAGGCGTGGAACGAGAAGGACACGACCGTGCGGCTGCGGGTCTTGAAGCGGATGGAATCGTTCATGGAGTGCTATCCGCCGTACTACTACTACGTCGCGCGAACGCAGCAGTCGATGGGGCAACTCTTCGCGGCCACCGAGACCTACGAGAAGCTGGCGACGCTGGGGATCGGCCACTTCCGCAAGGATGAGATGCTGGCGGCGGGCCTCGCCAACCGGGCGTTCATTCAGGCGTTTCTCGGCCAGCCCAGTGCCCCCGAAACCGCGCGGCAGGCACTCGCGTTTTCGACCGATGCGTGGGAGGCAAACTTGGTCTGCGCCTCGGTGCTTGAGAAGTACGGCCGTCACCAAGAGGCCGAGGACGCGATCTTGCGGAACATCGACGTGAACTTGGAGCGGCCTCAAAGCCGCGTCGCGTTGCTCGGCGTTTACTATCACAGCGACAACCGGCCCGAGCTGGCCGCGCGGCTGACCGATCCCGAATGGGTCAAAGACATCTCCGCCGCGCAGCTCATGCTGTGTGCGGCCAAGCTATCACCGGCCGTTCCGCCAGCAGTGGCCGATCAACTGCAATCGTCGTTGCAGGGGACTCCGCGACTGGTGTTCGGCAAGGACGATTTCGTGTTGTCCGCCAGCCCGAGTTGGCAGTTGCAGACGGCGACGATCGCGCTGCACATCGGCGACAAAACGTTCACGGCTCCGCGCGTGGCGGCCGGTCGCGACGCGATGCTCATCAGTTTCGATGGCATCGCGGAATTCGGAGGCCCGCTCGCGCCGGTCCAAGATGACCGTGAGATCGCCGTGACGATCCGCTACCCCGACTCGGCCCCCGTCCGGCTCACGTTGAAGTCGCGCGGCAGCGACTCACGCACGACATCGGAGGGACTGGGAGGCGTCTCATTGGCGGGACGGCAACATCCCGTCTTTCGGATCTCGGCGCTGGAGCAGAACGACATCAAGCTGTCGCTGCGCAACAGCGGCACTGGTCCTTCCGCCGACATCACGGAGGTCACCGTCCCGGTCTCACGCGCGACAGCCAAGCCGGTGCTGAGCGAGGAATCTCCCGATGCCGACTCGGAAGAAAAGACGCTCATCACACCGACGCTCAAAGTTCCAGGAGCCGGTTCCGTCGGTCGGTGACGCGAGGGAAGTAGTTCGAGTTGATAGACCACACGCGGCCAAGCTGAGAGTTTGGCGAGCCGCGTGCCGTAAGGCCAATGGCACTCACTTTGGAAAGTAGTAGGCACATTCCATGTGCCGTAACCGGCGAAATGCGGACGGCACACGGAGT
>JAYTQJ010000288.1:0-10206 GCA_043746775.1 Schlesneria sp.
CGCGTGGGCAACGCCCCGCGCGTCGTGCGACGCCTGAGGCGGTTTCACCGTTCGCACGCGGGGCGTTGCCCACGCGGTTAAACGACTCAACAGTTGTAGGGTGCGTGGAGTCTTCGGAACGCACCGGTTCGACAAGAGTCGTACTTACCACGGTGTGTTCCGAAGACTCCACACACCCTACGACTACCATTCGTCATTCCTTGGTGAGTGGTTCGGTGGGAGTCGCCCACAATTGGAGGCCGAGTGATTCGATGCGCCAGTAGTTGATCTTCGCGCCTGCGTCCTTCTTTTCCAGCGCGATCTCGGCCTGATTCATGTCACCCGCATTGATGCCGAGGACCAGGCTTCCGTCACTCGCGACGGTCAGGAGTGCGGGATCCGTAATCTCCAGCGTCAGCAGGCCGACAGGATCAATCACGGTCTGGATCGAATGAGCGGCACCGTCGCGCTGGCCAAGTACTTCCAACCGTCCGACGGGGCCGGTGACTTGAATGACGATTCGGGCGCGAGTCGCCTTCAGCGGCAGCAACTCGCGCGGGACTTGGAAACGCAGCCAAGTGGAACTCGGCGCAGCCCGATCCTGCCATTCTTTGAGTTGGTTGTTCCACATGGCGGACGGCTGCGTTCCATCGGGGGCGAGCGTGTTGAGATACGGTAGCCACGGGGAAGGAATGGCAATCTCACGACCGATCTGTGGTCGTTCCAACACCAGCGGGATGGCCATTAGTGTGGAACCGCGCGATTGCAGGCCCTCGCCAAATTGAAAGTTCGCGTTCGGCCGATCGCTCCACGCCAGCAACGTCGGCTGCTCGGGATAGTCACGTCGCAGTTTGTTGGAGAGCAGTTTTTCGAGCGTGCGACGGCGGCGATCCTGTTCGTCAGCCAGCAGGTCTGCCGCGAGAAACTGTTCTCGTCCGAAGGCATTCTCGGTGCGAACAACAAACGTCCCGTTGTCTTGGAAATCGACGCCCATGCGCCCCGAGCGTGTGGCCAACACTCCGTCCTCAAGCTGCGTGACTCCGGCCACACGACCGACCAGCCCGGTGTGGTCGAACGTCGCGCGCGCCTCAATGCGCGGGACGACACTCGCCGACACTTGGAACGCCGCGCTGTGCTGTCCCGCCGCTTGCGGCACGTTCTCCCACTGCCACGATTCGATGTCCGCCCAAACCATGCGGCGGACGGTTCCGTCGAGGCCGGTCATGTCGGGCACCAGCCTCCCACCGGCGGTGGCTCGAATCGGCTGTTGACTCCCTTCGCGGTAGTACGTCGCCACGACACCGCGACGGCAGACATCGTCCGTGCCGGGGATCGGCTGCACGAACTGCATGGCCGCGACAGCGTCGGCAATCGCGTGTCGATTCGACCGGCCCAATTGCAGCAACGCCGCGCCGAACACGATGGCCAACAACGGGCCGATCCAGCCCATGTGTTCGACGGCACTGCGGGCATACAGCCACGAACCAATGCCCAACATCAGCATCACCAGCACCGCCAACGATCCCAGCACGACGCCTCGCGACGGCACCGAGTACCCGATGTATTCCCCAACCTGCGTTTCGAGTGCTGCCGTCGAGACCAGCTCATCAGGTCGCGCCGCGAGAAAGAAATCGGACGCCAAACTGGACATCGCCCGGTTCGCTCGAAACGCAGTCTCTTTGGAATCGGCACTCAATGCGTCCGCATTTGTCTCGCGACCGAGGCCGCGTCGCGGCGGTGGCTTCGGCTCATTGTTGCGAGAAACCATCCACCCGCGCGCGCCGAGTGTCGTCACCAACAAGCGACCGTCGCCGCACGGAACCCAAAATGCTGCGGGCCAACCATTCACCTCGTGCTCGATCTCGACATCCTGCACGACGACGCGGACCAGATCGACCGGCGTTTCGTATTCGACCGGCTCACCCAGCGACTTCGTGCCGGTCGGCTGCACCTCAAAGAGCTGGACCGAATTCAATCCCACGCGATCAACGACGTGGCCGTTGAACCGGTCCCCCACCAGCATTTCAAATAGCCGTGGATCGGTGCGGTCGAGCATCACCCACAGATGGCCTCCGCCAAACAACCAACGCCGGATCGAAGCCAATGCGGCCGCGTCCTCGACGAGATGATTCCCCGCCAGAACCAAATGGTCGAGCGCGTGCAGGCTGAACTCTTCGTGCGCGAGTTGCTCGCCCGAGGGCAGAGCGATCTGCCGTCCCAACTCTTGACTGACGCGACTGGCCGCGATCAGTTCCGTCACTTCGACCGCCAGATGTTCCTGATCCGGCAACGACTCGTTGATGAGTCCGGTGATGCGCGGTTTGTGCGTCACCAAGATCGCGCCGTCGTGACGGAGCAGACCGGCTTCGTCACGCAGCAGCACTTCGTGGGCTGCTCCTTCGCCACCGGAACGCTCCGCATCCAATACGAGCGTTTGAAAGTTGAGTGATCGCCCGTGATCGGGATTCAGCGGCGGAATCAAGACGGGCTGGACGGCGCGCAGCAATGACTTCGCGGGCAACCGCAACCGCTGACCGAACTGCATCGTCGGGGCACCGTCAAAATACGTCGCTGTCAACAAATCGCGCGGCGTCTCCTGCGTGTTGATCAGATTGACATGCAGCAGTCCCCATCTGTTGGGAGCGTAGGCATGAACACCACCGACGGTGGTCCGCACAACGGAAAGCTTCACGGCGGGCGGTTCGTCCTGCGCGAGAACATCGCTCGCGTCGGACATTGCCAGCGCAGTGATCAACGGCACCAACAGGCTGTGAAGTAGCGATGGCAGGCGAGTTCGCACACGCAAGGCGGAAAGGTCGGTGGCACGCTCGGCGAAAGATCGGCCGGTGATTGGCATGAAGGCGACTTCGGAAGAGTGTCGGTCAGATGAAAGTGGGATCGTGCAGTGTCGGAGTTTGCACGCGCAGACGAAGTCCGGCTAACAAAGCGAACAGCCTGTTGAAAATCGTAGGATGGACGCCCTCGTCCGTCCGTTTTCAACTCGAAATCGCTCGGACGAGGGCGTCCAAGTTACGTTCTTCAACAGGCTACTAAGCCGGACTTCGGGCATTGCCCCTGCGTCACCCCGCCATCATGCGCTTCATGAACGCGAGCGCGTGCTGAGACAAATACTCTTCGTTCGGAAACATGCGTCGCCAGACTTTGGTGGCGGCGGCCAGTGCGGGAAGGGCGAGGCCGAAGGCTTCGACCATCAACCAGCCGTCGTACTTCAGCGTCTTCAACATCTGGAACGTGGTCTCCCAATCGACATGCCCTTCGCCGGGCGTCGAGCGATCATTCTCAGAAATGTGGACGTGAACGACCTGATCCCAGCACGACTGCATCGCCGCAGCGAGGTTCTTTTCCTCGATGTTCGCGTGGAAGGTGTCGTACATCATCTTGAGGTTCGGATGATTGATCTCGCGGCAGAAGCGAGCGTCGTCCGCCGCGTTCGTCAGGAAGTAGCACTCGAAACGATTGAGGTATTCGACAACCAGAGTGACGTTGTTGGCCTGCGCGTGATCGGCGGCTTTCGAGAGCGTTTCTTTCCCCCACTTCCATTCGTCGTCAGTCGCTCCCGATCCGCTGAACGAGCCGAGCGCCGAGTGAATCGGGCCGCAGAGGTGCGTCGCGCCGCTGGCTGCGCACATGTCGATCGCCTTCTTCAGCCGAGCCAGTCCCGCCGCGCGAATGCTCGCGTCGGGTGAGATCGGGTTGTCGGCGTCAGTGCAAACCGTGACGGCCGTCCGTCCCAGCCCGATCTGGTCGAGCTTCTTGCCGAGCTTCTGAAACTTCGCGACTTCCATGTCGAAAATCGGCAGTTCGACGCCATCGAAGCCCCACTGCTTGAGACTCTCCAAAATCGGGTAGTGCTCTTCGGTGACATCAGAGGTCCAGAGCAACATGTTCATTCCGTACTTCATGGCAGGAGTTCCTCAAGTGTGAATGTGGAAAGAAAGGAGTCTGTTGAGCTGGCTCTGAAATACGCGACCCCACCGGGCTTGCCCCGGTGGCTCGCGGGTTTTTGCACTACTTCAAAAACCACGCGAGAGTAAGTAGTGCAAAGACCTGAATCCACCGGGGCAAGCCCGGTGGGGTTTGCTTGACGGTCCTGTGTTCTCATCACTACGGCGTTCTGATCACTCACGGCATCTCGAAATGCTCCGTGGGCAGCAGGTCATTCAATCGCTGGCCGACAATCTTGCGAGACTCGGCGAGAATTGACGTGGCTTGCGGCGGGAGCGGGCAGAGTTTGACTCGGGTCAACACTTGATTCAAGCGAGTCAACAATCGCTGGTCATTCGTGTAGCAACGCAGAAACTGCTCATGCCGGAACAGCGTGATGAACCACGCGAGACGATCCGTCGGTTGACGGGCCATGCGATTGATGGCCGCTTCGATGGCGAGCGGATCGACCGAGTCGAGGACGCGCCAATACTCCTCGAATCGCTCGGGGTACCGTTCGATCAAAACGGCATCGAGCAGCAGTTCCATCCCGACATGGCCGAGGAATCCACAGTGATACTGGTCATCGGCACCAAGCTGCTCACGGAAGAGTCGCGTCAGTTCGCCCGTCACTTCGACAAACCCGCGCGTCGCGTGAAACCAGCTGTCGTCGTGCAGATGCCGCAATGTTCCGGCGGCCACGTCCGCCTGCAGCGACTCAACACCGTCAGCCCACGGTTCGAGATGCTGCGGCCGAAATCGAACCTTCCGATCCGCGACCGACAACCAATCGGGCACCGCCGTCCCGGCCACAAAGTACGGTCGGTCGAGATGATTCAATGCGTGAGCGAAATAGTTCATCGAATAGCATTCCTGATGCGCCCGCCAAAAGTAGCCTTCATCGCTCCGCGTGAAGAGAGCCGAACGCGGAATGACGCTGTTTCCCGCGTCTCCGGGTCGCTGGTGACTCGGCTGACTTCACGCGGAGCGATGAAGGCTACCTTTTGTCGGAAATGGCACGCCTTCGTTCGTTCGACACTGCTCTCTTCTCCCGACAATCTTCGAGTGTGGCTGGCATCCACTCCGTCCAAGGGCGGCCTCCAACTTTCTGTCCCACATCTTTCTGTTCTACGTTTTCGATTCGGTAGAGAAAGACTCAGTACAGAAAGATGGTGGACAGACAAATGTTGGAGTCAGGCATCACTTTGTTTGAGGACAGTGCTGTTGAAGTCAGTGGCCAGGATCGGCGGGAAGTGACGTTAGTTCTCCGATCAAGTTGAACCGCTCGGACGATGAACCTGGTTTGCGATGTCGCATTGGGCGTCGATCATGACCACCACTCAACGTCTGTACCCCGTCTCTTTAACGCTCATCGCCAATGGTTGCGAGGCCGCGAGGGACACGCCTACACTACCGCCCTTGACGCTGCCCGAGAACCGGCCGCGTCACTCGTTTCTGCGTCTGGCCTCCCTGTTCCGTGTCCCGCCTGCACTCAAGGATCGCACTGATGTCACAGTTCTCTCGTCGCGAATTTCTCGAAAGCTCGATGTTCGCCGTAGCCACGGCGGCACTCGCCAGTCGCTCCGGATTGTCCTTCGCAGCCGACGACGCCGCTCCGGGATCGGCCGACATTCTGCGAGTCGCGGTGGTCGGTGTGAACGGGCGTGGCGGCTCGCACATTGACGGGTTCGGCAAACGCAAAGACTGTGTGATTGCGGCGATCGTCGATGTCGATGAAGTCGTGGGGAACAGGCAGGCTGACGCGATTGAAAAGAGGTTCGGCAAGCGACCGACCGTTTATACCGACATGCGAAAGTGCTTCGACGACAAGTCGATTCACATCGCCAGTATTGCCACTCCGAATCACTGGCACGCCCTAGCCGCCATCTGGGCCGTTCAAGCAGGCAAGGACGTGTACGTCGAAAAGCCCGTCAGCCACAACGTGTTTGAAGGACGGCAACTCGTCGAAGCGGCTCGCAAGTACAAAAAGATCGTGCAGACGGGAACGCAAAGCCGCTCGAACCCCGGCATGCGCGAGTTGATCAAAATCATCCACGACGGCGGCATTGGCGAAGTGAAGTTGGCTCGCGGCCTGTGCTACAAGCCGCGAGGGTCGATCGGTCCACGCGGCAACTACGATGTTCCCGCCAGCGTGAACTACGACATGTGGAGCGGACCGGCTCAGATGACCACGCTCACCCGACCCAAGTTTCACTACGACTGGCACTGGCAGTGGGAGACCGGCAACGGCGATCTCGGCAACCAAGGCATTCATCAGATGGACATCGCCCGCTGGGGTCTGAACGAAATGAGCCTCGGTGAGACGGTCCTCAGCTACGGCGGTCGCTTCGGCTACGAAGATGCCGGTGAAACGGCCAACACGCAGGTCTGCATTCACCAATACGCGGGCGGCAAGCGACTGGTGTTTGAAGTGCGCGGGCTGAAGACCGAGAAGTACAAAGACGCGGGTGTCGGCGTGATCTTCTCCGGCAGCAACGGCTACGCGGTGATGCCGAGCTACAACGGCGGGACGCAGTTCGACAAGGACGGTAACAAGGTGAAGGACTTCGGCGGCGGAGGCGATGACAACCACTTCGGCAACTTCGTGAAGGCTGTTCGCAGCCGCAACATCGAAGACCTGAATGCCGATATTTTGCAGGGCCATCTGTCGAGTGCCCTCTGCCACGTCGGCAACATCTCGTACCGACTCGGGACGCCAGTCGCAGCCAAGGACATCACCGCGAAGTTGCAAGGTGATGACGAAGCCTTGGAAACGTTCGACCGCTTCCAACAGCACTTGTTGGACAACAAAGTCGATCCCGCCACGACCAAGATCACACTCGGCCCCAAGCTGACTCTCGCTGGTAAGGAAGAGTTCAGTGGCGAACGAGCCGCCGAAGCGAACAAGCTCACGACCCGCGAGTACCGCGCGCCGTACATCGTCCCGCAGACGGCGGACCTGTGACGACCGAAGTCATGGCCTCGGAAGTCCGGCTTTTTCCTAAGCCGGACTTCTCTTTGTGGTCATGATGGATCAGCTCGACCTCCCGTTTCTCTCGTAAGTCCGGCCTTTTCCGAAAGGCCAGACCTCGACATACACACTCGTCAAAGAAAGCCCCGCCGTGAGTCAGATCGACACACTCGTTTCTCAAGCCAAGTCTCAACTGGATGCTCACACCGTGGAAACGGTGCAGTGGCATTTTCATGAATCGACCGGTAGCCCGTTCTGGTTGGAGAAGGCCAAGACCTACAACTTCAACCCGCTGACCGAAGTGAAATGCTTCGATGACCTGAAGAAGTTTCCACACTTTGAAGACGACTGGCTGCGCGGCGGGCCGATCAACCGCTGGGTGCCGAAAGGGCTGGCGGGCAAGCCGGTCTACGTGTTTGAAACCGGCGGCACGACGGGCGTCCCCAAGAGCCGCATGGTCATCGAAGACCATTGGATCGACTACGAAAACTTCAGTGACACGCTCCCCGACGAATACTTCCCCCGAGGATCCAACTGGCTGATGCTCGGGCCATCCGGGCCGAGGCGGTTGCGGTTGGCAGTCGAGCATTTGGCCCAGTATCGCGGCGGCATCTGCTTTTGTGTGGACCTTGATCCGCGCTGGGTCGTGAAGCTCATCAAGAAGGGAAAGATCAAGGAGGCCGAGGACTACAAAGACCACGTCATCGACCAGGCCGTGACGATCCTCTCGGCCAACCACGACATCAAGTGTGCCTTCATGACGCCGAAGCTGCTCGAAGCGCTCGCCATGCGGTTGCTCGACGATGGCACAAGCATCGCTGAGACTGGCATCAAGGGGATTTTCGCGGGCGGGACGGAGTTCACGCCGCAGTGGTATCGCACCTGTCGTGAGGAACTGCTCGGCCCCGACGTGTACATCACGCCGACCTACGGCAACACGCTGATGGGCCTCGCCTGTGGCAAGCCGTTCGATCCGGCCGACAACTTCAAAATCACCTACCACGCGCCTCAACCGCGTGCCGTCATCGAGACCGTCGAATTCGAGGACTACAACCAAGTCGTCGGCTACGGCAAGACCGGCCGTGTGAAGCTCTACACGCTGACGAAAGAACTCTTCATCCCCGGCTTCATGGAACGCGACGAAGGCGAACGCGAACAGCCCCACGAAAAGTATCCGTGGGACGGCATCAGCGGCACACGCCCCTTCCACGTCTTCGCCAAGACGACGACAGTGGGCGTGTATTGAGTGAACAGATATTTTGGAGTGTGAATCGTGACAGACATTCAAATCCGCGATCGAACTTGGAGTCGTCTCGTCACACTGGCGGATGCTCGAGGCGTCTCACCCGCCAAAATGACCGAGCTGGCTTTGAGCGAGTTCTTGGACCGTCAAGCCGACGAAGACTTGCTCCGCAGATCCTGTGCTGCGGCACAACGGTCCAAGTTGACGATGGCCGCTGCCGATGCCGCAATTCGGCAGCTCCGAATCAAACGTTCTGCGGAGTCCCAACGTGGTTAGTCGGAGAGAGCGGCGGATCATCGTCTTCGACACCAACGTCTTCGTGCGTGCCTTGATGAGCCGCTCCAAGACGAGTCCCAATCATCGAGTGTTGCGATTGTGGCTCGTCGAACGCGAGCTGCAACTTGTTGTCTCCGCAGAGCTGCTGAGCGAGTACTTGGAAGTTTTTGAACAGGTTCTCGGGATGACTCCGGAGGTGATTGCCAAGTGGCGACAAAGATTCACTTCAGACACTCGCATCTCGTCCGTCAATCTCGGTACCCGTTACAAGTTGAGTCGTGATCCCGATGACAATCTGGTCTTGGCCACTGCGGCAGCGGGTCGAGCCTCGTGGCTGTTGACCAATGACAAGGATCTACTTGAGCTGCCCGACGAGTCCCAAAAGTTATTCCGGTATGAAATCACCACCCCCCATCAGTTTCTTCAGTCGGCAACGTTTGGCGATTGAAGAAACGTGCCGACCGATTTGCCCCCCTCCCGCCAAAAGGCTTCAGTATGAGAACTCGTATTGTTGATTGTGTGAGTCACGCTCTGACGGTGCTGCTTCTCACCGCAGGTTGGCTGCACGCTCAAGAGGAGCCGGTTGGTTTGCCGAAAGCGGTGATCGACGGCACGGGCTTGGGGTGGAGGTCGCTGGGTGAAGCCGACTTCGTCATGGTGAACGGGGATCCCGACACCTGGACGTGGAGAGAGGGCGCGGTCTCGTGCAAGGGGACTCCGGTCGGTGTGACTCGCTCCACCAAGCAGATCACCAATTTTGAACTGGTCGCGCAGTGGCGACATCTCAAGGCGGGCGGCAATTCGGGGATTTTTGTTTGGACCAGTGAAGAGGCGTTGACCAATCTCAAGCCTGGCCAGCTTCCTCCCGGCGGCATTGAAGTGCAGGTACTCGACCACGGCTACGCCGAGCAGTACGAGAAATCCTCGGGCAAGAAACCCGATTGGTTCACCACCCACGGCGATGTCTTTCCCGTCGGCAAAGCCAAGATGACACCGTTCCCGCCGGTCGCTCCCGGTGGCTCACGCAGTTTTCCTCGCAAGAACCTGAGTAAGGGAGTTGGCGAATGGAACCACTACTACGTTCGAGCCATCAATGGCGAAGTCCGCTTGTGGGTGAACGGCGAGGAAGTTTCGGGCGGCACCAACTGCGAGCCGAAGACCGGCTATCTCTGCCTCGAATCGGAAGGCGCGCCCGTCGAGTTCAAGAACCTGCGCCTCCGCGAATTGCCGGGATGATGACGTTGATGTCTGACGGTCTTGTTTAACCGCGTGGGCGTTGCCCACGCGGTTAAACAAGCCAAACCTAATCTCGCGATAATTCCATCCACTTCAACACGATCCCCAAGGACCACGTCGTCATGCCGAAGAAGAAAGCTGCCAGTAAGAAGACCGTCAAGAAGGCTGCCGCGTCAGCCGCTGCTCTACCACGCATCGTGATGCGAACTGGCGAGGCTCTCGTCGAAGCGGCCCCGGCGTACTCGGCGGCGGAGCCAGAAGTGGTCATCGGAGAACTCGACGGCCCCGTCGGATACGCGATCGCGAACATGATCGGCGATCAATCCCGAGGCCACTCCAAGGTCTTCGCGATCCTGAATTGTGACGTTCAAGTCCGACCGGTCACTGTGATGGTGAGTAAGGTGACTGTGACCAACACCAAGTACACCAACATCCTGATGGGGTCGGTTCAGGCCGGGATCGCCAACGGCGTGCTGGATGCCGTGCGAGCGGGTGACATCCCTAAAGAGAAGGCCAACGATCTTGGGATCATCGTCTCGGTCTGGCTCGACCCGAG
>JAYTQJ010000289.1:0-1989 GCA_043746775.1 Schlesneria sp.
AGATCACTGACCTCTGACTTCCGCTGCTCTGTTTTCTCACCCTCTGGCTTCTTCTCTTCTGACTTCTGCGGCTCTGACTCCTGACCTCTGACCTCTTCCTCCAGCCCGCTCACGACGGTCGCCTCCTGCCCGATCAATTCCTCCAGCCGCCGGATCAGCTCGCGAGCCTCCTCCTTGTCGGTCTTCGGTCTTCGCAGCTTCTGAGCCTGCATCCGATCGAACGCGCGGAGCGCGGCGAGTCGTGCGGGATCGGGGTTCTTGAGGATCTGAGATTGGATCGTGTCGCGGGCTTCGATGAGTGCCTTCAGTGCGTCCTTCATCTGAAGCGTCGCGTTCTCCCACTTGCCGACGGAGAGCGAATCGACGGCGGCGAGCATTGCCGTTTCTGCTTGAATGAAAAGCTCAACATCGTCGAAGCCGCGAGCCAACAAGCCCGCTGCGAACTCACTCACGCTGCCCGCCAAATCCTTCTCGAAGTTCATCAGTTGATCGAGCGTTTGAGCATCGGGCGTTCGTCCGGAGATCGCTCGCTTTTCGACTTGCATCGTCCGGTTCAGGGCATGTCGTTGTCGTGAGATCAGCTCGCCGAGCGACTTGAAATTCCCGCCACCCATTCCCGCTGGCATCGGGTCGGGATCGACGACTTGATACGTCCGCTTGAAGGGCCGGATGTCGATGAACCGCATCTCGGTCTCCGTCCGCTGCGGCGAGTCGGGGCGGTTGTCCTCGGCGAACGCGAAGTACATCACGCTGTCCTTCTGAGTCAGCTCGAAGACCTCCAGCGGCAAGACCTTCTCCAGCGCCGCCTGAGTCATCGGCGAGGTTTTTCCTTCTGTCGCCACCTCATTGGCGGCGGCGATCACCACGGAAAAGTCCTGAGCGATCAGCGGAACTTCCTGCTCGTTGTTGATCTGAAACACGACACCCGCTTTCGACAACCCGTAGTCGTCTCGCAAGCGGACTCGCATCGGCAACTCGGCGAGCGTGTGAACCTCGATCGCATCGTCGGGCGACTCAAACGAGACCTGCGGCGGCTGATCCTGACGGACACGAATCCGGTACTTGTTCTCCGGCAGCGAAGTCCCGTCCTCGGCCTCCGCGACGATGCTGTAGTTGCGGTCTTCGGTGAGAGTGAGTTCGATGGAGGCAACTGTAGGACGGGCACTCTTGCCCGTCGTTTCCGAATGCCCCGACTGCTCGACGGGCAAGAGTGCCCGTCCTACGTCCAGCAGCACGACCACAGCTTCGTTCTTCTCCTCGTCATCGCGCGGCTGCTTCCTCGGCGCGAAGACAATCGATGCCGACTTCACCGGCTTGTCGAACGTGATCACAAACTTCGCGACGGTCCCTTCCAATACGCTCAGGTTCGCATCGAGCGACGTACTCGTCGGCTGCCCGGTGTATGACGGCGGCGTGAGATCGACCTTCACCTCGTCAATCCGCAATGGCCGTCGAATGCCGATCCGATACGTCGCGCTCGCCAACTCACCAGCCGTCACGCGGTACTCGACCGGTTTCGTTAGCCGATCGAGCTTCGCCACAAACGCGGCACGCGGCCGAGACGAGAGAGCGGTAGAAGTCAAAGAATAAGTGGTCATAGAAGCAGAAGTCTGAGCCACAGTAGCGGACTGCTCTTTCTGATCTCTGGCCTCTGCCGCTCTGACTTCTGACTTCTCTTCCTCCAGCTTCCGTTCCGTCCATTCCGCATCCGCGTCTCCCGCCGGTCGAGTGAACAGCGCCACGTCTCGATTCGTCCGCCCGATCAGCGCGACATCAATCGTCGAGCCTGCCCCCTCATCGACCGTGTGATCTCCGGGGCGAACCTCAAGTTGTCGATAAGGCACATCACTTAGGACCGCGCGCGAGGTCGCGTTCCGCCACTCCCAATCGACGCTCGCCGCACCGGCGACGACGACGAACGCCGCCGCCAGTCCGCACGCGATCAGGCCGAGCCGCTTGACCGGCACCACGTCTTCAATCGTGAGCGGC
>JAYTQJ010000290.1:0-1986 GCA_043746775.1 Schlesneria sp.
CGGTTGCGGTTTGACGGGCGTGAGCTTCGCGGCTTCGGTCGGTTTCATGAGCAGGCTTTCGATCTGAGCGCCGTCGTCGTAGGCGTGTCGCAGGAAGGAATCGTTGGAAGTGTTTTCGAGCAGTCGCCGAACCAGATAGGCCATCCCCGGCATGAGCTGTCCGAACGGCGTGTAGATGCGGACACGATGTCCCAGCTCCAGAAAGGCCCGCGCTTGCTCTTCCGCCATGCCGTACAGCATCTGCAACTCGAACGCCCCGTTGGGAACTTTGAGCTGCTTCGCACAGGCGATCGCGTGCGACAGGCTCCGCAAGTTGTGACTGCCGAACGCGGGACGCAGCAGCGTGTGGTTCTCTAGCAGCATCCTCGTCAACCGTTCATAGCTGTCGTCCGACTGCCACTTCTGTTGGAAGACGGGTGTCGGCCAGTTGCGGCTCGCCGAGACCACCGTCTCGTAATCCCAATAGGCTCCTTTCACGAGCCTGATCCACACGGGCGTCCCGCGCTGGTGAGACCATTCGAGCAACCCGGCGACATCACGTTCGGAGTCCGGCAAATACGCCTGCACGACCACGCCAACGTCAGCCCAGTCGCGGAACTCGTCCTCCATGAGCGTCTGCTTGAAGATGTCGAGCGTCAAATCCTTGTACGAGTACTGTTCCATATCGACGTGCAGATACGCATGGTTCTCGCGCGCCTTGCGGAGCAACGGACGCAGCCGTTCTTGAACGGCGACCGTCGTCCCCTTGGCGTCAGCCGGACGGAAGTGGCTGACGAGGGCCGACAACTTGATCGACACATTCACGCGCGGGACCGGTCCTTGATGATCGCAGTCCGCCAGCGAAGACTCCGGCCACGCATTGACCACCGGAGCCAACCCGTCGATCAGGTCGAGATACGAGCGCTGGTACGCCTCAGCCTCCGGCTCGCTAATGACCGCTTCGCCGAGCAGATCGAGCGTGAATGCCAGCCCCTGTTTGCGGAGTGATGTCACCGCAGTGAGCACTTCGCTGACACTCGATCCCGCGATGAACCGCCGCGCCATGCGTGCCGCGTTGGCCCGCGCGTTGTAAGCCAAGGCTCGCGAGAGAACCGACTCGGGTGACAAATGCTCGACGCCGAACCGCACCATCTCGACGGCAAACGGCAGGTGCTCTTTCACCTCGTGAAAGTATTCCTGCAAATGCCGCGTCACGTCGCGATGCGTCTTCAATCGCGGCAGCACATCGACGAACCGAAACATCTGTACCTTGAGCGACTCATCCGCCATCGCGGCCGCCATGATCCGGTCGTCCCACCAACGCCGCTCAAAAATCGAAGGCCGACGCCGACCGAGATGCCCCCACACGAATCGGCCGAGCCGCTGAGTCTCCTCTTCGACAGCAGCCTCGCACGCCGGATCGAACGCGACCGCAGGCTTCACGGGAGCGCTCTTCTTGGCGGCCGAATTTAGGGGGCTGATGACGCTGGGTTCGGACTCGCTCTGCTTGGTCTCGAGTTGCTCCGCCTTGGTCTTGGCGGACGCAGACTTCTTGGAGGCGGGCTTCAGTGTTGCAGCCTGATCGGTGTTCGCGACCTTCTTCTTGGAAGGACTCGCTTCGGCATCGCCGAGCGCTTCCGCATCGCTGGTGGTTGAAGTCACGGCTTCCGCGTCAGCGGTCTTTTTTGAGGCCGCCTTCTTAGGCGCGGGGCGGCGCGGCGCGGGATTGGCGAGTCCCTCATCATCGGGACCGGAATCAACGGGCTTTTGAGCTTTCTTCGCCAAGGTCGCGTCCATGCACACAGGAAAACTACAGAATCACAGCACGCCGCCGAGAGTAGCGGGTCGGGGATTCTAGGAACCCCTTCCGAAGCTGGGTAGTTCGCGACGAGATTCACGCAGTTCGTATCGGTACGTTAGACTTCCGAGCCGGTAATCCCGTCAGGATTTGCTCGTTAGGAACTGGCACGAAAAAACTTCCAGTGAGCGGCAAGGCGCTAGCCGCCG
>JAYTQJ010000291.1:0-1982 GCA_043746775.1 Schlesneria sp.
ACCGGCAAAGGCAATCTGCTGGACAACACGCTTGCCATGCACGGCTCCGCTTCCAGCAGTTTTCACTTGTCACGCAACTATCCGATCATTTCCGCCGGCGGTAAGAACCTCGGCTTCACCAACGGCCGATACCTCAAGTTCGGCAAAGGAAATGAAGACAATCAGGCCGGCGCAGGAATCGACACGGATGCGGGATGGCAAAGCAAGCAGGAAGTGGAAGAGCTTCCGCTGGCGAAGCTCTTCGTCACGATTCTGCAAAGACTCGGCGTCGAGACCGATTCGTTCGGCGGGTCCACCGGATCGTTGAGTCGAGTTTAATTCGGGTGGCACGCCCTGAGCACTCGAAGGCACCGAGGTCAAGGCGATTGCATCAGGCAATCCGGCCGTGCTGACACTGACCGAAGCCGTCAAGCCCCACTTTGCCCCTGCCCCGGCTGACACACAGGAACGAAGGCAGACGAAATCACGCGAAGTCCAAACCTCGCATGGTGCCGGTGCTGGTGGCGAACTTGTCGATGGGGAGGCCCATGCGCTGCAGCATGCTGAGGTAGAGGTTTGGCAGCGGGTAGTTCTTCTTATTGTCGAATGACAGGTGGCCCGCGTGTTTGAAACCGCCGCCGACAAACAGCATGGGCAGGTTCTTGTTGTCGTGACTCGCGGCGTTACCCATCGGAGCTCCGTAAAGGACCATCGTGCGATTGAGCAATGGCTCGCCTCCCTCTTTGATCGCGTTGAGGCCAGTCAAGAACTCGGACAGCACTTTGAACTGAGCACTCTCGATGATGAAGAGTTGATCGAGTGCCTCTTTGCGGCCGCCATGATGCGTGATGCTGTGGGTCTCGTCTTTCACTCCCGGCAAGTCGGCAACGACACTGAAGGTGTTGACGAACAAGCTCACAACGCGCGTGCTGTCGGATTCGAAACCCAGCCGCGCGACGTCCAGCATCAAGCGGATCTTGTCGATCAGCTTCTTGTTCTCGGAGATGTCGGTCGGTGCCGGCGCGGTGGTCGTGGGCTTCGGCTTGCGCTCCCATTCTTGCGCGAGTTCGAGTTGTCGTTCGAGGTCTCGGACCGCTGAGTAGTATTGATCAAGCCGCGCTTGGTCGAGCGCTACGGCATTCCCGGCGTTGATGGGACTCGCTTCCGCCACGTCGATGTCGATCAAACCAAGAATACCCGCGGCGGCTTCTTGACGATGGCCGCGGTCTGCAAAGTGACCGCCAACGGCACAACGACCAGTGCCGTCAAACGGGGCGCGTGGGTCATAAAGAAGATACTCGGCCAACCGCCACCGCCGGATGTGCCGGCCGTTGAACCTGACGAGCTCTCGCACTTGGGATGGCGTGCGTGCGTTGGACTATCTGCTCTCGCGGCCGGAGGTTGATCCGCAACATGTGGGGATCACGGGCAACTCAGGCGGCGGGATGCAGACAGCGTTTCTGTGTGGACTGGAACAACGCTTGCCGAGTTGCTCAAGACCGAGACCGACGTGCCGTTCTATGCGTGCGACGTCCGCGGCGTCGGCGAGTCGCGGCCGAATATGGTTGGCGTCGTTCGGCCATTTGACGCCGACTATTTCTTCGCGTCCAACAGCTTGATGCTCGATCGTCCGTACCTCGGCCAGAAAGTGTTCGACGTCCTGCGCGTGCTCGACTGGCTGCGCGATCAAGGGCACACCGAGATTCACTTGGCCGCGAAAGGCTGGGACGCACTCGCGGCGACATTCGCCGCACTGCTCAACCCGTCGGTGATCAAAATCACTCTGAAGAACGCCTTGCGATCGTTCGCGATCGTGGCAGAAACTGAGGACTATCGCTGGCCCTATTCCGCGCTTCTACCGGGCGTGCTGCTGCATTTCGATTTGTCCGACTGTTACAAGGGACTCTCCCGACGAAACCTCGTTCAGATCGAACCTTTGGGGGCGACGGAGGGGAGCTGACAGAAAAATGGGGACAGAAAAAAGAAGAACAGAATTTGCCTTC
>JAYTQJ010000292.1:0-10160 GCA_043746775.1 Schlesneria sp.
AATGAAGGACTGGTCGAGTGTTGGTAAGATGCGCTTCCAACCCAAACCCGGCTCGGACCTGACGAAGGTGATCTTCGCCGAGTTCAAGTGGGCCACGAACACGCCAGACGCAGTTCCGCAACGGAAAGCCAACGACCGATGACGCTCGCGAAACACTCCGTCGTTCTCTTTGCCTCGTTAAGCATCACCACAATCGGCGTCGTTGCCGCGCAGGAGTCGCCTGCAAAGACGGCGTCGAAAGTCGCGCAGGGAACTCGTGAGATTCATGTCTCGCCGCAAGGCAACGACACGAATGATGGGGGTGCAGCGAAGCCGGTGGCGTCGTTGCAGATCGCTCAGTTGCTCGCCCGGACGGCTCGCGGGACGACGGTCGTCATTCATGGCGGCACGTATCGCCTCGAACGCCGGTTGGAGTTCAGTCATGAGGATGAAGGGGTCGAGTTCCGCGCGGCTGCCGGTAAGAAGGTCGTCGTCACGAGCGACCGCAAGCTCGAGCTGAAGTGGCAGCCATTTCGTGACGGCATCTGGCAAGCCGATCTTGGAATGCAGATTTACGCCCACCCAAAACGGGCCGCAGAAGCACGGTTTCAATACAAGTTGCAGGTCGATGAACTCTTCGTGAATGGTCAGCGGCAGAGGATGGCTCGCTATCCGAACTTTGATCTGGAGATTCGGCCATTCGGTGGCTTCGCGGCGGACGCTGTCAGTCGCGAGCGTGCGGCGCGCTGGAGCAATCCCGCTGGCGGTTATCTGCATGCGTTGCATCCGGGTGCTTGGGGCGGAGTCCACTTTCTCATCACGGGCAAGGACAAGAACGGCGATGTGCTGACGGAAGGGGGCAGGCAGAACAACCGCGGGTCCGGCATGCACAAGCAGAATCGCTATGTCGAGAACGTCTTCGAGGAACTCGATGCCCCCGGCGAATGGTTCTATGAGGGAACGTCGAACACGCTTTACTTCATGCCGCCGGAAGGGCTTGATCTCGCGAACGCCACGGTCGAGTTCCCGACCTCCAGCCAATTGATTCGGATCGACGGAACTCAGAAGCAGCCGGTGAAGAGCGTGACGCTGCGCGGACTGACGTTTCGTCATGCCGCTCGCACTTTCATGCAAACCAGCGAGCCGTTGCTCCGCAGCGATTGGACGATTGCTCGCGAAGGCGCAGTGTTTCTGCAAGGGACCGAAGATTGCAGCCTCGTCGATTGCGAGTTCGATCAAATCGGCGGCAATGCGATCTTGGTCAGCAAGTACAACCGCCGAGTCCGCATCGCCGGTTGCGACATCCGCGATACCGGCGCGAGTGCCGTGGCTTTCGTTGGCGATGCACTGGCAGTGCGAAGTCCGCTCTTTGAATACGGGCAGCGACAGAGCCTTGAGAAGATTGATCAAGAACCCGGACCACAGACCGAAAGCTATCCGGCGGACTGCCTCGTCGAGGACTGTTTGATTCGCGGCATTGGTCTGGTCGAGAAGCAAGCGGCGGGAGTGCAGATCGCCATGTCGTCGGGCATCACCGTGCGGCATTGCTCGATCTACGACGCATCCCGAGCCGGCATCAACATCGGCGACGGCTGCTGGGGCGGGCATCTCATCGAGCACTGCGATGTCTTCGATACCGTGCAAGAGACCGGCGATCATGGCTCGTTCAACTCATGGGGCCGCGATCGCTATTGGGGTTTACAGAACGCCGCGATTGAGTCGCTGCCGGAACTCGCGAAGCTCGACGCCGTGAAGCTCGACGCCGTGAAGCCGACGGTCCTGCGTCACAATCGTTGGCGCTGCGATCACGGTTGGGATGTGGATCTCGACGACGGTTCGAGCAACTACGAGATCACGAACAACGTCTTCCTGCACGGCGGCTTGAAACTGCGCGAAGGCTTTCATCGCCGAGTCACCAACAACATCGGCGTCGGCTGCGGCTTCCATCCGCATGTCTGGTATCACATCAAAGGCGATGGCATCAGCAACGACGAGGTCACCCGCAACATCTGGGCGGGAGCGCATGCGCCCGCGATCATGCCGTCGGGCAAGTGGGGGCGCGAGGTCGACTTCAATCTCTTCACGACTTCCGATGCCGACCGGCTGAAGTTCGCGGCCAATGGCTGCGACGCTCATTCGCTGACCGGCGATCCGCTCTTCACGAACCGCGAGGCTGGCGACTACCGCGTGAAGGATGACTCGCCGGCGATCAAACTCGGCTTCCAAAACTTTTCGATGGATGACTTCGGAGTACAGAAGCCCGAGCTGAAGAAGATCGCTCGCACACCGAAGTTGCCGGGCAACGAACCGCCGCCGCGTCCGATTGCTCGACGATCCCAACCAGCGGTCGAGCACGTCTGGCGAGGAGCCATCATTCGCAACATCTCCGGCCATGAGTTCTCGGCGTTCGGCGTCACCAAGGATGCGGGCGGCGTGCATCTCAAGTCCGTGCCGAGCGATTCCGCAGCGGCGGCCGACGGCTTCAAGTCGAACGACCTCATTCAGTCGCTCAATGATCAACCGGTGAAGACCGTGGCCGACCTGCTGAGACTTCAGAACGCAGCGGCAGGCAAGCGACTTGAGATTCGGTTCGTGCGAGCCCAAACGCCCAATCGGATTGCCGTGGATCACTACCTCTTCGCGACCACCGAGTCCGCCGATGCCGACGGCTTCAAGACGATCCCGCTGGCAGCGACGAAGAACGTGCTGCCGATCGCCGCGCTGACAACTCAGCCCGCCACCAACAACGAACCGCCGCAGACGCTGTTCGACGGCAGGCTGGCTCGCAACTACGGGCCCGTGTTCGGCAACGGCGTGGAAGGTGGTCTCTACAAAGTGGACCTCGGCCAACGCCGCGACATCAAGACGATCAACACCTGGTCGTTCCAACAAAACGGAGTCCGCGGCCCGCAACACTTCAGCCTCTTCGGCAGCACGAGCGAAACCGATCCCGGCTGGAACACCAGCGACCGCAAGCTCTTCACGCCGCTGATCGAAGTCGATTCAACGGCACTCCCCGCCGAACCCTTCCAAGCGACGAGCATCCGATCTTCCACCAATCAACCACTGGGCCAATTCCGCTGGCTTGTGTGGCAAGTCCACTCGATCACGCCCATCGGCGAGAACACTTCATTTCAAGAAGTGCAGGTGCTTGCCCCGTAAGTGACCAATGCTTTGTTTGAAGGAATCGTCATGCCTCGTGCGTTTGTCTGCCTGTTGTGGCTTGTCGGCTGCTCGGTCACGAATCTTGCTCATGCGGCTGACGTCCGACCCAATGTCCTGTTCCTGTTCGCCGACGATCAGCGGGCCGACACGATTGCGGCGCTGGGGAATTCGCACATCCAGACGCCGAATCTCGATCGGCTGGTGCGGCGCGGGTTGGCGTTTAATCGAGCTTACATGCAAGGTGGACTCAACGGCGCGACGTGCGTGCCGTCGCGAGCGATGTTGCTGTCCGGTCGGTGTTTGTTCCGCATCGATGAGAAGTTGCTGCGCGATGAAACGTGGCCGGCGGCGTTTGGCCGCGCGGGCTATTCGACGTTCGTCAGCGGCAAGTGGCACAACGGCGAGAAGTCGATCGCGCGCAGCTTTCAACAGGCTCGCGGCATCTTCGAGGGAGGCATGACGAATCCTCTGAACGCCAAGCTCAGCGATCTTGTGGATGGTTCTCTGACGCCAGCGCAACTCGCGCCGAAGCATGCCTGCGAAGTCTTCGCCGATGAGGCTATTCGGTTCCTCAACGAGCAGCACGAGCGGCCGTTCTTCTGCTACGTCCCGTTCGATGCGCCGCATGATCCACACGTCGTCCCGAAGGATTTCAAGATCCGCTACGACGCCAATCAGATCCCGTTGCCGCCGAACTTCCTGCCGCAGCATCCGTGGAACAACGGCGAGATGACCATTCGCGACGAAGCGTTGCTCCGCTGGCCTCGGCAGCCGGAGAAGATTCGCGAGATGATCGCCGAGTACTACCGCTACGTCTCGTACCTCGATGCGGAGATCGGCCGAGTACTCGATGCGCTCGAAGCGTCGCCGCACGCGAAGAACACGATCGTCGTTTTCGCGGCCGATTCCGGAGTCGCTCGCGGCAGTCACGGTCTGATCGGCAAGCAGAACTGCTACGAACATTCGCTGCGAGTCCCGCTAATCATGAGCGGCCCCGGCATCCCGCCAGGCCAACGCACCAGCGCGATGTGCTACCTGTTCGACGTCCTGCCGACGCTCGGCAAGCTGTGCAACGTCCCCGGCCCAACCACCAGCGAAGGGATCGAGTTCACTTCCACCGTGAAAGACCCGACTCATGCCGCCCGTCCGCAACTGGTGCTCGGCTATAAGTCCGTGCAACGAGCAATCCGCGACGACCGCTGGAAGCTGATCCGCTACCCGTACATCGACAAGACGCAACTCTTCGATCTGCAAGCCGACCCGCACGAGATCACGAACCTCGCCGACAAACCCGAACACGCCGCCAAGGTCGCCGACCTCATGACTCGCCTCGAAAAAGACCTGACCGTGTTCGGCGACAAGCACCCGCTGAAAGTCTCCAATCCCGAACCCGCCGAATGGATTCCGCCCGTCGTCAAAGGCAAAGCCAACAAGGCACGCAACGGCAAGAAGAAGCCGGCATGATCCTCGCCTGCTCACATTTGCGTTTATCATTTCCTCTTACCTCTTACTTCCCCCACTCAACGACCGCGAGCAACACAATGAAACCGACTCTCGTCCTTCTCGCGTTGGTTCTTGCCGGCGTCGGCCAGATCCATGCCGCTGAAACCAAGCCGAACATCATCTTCATCCTGGCCGACGATCTCGGCGTCGGGAACGTGGGGTGTTACGGCGCGGACAATTACAAGACTCCGCACATCGACGCTCTGGCGAACGGCGGCATTCGTTACACGCGAGCTTTCACCGCTCCTCTGTGCGGACCTTCGCGGACGCTGATCATGACCGGGCAGTATGCGTTTCGGACGGGGACGACGAATCAGGATCGCGTCGGGCAATTGAAACCGTCCGTCGAAACGATGCTGCCGAAGTTGCTCAAGCCGGCGGGGTATGTTAGCTCGGCGGTCGGCAAGTGGAGCCAGTTTCCGCTGCAGCCGTCCGATTGGGGCTTCGACGACTACCTGCGATTCAACGGCAGCGGCGTGTACTGGAACAAGAAGGCCAAGGGCGAACCGTATGTCGTGAACGGCGAGAGCAAGTCGCTTCGCGACAAGGAGTACATGCCCGACCTGCTGCAGCAGCATGTCACCGACTTCATCACCAAGCACCGCGACGATCCGTTCTTCGTTTACTACTCGCTGTCGAGCGTGCATGGCGAACTTCAGCCGACGCCCGACAGCGCGTCCGACAGCAAGGACTTGATGGGGGACAACGTCGCCTACATGGACAAGCTGGTCGGCAAGCTGGTCGCGGAACTCGAACGTCTGAAGCTGCGCGAGAAAACGCTGATCGTCTTCATGGGCGACAACGGCACGGGCAAAGGGCAAGCGGATCGAGCCACGATCGGCGGGCGTCGGCTGTCTGGTGAGAAAGGCTCGATGCTCGAAGGGGGAGCGCTCGTGCCGCTGATCGTCAACTGGCCCGGCGTGACTCCGTCAGGTCGAGTCGCCCCAGAGCTGGTTGAATCGAGCGACTTCCTGCAGACGTTCGCCGAACTGGCCGGCGCGAAACTGCCCGAGGACACTTGGCTCGACGGCCGCAGCTTTGCCCCCCAATTGTGCGGGCAGAAGAGGTCACCGCGCGATTGGATCTTCGTGCAACTCGCACGCAACTGGTACGTCCGCGAGCCAAGCTGGAAGCTGAATCAAGCGGGCGAACTCTTCGACATGACCAACGCGCCATTCGCCGAGAAGCTGGTCGCCGCCGACACGAAAGACACAGCCGACATTGCCGCGCGCCAGCGTCTGCAAGAAGTGCTCGATAAACTCAATCCCGCCGGCGGCATCCTCGACGACGGCGACGGCACCGGCCGACATGCCAACAAGGACAAGAAGAAAGCCAAATCGAAATAGCGGTCGGAGGGACGGCTATTGTCGTCTTTCGCTCCGCGAAAGAACGTCCTTTCGCGGAGCGAAAGGCGACTCTGGGCGACTTCAGCCAACAACCTGTGGAACCCTTTCATGAAACTGATCTGCCTGTCCGTCGTGCTGCTGTGGCTGTTCCCGCTGGAGATGCTTCGCGCCGACGAACCTCGCGCCCAGCGACCCAACGTGCTGTTCATCGCGGTCGATGATCTGCGTCCCGAACTCGGTTGCTACGGCAACAAGATCGTCAAGACGCCGAACATTGATCGGCTCGCGGCGCGGGGCGTCGTGTTCAATCGAGCCTACGTTCAGCAGGCGGTTTGCAGTCCGTCGCGGACATCGTTGCTCACCGGTCGGCGGCCCGATGCGACGAAGGTTTGGGATTTGGAGACGCACTTTCGAGTCGCTCTGCCCGACACGATCACGCTGCCGCAGCACTTCAAGGCCAACGGCTATCACTGCTCGGCGCTGAGCAAGATTTATCACTCGGGCTTTGAAGACGGCCGCTCGTGGAATGAGCCACACTGGTATCCGCGAGGAAGATCGGTCGATACCGACCAAGTGGACTGGACCAAGCAGATCGTGACCAAGCACGGAATAAGCGTTGAGGAATACTCGAAGGCTGCCAACGACGACGGCGACAAGTCCGCAAAACGCTCGAATGGAAAGGACGCCAAGAAAGGCCCCGCGTTTGAAGTCAGCCCGAAGTCCGATGACGAACTCCCCGACGGAGCGACGGCCGCCGAGGCGGTGAAGCGACTGCACGCTTTGAAGTCCAAACGCAAGCCGTTCTTCCTCGCCGTCGGCTTTTTGAAACCGCATCTGCCGTTTGTCGCGCCGAAGAAGTTTTGGGATCTTTACGACCCCAACCAAATCCCCGTGCCCGCCATCGACCATCTCCCGACCGGCGCGCCGGAGTTCGCCGGGCACACCAACGGCGAACTGCACAACTACCCCGGCGTGCCGAAGGGAGATCCGCTTCTCGCCGACTTCGCGAAGACGCTGCGTCACGGCTACTACGCCTGCATCAGCTACACCGACGCGCAAGTCGGTCGCTTGCTCGATGCGCTCGACAAGGAAGGGCTGGCCGACAACACCGTCATCGTGCTGTGGGGCGATCATGGTTGGCAGCTCGGCGATCACGGCTTGTGGCACAAGCACACGAACTTTGAATTGGCGACTCGCGCGCCGTTGCTCATCAGCGTGCCGAAGCAAAAGTCCGCCGGTCAGAAGTGCGACGCGACGGTCGAGTTCGTCGATGTCTATCCGACGCTCGCCGACGTCTGCGGTCTGCCTATCCCCACCGGTCTCGACGGCAGCAGCTTGAAACCGTTCCTCGAAAACCCCGCCGCCACCGCGATGAAAGTCGCCATCAGTCAATACCCGCGCAACGCCGGCAAGACCGGCGGCGGTCCGGTCATGGGCTACAGCATCCGCGACGCTCGGTGGCGCGGCACGTTCTGGCGCGAACGCGACGGCTCGAAGATCGTCGCCCGCGAACTCTACGACGAGCAAAACGATCCCGCCGAAACCGTGAACCTCGCCGACAAGCCCGAGCACCAAGAGTTGCTCGTCCGTTTGGCAAAGCACATGCCGCCGGTCGGCTCGGCCGACGCGCCGCCGAAGTCCGCCCCGAAACCGAAGACGACAACGTCCAGCGCCGCCACCCCCGTCGATGAATCGCGCGACGCCCGTTTCACTCGGCTCTATCCCGGCAAGGAAAAGCTGAGCCTCGACGAGTATCTCGCCGGACAGGGCAAAGACATCGCCGATGCGAAGGAACGATTCTCGAAGATGGACAAGGACAGTGACGGAGTCCTCACGCGAGCCGAGTTTGTCGGCGAGAGCAAATCGAAGTAACCCGTTCGACATTGTGCGATGGATTCTCTTTATGAAGCAATTTCTTTGCGTGTTGATGCTGTTGGCCTTGGGGTTGCCGAGCAACTCGGTCACGCCATCGCAGTTCGTTTCAGCCGCCGATGACGTTCCTCAATCGGTCGAGCAACTCTGGGCAGACTTTGATCCGCGGAAGGATGCGTTGGAGACCGAAGGGATCCGCGAGTTCAAAGAGGACGGCGGGGTGTTTCGGCATGTGCGGTTTGTCGTCGGGACGTTCAAAGGCAAGACGGCTCGCATGACGGCGATCTATGGGTTTCCGGATGCCACGACGGTGAAGAGCAGCAGCGCTGGCACGAACGAGAAGCTCCCAGCGGTCATGCATATTCATGGCGGCGGGCAGCGGGCGTTCTTGAGCGAAGTGAAGTTGCTGGTCTCGCGCGGGTATGCGGCGCTGTCGGTGAATTGGGGTGGCAGCGGAGATGGAAAAGCTCCGTTCAATTCAGTCGAGGGCGCTCAGCAGGGCGATCCAAATACCGACTGGGGCGCGGTCGATCCGAGTCAGCTCAATGTGCCGGGTTACAACTCGATCAAGCCGGGACCGAAGCAGTTCTACGAAGACATCGAGCATCCGAAGAACAACAACTGGTACTTGCTCACGGTCGGTTGCCGGCGCGGGCTGACGTTTCTGGAACAACAGCCGGAAGTCGATCCGGAGCGGCTCGGCGTGCAGGGGTATTCGATGGGCGGGAATCTGACGATGTATGTCGCGGGGACCGATCGGCGCGTGAAAGCCGCCGTGCCGGGAGTCGGCGGACAAGGTTGGCGCTGGGAGGCTCATGAGTTTCTCGGCGGCAGCGTCACGCAGTCGCGAGTCGATGGGGATGTCGATCTCTTTCGCCGCACGCTGAGCTTCGAGAGTTACGCGCCGCTGATTCGTTGCCCGGTTCTGCATCGCAGCGCGACGAATGATTTTCACGGCTGGATGGACGACGTCTATCGCACGAACGCGCTGATCCCGAATCAATCACTGCGTTATTCGTGGACGTCACACGTCAACCATCGGCTCAGTCCCGAAGTCGCGATCGCGATGCCGCTGTGGTTCGACCATTTTCTCAAAGGCGGCCCGGCGTTGCCGGAGACGCCGCGCAGCGAACTTGTGCTCGACACGGCGGATCATGTGCCGGAACTGCGCGTCTTGGCAGCGAATGAGCGGCAAGGCGCTAGCCGCCGGTCTCCGAATCACGATCAACCCGCGGCTAGCGCCTCGCGGCTCACAGCGTCCGATGAAAAGGCGCTGCGACTGGCGCGGTGTGAGATCTACTACAGCGTCGATCCCGATCCTCGTGCTCGGTTCTGGCGTAGTGCGGATGTTATCCGAGAGGGCGAAGCGTTCGTCGCGTAGCTGCCGCTGCATACTCTCGACCTGCCGTTGTTCGCGTTCGCGAACGTCTATCACACGCTCCCGAACCCCGAGTCGCTCGCGGCGCTTCCCGGCCATCGCAAGCCGGTGAAGGAACTCTGTCTGAGCAGCGAGTTTCATACGGTGACTCCGGCCGCGTTGAAGGAAGCAGGGGTCGTTGCCTCGTTGAAGATCAGTCCGCTGATCGACGACTTTTCGCCAGCACACGGCCTGCGCGATTGGTATCCGGTCAACGAAGACCATCCGCCGCTGGTGCAGCACTGGACTCGGAAGCTCACGGATCCCGCCTGGCGCGGCCGCGATGGAGCGAAGCTGAAGCTCACGCTGACGATGCCGACGACGAACACGTTGAGCTTCGTTGTGATCGAGAACGAATGGCGTTCGTATCGCGGCCCGCGAAAGACGTTTGTGTGCGAACGAGGGATCACCGGCTCGGACGCCGAGCAGACGATCATCCTGGAGGCGAAGGATTTCGTCTCGGACAGCGGCCCCTTGAAATCGTGGGACGGCGTCGATCAATTCGCGATCTGCCGTCACTTCGCCGAACGAGGCACGACAGCGACTCGCAAGCCCTCCTGGACCGGCCCCGCACCGACGTTCGTGCGGCTAGAATGGGAATGAGGTTCACATCATTGGCCACTTACCACAGCTCGTCGTCAATCGGAGAAACGCAATCCCATGAAGCCCTGCATTGCTCTTGTCGCCCTGTTCCTGTTCGCGGGAGTGAATCTGGCCCATTCCGCCGAGCCACCCAAAGCAACGGCTGCAGACCAGCCGACGCCGAAGGACAACGCGAGCTATCGAGACTGGAAGCACTCCGGTTCGATGTGGTTGCTGACGACGCCGGACGGTGCGGACCTGTCGGCCGATGCGAAGGTCGAACAGTTCCCGGCGCT
>JAYTQJ010000293.1:0-4382 GCA_043746775.1 Schlesneria sp.
TTCGGCTCGGCGGGAGCCTCGCCCTCCCGTTTTGCTTCGCGCGGTTGAAACACACGCTCGCGCAGGCCGGCGTAGTTCGACCAGTAGCGGCCGAGCGACTCGATCTCGACGACGGGGACTCCGCCATGCAGATGAGCACGGACATCGTGCGGTTCGGGAGGCGGCGCGTTGTCCACATATCGGCGGATGTTGCAATTGAAATCCTCGGCCTCGATCTCGCTGACCGGCACGCGGCGGGCATAGCCGGGGACTTCGGTCTCGGTCCCCTGCGATAGCGTGCGGTAGACGTGGACGATCTTGGAAATGTCTTCGGGACGCAGAAAGTTCTGAGCCTTCCCTTCGCGGAACTCGCGGTCGGCGTTGATGAAGATGACGTGTTTGCGTTGCGCGGCGGCCTTCTTGTTCATCACCAGCACGCAAGCCGGAATGCCCGTGCCATAGAACAGCCCGGCCGGCAGACCGATCACCGCGTCCAGCCAACCCCGCTCGATGAAGTGCTTGCGAGCTTCCTTCTCTTCGCCACCTCGGAACAGCACGCCGTGCGGCATGACGGTGGCCATCTTTCCGTCCGCCTTCAGCACCGCGACCATGTGCTGCACGAACATCAGGTCGGCCTTTTTACCCTTCTCCGGCATCCAGACGGCGAAGCGGCCGGGGTATTCGATGTCCTTCTTGATGTAGTTCTGACTGAACGGCGGATTGGCCAGCACGCGGTCGTAGCGTTTGAGTTCGTTGTTGTCCGCTTTGTGCTGCGGCCGGCGGAGCGTGTCTTCCTGCCGGATGTCGGCGTGCGGGATGCCGTGCAGCAGCATGTTCATTTTGCAGATGGACCACGTCGTGCCGATGCTCTCCTGTCCGAGCAGCGACAAGTCGCGCGGATCGCCACCACACTCGCTGACGTAGTCGCGCGTCTGAATCAACATGCCGCCCGAACCGCACGTCGGGTCGTAGATGCTCATGCCGGGCTGCGGTTCGACGATCTCGACCAGCGTCCGCACGACATCGGCCGGCGTGTAAAACTCACCCGCCTTCTTGCCCGCCGAATCGGCGAAGAACTTGATGAGGTACTCGTAAGCCGCACCGAGCAAGTCGGGGAACTCAAAGTTCTCGTCCCGCAGCGGGATCTTCTCGAAGTTCTGCACGAAGTTGGCGAGAGTGTCGTCGTCGAGCGTCCGCTGGCCGATCTTGCGGTTGAAGTTGATGTGCTTGAGCACGTCCTGCAACGCATCGACGTTGGCGTCTTCCAGCGACTCCAATGCCTTGTTGAGGGCCGTGCCGACGTTGGTCTTGAGATGCCGAATCTTGGACCAACGCGCCGCTTCCGGAACGAAGAACGTGTATTTGTCAGGGCTGTCGAGTTGCGTCGCGATGACCTTGTCGGCCATGCCGCGCGCCTTCAAGTCTTTGCCAAGCTGCTCACGCTCCTGATCGAAGAGGTCCGACAACCGCTTCAGGAACAACATGCCGAAGATGTATTCCTTGTACTCGGAAGCATCCATGTTCCCGCGCAAGTCGTCGCACGCGCGAAACAGAAGACTGGAAAGCTGGCTGAGCGTGAGCTTGGTCATTTAGGTGAGGTGTTCTATCAAAGTGAGCCAAAGTCTGGCGGAAGGAATCTGCGGGCTGACATTACGGCGTGCCGCGAAGAATAGCTCATCAACCGCCTCGCTTCCTCAGCGGGGCAGACCGTCACGGATCGAATCGACGTCACGGCACGCCCCAGCAGATTCAACAAACCTCGAACGCACCCGCGACCAACCCAGCGCCGAGCCACTCGCACGAATGGCGTTTCCAGAACCTCACGCACAGAGTTGCCAAGAAACTCCGTGGGGATGTCGGTGTCTTCTGGTTCTAGGAACTCCCGCAGCTCCTCATCCAACAACGGATGCGCGGCGTGAGTGACAAGCACCTGCCGCAACGACTCGAACTCCGCCTGCATCGCATCGTCGTTCGCGCAGGATGCGGTCTCATGTTCGGACGAAGTCGCGTCCGCCTCATCGCTGAGTTCTTCGTTTCCGTGTGACACCGGTGAATGTGACGATGCGACGGACTCAGTTCCGACAAGCGAATCGTCGTCGATCGTGATCGCAGGAGGTTCAGGGTTGGTCCCGTTCTCTACTGCACCCGTTTCGTCAGCAATCCGCTCCAGCAGACGAATCAGATCATCAATGGCCCAAGAGTCGATTCCGTACAAACTCTCGATTTCCGCAGAGGACATCACCAGCAATTGCTCGAAGCCAAGATGCCGCAACAGCCGAGGAACATAGCAGCAGAGAGACTCGCCAATCGTTGCGAGATCCTGACCGGCAAAGGCTGAAAGCACTCTCTGTTGGGTGGCACGTCTTTGCGCCAAATGAAATGCGTTTCGCTGCCGTTCAGGGGTCATGGGGTGCTCTTAATCAATCGAAAAACAATCCGTCATCAGAGTGGGACTCGTCACGTTGCTGCGATTGGCGAGAGCGTTCATGTCTCTCAACCTGAGCATACTTACAAACATCTGCCATCGCGACGGAGCAGAACACAACTTCGAGCGGTAGCTCGTACATGTCGTCCTCACCGCCAATGTGACAACGATCAAAAGGCCCAATCCGCAGTCGAACAATTCGCACTTGCCAAGCATCGTCGCGAGGACGAGACGAAAGCCGGTGCCGAATTGCTCGCGTCGTGGTTCGATGGTTGATCATCACGACCTAACGCCGGAATCGTTTCTGTCCCAACCAATCGTCCTGAAAAGCGACGGCCAACGCGCGTCGCTCATTCAACCAGAATCTCGCATCGCCGGAGCCGCCACTTGCACCGTCGAAGCCGTCGCCAGATGGAAGAAGAGATCATCGAGACCGTCGCCGTTGACGTCCCCATGTCCGACCGCCGGACGCCAGCCTCCGCAAGGTCAATCACGATCTCGCCCCGCGTGCCGGTGCTCTCCACGCCGTCCAGCTTCACCGGGCCGAGCAACACATACGCGCGGCTGGTGCTCCACACCAGCACGTCCTTGTAGCCGTCGCCGTTGAAGTCGCCGATCGCCTGCGAGTTCGTCAGGCGTTCGAGGTCTTTCGTCCCTACGATGCGTGTGCCTTCGGTGTTGAGGACTTGATACGAGGCGTAGCGTTGCTCGAAGGCTTCCACAAAACCGCTGGCCGACGGACCGGCAACGAAGCGCAGCTCATTCATCGTGACCGAGTTCACGCTCGTGATCTTGAGCAGAGCGTTCGCGCCGAACACCGTCGTCGCGAGTTGCAGTCCGTCCGAAGTGACTTCCGCAACGACGTCTTCCTCAAGGCTAAATTCTGCGAGTGCCGAGTTGATGTCTTTGGCGAGATCGAGCAGCGTCAAGTTCGTGTCGTCTTGCGGCACGCTGATCGTGACCGCGCCGTGCCCGGCGACTTCGAGACCGAACGTCGCCGTTCCTGACAGGATGCCATTGAGAGCCGTCGGGAGGCCCACCGAACGGATGACCGCGCGGACTTGTTTCACTTCCGTTTGCCACTGCTGATTGGCGATGTCCCAAACGAGGCTCGTGACTTCGTACCGCTGCAAGAAGCGGCTGAAGCGGATCGCGACGTTGTCCGGCACCGGACGGGAGAGTCGATCGAAATCGCCCCCGACAAAGATCACCTGATCGAAACCCGCTCCGCCGTCAAAGCGATCGGCTTGAGTGGTCGGCACCGTTTGGCCGGTCGGGGTGAGCGCGAGCTTGTCCGGCACGATTTGGAAGAGGTCGTCGCCGGGACCGCCAAACAACAGGTCTTCGGCTTGCTTGTCGAGTCCGCCAGTGAGGACGTCGTTCCCCGCGCCGCCGAAGATCCAGTCCTCAGACGGACCACCTTGCAAGCGATCATTCCCCTCGCCGCCGATCAGCACGTCTCGTCGTTGATTCACATCGAAGCGCGTGCCGAGGTTGTAAGCGACCGTCGCATTGCCCGTCAGATTGATGCTGAGGTCGTAGATCGACGGGGCATGTTCCGCGGTTGTCACTTGAAGGAAATAAGTCCGCCCGGCCACGAAGGCCGAGTCGCCATCGAGCAAAAGGTCCGCTCGACCAATTGCCGAGACGTTGAGCGCCGTCGTGTTATTCGCACTGCCGATCGACTGAATGGTGTAGAGCGACGCATTCGGATTCGTCCCGGGATTCGCCAGACGCACGCGCAACGCATGAGTCCCTTCCGCGAGTTGCTCCAGTTTGAAGTTGATCGAAAACGTGCCGACGACCGTCTTCGAAGCGACCAAAGTGCCGAGTCCATCTTGTCCGCTGCCGTAGTTCGCAAACAGTTCGACGATCAGTTTGGAAACCGTGCTGATGTTATAGACGACGATCGAACTGTCGCCGCTGGCGACCGTCTCGGCATCGACGTCGAAGCGATAGACGTCGCCATCGCTCGTGG
>JAYTQJ010000294.1:0-4381 GCA_043746775.1 Schlesneria sp.
TCGCCCCTCCGGGGCTAAAACCATTTGTGATGGCACTCTGCCCTGGGGCGGGCAAGGCCCCGCCCCAGGCTTTATTCGGCCGCCGCTCTGCGGCTCAACAGCTTGGTGACACCAACTCTCGGACGTAAGTAAATGCACAGCTCCTTAGCTTTGTTAGCCGGACTTCCTGTTGGACGCGTCTGCGCTCAAGAGTCTGGCGATGTATTCGGTTTGGACATCTGTTCTTCATCCGTGCCCCGGCTTTGCCATCCGTGCTAGTTCGAGCTTTCCCAGACAGCGCCTTTAGCACGGATGGCAAAGCCGGGGCACGGATGAAGAGGGGCATAAAATAAACACGTTTGGAAAGGCGATGAATCTGGAGTTGTGTAGAGACCAATGACGCGAGGTCGGTGGAGACGTTGAAACCCGTACTCACCATGCACTCTCTCCACTCACGACAGGGAGCTTCCAACCATGACTCACCTCTACACCGACGACCGGTTCCTCGATCATGAGACCGGCACACATCGCGAGCGGCCCGAGCGTTTGAAGGCGATCGCGGCGGAGTTGGCTCGCACGGGATTGGCCGCGCGGTGTCAGGCGGCTGCGACGCGCGTCGCGACCGTGGATGAGCTGGCTCAGATTCACGGCGTGATGTACGTCGGTCGCGTCGCCGACTACGCCAAGGCGGGCGGTGGCTGGATCGAATCCGACACGTTTCTCTCACCGAAGTCTTACGAGGTCGCCTGCCGCGCGGCTGGAACGAGTCTCGCGGCGGTCGATGCGGTGATGAAGGGGCCAGACAAGACGGCGCTCTGTCTCATCCGTCCGCCCGGTCATCACGCACTCGTTCACGATGCGATGGGCTTCTGCCTGTTCAACAACATCGCGTTGGCAGCCGATCACGCGGTGAAGCAACACCAGCTCGAACGAGTCCTCGTGATCGACTGGGACGTCCATCACGGCAACGGCACGCAGGACATCTTCTACGAACGCGACGACGTGTGGTTCCTCTCCGTGCATCGTTCGCCGTTCTATCCTGGAACGGGCAAGAAAGAAGAGACCGGCCGGGGCAAGGGCCTCGCCACGAAGTTCAATCTGCCCGTCGCGTTCGGCACATCGAGGAAGGATTACCTCGCGCAGTTCGAGTCGCTGCTGACCGACGCGGCGGCGAAGTGCAAGCCGCAGTTGATCCTGATCAGCGCGGGCTTCGACGCGCACGTCGAAGACCCGATCGGCTCGCTCGGCCTGCAAACAGAAGACTTCGAGACCCTGACGAAGCTCGTCCATCAAGTCGCCAAGACGTACTGCAACGGTCGCGTCGTGAGCTGCCTCGAAGGAGGCTACAACGTGGACCGGTTGGCCGAATCGGTCGCGTGCCACCTGAAGACACTGCTTGATGAGACAAAGGAGTAAGCGGGGCGAGAGAAAGACAGAATGATGGGTCACAAATTGATGAAGACAGGGGAGTGAGTGCAAAGTGTCTTCCAAAGAGGTTATTCCGTTCCCTTCGGGGACACTCGTCGGGGAGGAACGGTGGGCAGATTGGCCTAGTTGTCCGGGTCCACTCCTTCTCTCCGTTCGCCTTCTCTGCGCCTCAGTGTCTCTGTGGTAAAACCTTCTTCAAAGACGTTCCAGCAAGAGGATTGAACCACAGAGACACCGTGACACAGAGAAGACAAGAGAGGTCTGTTCCTCAGGAGCCGTTCTGAAATTTTGCACTTAGCACTGTTCTCATGAATGACGACTCGGCAGCGTTTGGAACGATCAGCATAGGCCGCGCGAATTGAGGGGAGCGCGAATGAAAACAGGGCGGATCGGCAAGGCCTTCATTCGCGCTCCCCTCAATTCGCGCGGCCCACTCTTCTGACTTGCCTCTTTCTGTCTTCATCATTCTGTGCCCCATCATTTTGCCAACGCTCTTCAGTGAAAGTGTTCGCGCACAAGTCGTTTGAATTCGTGAACGGTCTTCACACCTTGAACTCCGTCGCGGAACGCGGCGAAGTCGGGGAGGAACTTCGCGAAGTAACAGGCGACGCGCGGGAGTCGTTTCGCTGCGAGATGGCTTCCGTAGAAGTCGAACTCCCCTTCAACGAGCTGCATCAGGACGCGGGCACGTTCGCCGTTGTTGGGCGGCGCGATGGCGGCCCCTCCTTGAATGAGCGACCTCGCCTGTTGAAAGATCCACGGATTGCCGAGGCATCCGCGCCCGATGGCCACGCCGTCGGCTCCGGTCTCCTTCAGGAACCGGATCGCATCGACCGCCTCGCGCACGCCGCCACTTCCCAAGACCGGAATCTTCACCGCCTGCTTCACGCGCGCGACGACAGTCCAGTCGGGACCGCCGACATAACTCTGCGCGACGCTTCGCGCATGAACATCGACGGCAGATGCTCCCGCTTGTTCGGCGAGCCGCGCCACTTCCACGGCAGTCTCGCGTTCGGCATCGGGTCCGCTCCGAATCTTGATCGTGACGGGAATGTCCACCGCTTTGACGACCGCTGCGACGAGCCGCGCGATCGCGGGCGGATCGGCCATCAACGCCCCTCCCTCTCCGCGTCCAATCAGTCGCCGGATCGGACATTCAAAATTGAGATCGACGATCGAGAAGCCTTGCTCGGCGACGACCTTCGCCGCCTCGGCCATCACGTGTGGATCGTTGCCACTGATCTGACCGACCGCTGGTTTCTCGGTCGGTGTCGTGTGGAGCAGCTTCAGGGCGCGACGGTCTCGCTTGGCGACATCGCTCCCATCGACCCGCTCGCCACAAACGAGACTCGCCCCGAGCTGTTTGCACAACAACCGAAACGGGTAGTTCGTGTGTTCCTCCATCGGCGCAAGCGTGATGGCGTGAGCGATGGAAACGTTACCGATGCGCATGGCGGTTTGAGTTCTCTTGAGGCTGCTGTCTTGCGGGGAAGAGGGCTAGCGAGGTTCTGCCTCAGACAAAGTCGCCATCATCGCTCCGCGTGATGAGCCTTGCGCGAGCGACTCGTCGAAGCTGCTCGACCGTTCGACGCTCAAACAGAACAGGCTCATCACGCGGAGCGATGATGGCGACTTTGCCTCGCCATTTCAGCCTCGTCCCTTGCGCCGCACGCGCATGTCGAGGAACGCTCCCAGTGCCTTGCCGTATGGTTCGTCGGTTCTCAGCTTCACGTAATCGACACCCGCGTTGCCGCAGTGCTGGGCGAGGTCTTCGCAGAACCGGCGGTACTTGTCGAGGTACGCCTTTCTCAGCCGGTACGGGTCGGCGAGGACGTGATGTCCGAGCTGTTCGAGGCTGCGGAACTGAGTCGGATGCTTGAACGAGAACTCTTCCTCCTCGGGAGCCACGACTTGGAAGAGGACCACCTCGTGACGAGCCGCGCGGAACAACTTGAGGGCCGCGGCAAGCGGCTCGATCCGGTCAAAGCAGTCGCTAATCAGGAAGATCAAGCTGCGACGCTTCAACGTGGGCAGCATCTGGGTGAAGACGTCCGTCATCGACGTCTCCTTCCCCGGCCGACGGGCTTCGAGCAGCTTGATGATCTGGTTGAATGACTCACGGTTCGACGACGGCTCCCAGCGGTCGGCGATCTTCGTGTCGAACGTGATCAGTCCGGTGGCGTCTCGCTGAGCCAGCAGCAGGTACGCCACGGCGGCCGTCAGTTGGCGGGCGTAATCGAACTTGGAGATCGTCGCGCCGCGATAGGCCATGCTTCCCGAGCAATCGACGATCAGGTACGACCGCAGATTGGTCTCTTCCTCGTACTCCTTGATGTAGTAGTGGCCGGTCTTGCCGTAGGCCCGCCAGTCGATGTGCTTGATCTCGTCGCCGGGGTAGTACTGCCGATGCTCGACGAACTCGACCGACGAGCCTTTGAAGGGCGACTTGTGCTGCCCGATCATGTAGCCCTCGACGAGCAGCTTGGCGACGACCTCCAGCCCACCAAACTTGGCGAGCGCCGTCGGATCCGCCAGCGATTTCGAGGAACGAGCCGCCACGAGAGATGTCCGTCTGATTGAGTGCGAGAGCGTTGAAGGCCCTCGCCAAGGTAGCCCTGTCGCTCCGCGACAGGAAGCGAGATGCAGTAGTGGTCCTCTTGAAATCGAACTCGGGCGAAGTTATGTCGTGTCGCTCGATCACGCTTCCCGTCGCGAAGCGACAGGACTACCTTCATCGAGAACACTCGTCGATCCAGCTCGTGTCAATCCTCCGCGAGGCGTGCCGGGGACGAGGTGAAAGAGAGGTCGCCTCTGAAACCGATCGTGATGGGCCATGATGTCAGACGACTTCGATGAATCGAGCCTGAATGAAGTTCATCAGTCCAGGAGAAGTGCGTTCCTGTGGCTGGCCGTGTTCGGATTCGCGTTGGGTGTCTTCCTGCTGACGAACAGCCCGTTGCTGGCGGCCATCTAT
>JAYTQJ010000295.1:0-10132 GCA_043746775.1 Schlesneria sp.
CGTAAGCCCCCTGTTCTTGCAGACGGGCTGACGCCCAAGAAACAGGGGGCTTACGCCGCCCCGCTCAGATGTCTCATCTACGACCGCGTGAAAGTATAAGCACTCAACGAGTGTTCATGATGCCCGGAGGACGACACGTCGATGTGTCGCCCTCCGGGCTAATTTCGTTTCGGTGCCCTGAACTCACGGCTCGCGCCGTGGGCTACCCTCTGCCGCCCTCCGAGCTGAAAAGCCAGAGTATCTATGGCGGTTTTCATTGGCCACCTGCCTCAGGCACCGCGACTTTCGTCGTCTTGTTTTCTTAACTCCAGCTCCTTGTTGCCTCTTCGCACGGCAGCAAGTAGGGTGCGGCTGATCTCAACGTGGGTAGCTCGCCCGTGTGAGGCATTGTGGAAACAAAGGCAACAACATGGCACGCATCTTGATCGTGGAAGACAGCCCGACTCACGCCGAGCAATTGCAGGGGCTGCTCGTCGAGGCGGGTTACGACACGACGCTCGCCCGCGATGGGATCGAGGCTCTTCGGTCGTTGGCGCTGGTCCAACCCGACCTGATGCTGGCCGACTACATGATGCCCGGAATGAATGGCCTGCAATTGATCGAGACCGTCCGGACCAACTATCCGCGCGTCCCTTCGATTTTAGTGGCGGCTCGCGGGAGCGAAGACATCGCCGCCGAAGCCTTACAACGCGGCGCGGCCGGTTACATCCCGAAACGACGGATCAGTTCCGACCTGCTGCGGACCGTGCAAAAGCTTTTGAGTGCCTCGTCCACGAGCCGCCAGAACCAGCCACTCGCGGCGTGTTGGGTTCTTTCAGATTGTCAGTTCGAGTTGAAGTCCAACCCCGATCTACTGGCTCCGCTCGTCGCAATGTTTCGTGAGAAGATGACTCAGTTCCAAGTCGCCGACGAAAGCACGTTGATTCGCATTAGCGTTGGGCTGACCGAGGCGCTCGACAACGCCCTCTATCACGGCAACTTTGAATTGAGTTCCGACCTACGTGACGGCGACGGTTTGGCGTGGCGCGAAGGAATCAAAGCGCGACGCAACGAGTCGCCCTATCAGGATCGCAAGATTTACGTGCAGAGCCACATCACGCGCGAAGAGGCTCGGTTTACGATCCGCGATGAAGGCCGAGGCTTCGATCCCGACTTGCTCCCCGATACTCCCGACCCCGCCCACCTCGAACGGTCCAGCGGGCGAGGCATCATCCTCATGCGTGCCTTCCTCGATGAAGTCACGTTTGACGCCACCGGCAACCAAGTCACGCTGGTCAAACGCCGATCCGTAGGGTAAGCGTCTCGCTTGCCCGTTTTCACTCCCGCATTCAATCCCGATTCCACACGAGGTTCTCACAGACTCTATGCAGATTTTGTTGGTCAATGATGATGGCATCCACGCACCCAGCTTGTGGGCGTTGCACGAGGAGTTGGTCCATTGGGGCGATGTCACGGTCGTGGCACCGTCCACCGAACAGAGCGGTGTCGGACACTCGATCACGTTTTTGCATCCGCTGCTCGCGCACAAAGAACTGCGGCAGGGAAAGTTTGTCGGCTGGAAGGTCGATGGGCGACCGGCCGACTGCGTGAAGCTGGGCATTCAGCAGCTCTGTCCGACGCGGCCCGATGTCATTGTGAGCGGCCTCAACGCGGGAGCCAACGTCGGACTGAACGTCCTCTATTCCGGCACGGTGGCGGCGGCAATGGAGGGCGCGTTCTTCGGCATCCCTTCGTTCGCGGTGTCGCAGTGGATGGATGGGCCACCCGATTTTCAGGCCACATCGCGGCGAGCCGTCTCGCTCTGTCGCCAACTGTTGCCACGGTCCCAGCCCGGACTCGTTTGGAATCTCAACTTTCCATCCATTCATGCGGAATGGCCGCGCGGCGTGAGATTCGTCGGCATGGAGGCGCGTCGCGCGAGTGAAGGGATCGAGGAACGAGTCGATCCGCGCGGACGGACGTATTACTGGAGCGGCCTCAACCCCATGAAGAGCCATGTGCTGGATGACGCGACCGACGTGAAGTCGCTGCTCGACGGTTACATCACGGTGACGCCGCTGCAATTCGACATGACGGCTCAAGCGGCACTGAGCGAACTGCGCGGTGAGACATGGGAGGTGCCCACACCATGAACGAACAAGGTCGCGATTCAACACAATTCCTCGTCACGGACGAACACGCGGGTAAGACAGTCCTTGCGGTCCTGCGCGTGATGCGACCGGGCGAATCTTGGTCGAAGCTGCGGACGGAACTGCAAAAGGCGCGCGTCTCCTTGAACGGACTCGCGTGGCTCGACGAAGGCCGGCGCGTGGCCACCGGCGACGTGATCGCCATCGGTGACCAGTCGCTGCCGTCGCCACCCGGCACAGAAGCCGTGCGGATTCATTTCGCCGACGCCCATGTGGTCGTCGTTGAAAAGCCGTCAGGCATGATGACGCACCGACGGCCCGAAGAACGGAACTGGTCTGCGGCCCGCAAGGCCCGCCAACCGGCACTCGATGAAGCGGTGATCCAACTCCTCGTGAATCGCGCATTGCAGCGCGGCCAAGCTCGCCCGCGAGGCAACATCGTGCGCTGCGTTCATCGCCTCGACCGCGACACCAGCGGTCTGATCGTCTTCGCCCGCAACGATGAAGCGGAACTGCATCTGGTCGATCAGTTCCGCCGCCACTTAGTTCATCGCGTTTACTGGGCCGTCGTCCACGGGGCACCGCGCGACGGCACGATCGTCACGCACATCGCCCGCGACCGTGGCGATGGCCGACGCGGCAGCACGGGCAACTCGAAGATCGGCCAACGCGCGGTGACTCACATCCGGGGACTCGAACGACTCGGCAAATACAGTCTCGTCGAGTGCCGCTTGGAAACCGGTCGCACCAACCAGATTCGCATCCATCTCTCCGAGAAAGGGCACCTCGTGTGTGGCGACGTGAAGTACCGACAGCCCTTCGCCGCCGAGATGATCGAAGACGTGAGCGGTGCGCCGCGACTGTCTCTTCACGCGGCAGAACTCGGGTTCATCCACCCGGTCACACAGGACGAAGTCTATTTCACGATGCCCCTGCCGCCCGACATGGAGCAGTTCGTACAGAAGCTCAGGCACAAGCCACACTAACCCGAAGCGTGAGCGAGAACGCGCGTAGGATGGACACTCTTGACCGTCCGGCTTTGGGTTGAAGAGCGGACGGGCAAGAGTGCCCGTCCTACGAGCCTCACATCACGGAGCCATCATGACCGCTGCTTGGATCGGTCTCGGAGCCAACTTGGGGGACGCGAGGTCCGCGTTCGACGAGGCGCTGTCACAGCTCGACGCGCATCCGCAGATCAGCGTCCACTCCCGCAGCGGTCTCTACCAGTCGGCCCCCGTGGGACAGCTCGCCGGGAATGCCTTTTTGAACGCCGCCTGTCGCGTCGAGACATCGCTCGCGCCCGTTGAACTACTCGACGTATTGCAGTCGATCGAAAAACAACTCGGTCGCCAGCGCGGCATTCAGTGGGGACCAAGAACGCTCGACCTCGACCTGCTGTTCTTTGGCGAGCAATTGATCGAATCACCGCGTCTGACGGTGCCGCATCCCGGCGCGTGGTACCGCCGCTTCGTCCTCGATCCCCTGATCGAGATCGCCCCGGATTGGAAGCACCCGCTCTTCCAAGTCTCGCTCTCCGAATTGCGAAACCGTCTGCAAGCACGCCCGCTCCAGATCGTTCTCGCCCCGCACTGGACCGCACTGGGTGAGTCCTCTCGCGATCTTATCGCTTCGCAGTTTCCCGGCATCACATTGATCGCGGACCATTCATCCAGCGCGACGAAAGAACGAACCACACCGCCACTCTGGGTGAAGCTGCACTCCGATGACTGGCAGGCAACCGCAGACGCGGCCAGCCCGTCCCCTTTCAGTCAACTCGTCGCCGACCTCACCGCATCCCCCGGCGAGCCGCTCGAAAAAATGATCGACTTCCTCACCGCCCTCCACGACGAACCACAGCGTCTCGACAGCGACCAATGAGCTTTCAACACTAGCCCGACGCGCAAGCGAGGGCTTCACTTTCGACAACGGTATGCCCTCGCTTGCGCGTCGGGCTAGTTGTGGAACAACCCCGCAATCCCTAGTTGTCCAACCACGAGGCGATCTGCCGTGAAAGAAAGCGAGTCACGCTGGGAAATCGCTGATCTGCAGCTAGAATCCGCCGCGCGTCACCGGTTTCGTTTTCACTTCCACAGGGACGGACAACACCCATGCTCAGTCAAGTCGTTCAAGATGCTCTCAACGAGCAAATCAACACCGAGTTCTATTCCTCGTACAACTACCTGGCGATGTCCGCCTTCTGTGAACAACAGAACTTTCGCGGTTGCGCTCACTGGCTGCGGATGCAAAGCGACGAAGAGCACATGCACGCCCGGAAGATTTACACCTTCATGATCAACCGCAGCGCCCGCGTTGTCTTGAAGGAAATCAGCTTGCCGAAAAACAACTACGACTCGATTCCCCATGTCTTCCAAGAAGCTCTCACACAAGAACTGGAAGTCAGTCGCCGAATTGACCTGCTCTACGAATTGGCGTTCAAAGAAAAGGCTTTCGCCGCACTTGTCGAGTTGCAATGGTTCATCAGCGAGCAGACTGAGGAAGAACGGACGGCACGGGACATCGTCGCCAAGTTTGAACTCGTCAAGCACGACCCGTCGGCGCTGCTCGATCTCGACCGAGAACTCGCAAGTCGCGCACCGGCATCCGACCCGACTTCGGGCGCGGCAGGGACGTGAGACTCGTAGGTTGGCAGTGTCACCATCGGCCAACCGAAGCAACACCGTAGTTCGACTGTCTGAGTTTGCCAGAAGTAGGGTGGGACCAGCGGCGCTTCGCCGCGCCGGCCCACCATGAATTCTCGACGTTTCCCGATGGTGAGCCAGCGCTCGAAGCGAGCTGGCTCCACTCGACATTGAAAAAGGCGATGGACACGTCAGTGCCCGCCTTGCGGTTACTCCGACTCCAGCCGCTGCTTGCACTCTTGCAAGGCGGCTCGTTGGGCGTCGGTGATCTCGGGGAACTTGAGGTCGAGTTGTTTGATCTCGTGGGCGAGAATCATCGCGACGAGTGCTCGACAGTTCCACTTCTTGTCGGCGGGAAGGACATACCACGGGGCGTTCTTCGTCGAGGTCTCGCGCAGTAGCGATTCAAACGCCGACATGTAATCGTCCCAGTGCGCGCGTTCGCCCAAGTCGGCCGCTTCGAATTTCCAATTCTTGGCCGGGTCGTCGATGCGGGCGAGCAGTCGCTGCTTCTGCTCCTCCTTCGAGACATGCAGGAAGAACTTCACAACGTGCGTGCCGTTGCGAGCCAGATGTCGCTCGAAATCGTTGATGCTCTCGTAGCGCTGCTCCCAGAATTTTTTCTTGTCGGGCTTCGCATCCGGAATGCGCTGACCGGCGATGAATTCGGGATGCACCTTCACCACGAGCAGCTCCTCGTAGTACGAGCGATTGAAGATGCCGATGCGGCCCCGCTCGGGCAATGCCTTCGAGCAACGCCACAAGAAATCGTGATCGAGTTCCTCCGCCGACGGCCGTTTGAAACTGACGACCTGCACTCCTTGAGGGTTCACGCCCGACATGACGTGCTTGATCGTGCCGTCTTTCCCCGCCGCGTCCATCGCTTGAAAGATGCACAGCACTGACCACGTATCGGCGGCGTACAGCAACTCTTGGGCGGCGGACAGTTCCGCTGTGCTCTTGGCGAGATGCTCGGCGGCCATCTGCTTCCGCACTTCTTCGGAGAGCGAGTCATCTCCGTCCCAACTTGTGCTGTAGTCCTTCAGCTTGATCTTCTTCCCGACTGGAACACGGAACTCATCAATGATGTCGTCGAGCTGGAACAAGGTGGTGACTCCGAAGAGGACGCGGATGTGATTCGTGGCGTAGACCAACACTAACCCGCCGCGTGAGCAAGGGCGAGGGTTGAATACACTCACAACTCAGGCAAGCAAGCGTTTGATTGATCGAGTACGACGCACTCGTTTCACTGCTTGAGAAATGTTCTTCGCGTTGTCTTCTCTGTGCCTCTGTACGACTCACGTTTTGTTTCTTCTCGCCCCGCGAAGAATTACGACGACGATTTTGGAGCGGGCGTCCTGTCCGATGTATTTCGGAGCGGGGTGGCGTCAGCCCCCTGGGTCTTCGGGCGTCAGCCCTGCTTCAGCGGCATCGAACTCCAAGAACCAGGGGGCTGACGCCACCCCGCTCCGAATCTGACAAGAGGGCTAACGCCCAAGAGTCACACTTCGGTTGCGGCGGAACGAAGTGAAGCCGCGTTGTGGTAAATCCTGTCGCTGCGGATTGAACCACAGAGGCACAGAGGCACAGAGATGACAAGGTGTGTGAAGACGCGTGCTGACGGTCGGAACGGAGGTTGCTCTCTGATTCCATCTGTTCATCGTGTCAGACCACTCCCGCGCGCAGTCGTTACGAGGCGCGCAACCGGTCTGCCGCAAGTTCAATCCGCAGGAGAGTCCCGTGTCAGAAACACCACTTGTTGCGCCGCGCGTTTCGATTTGGCATCACGCCTGTTCGGTGATCGTGATCGGCCTGTTCGTGGCGGCGGCTTCGCAACGATTGAACGACTGCGACCTCTTCAACCCGGACAGTCCGCGTTACCTGATCTACGCGCAGGGAATGTTGAACTTGGGTGAGTACCGCGCGATCGACTTGCCGGGACAGCCGATCTACTCGTGGCGACCGCCGGGGCTGTCGCTCTTGCTGACTCCCGCCCTGCTCTTCCGACCGTACGACGTGATCGCAGCGAAGTGGATGGTCTTGGGAGCGGGAGCGCTGTTGTTGCTGGCGGTGCATGGATTGGTGATCTTGCACGGTGGACGCTGGGCCGGGCCGCTCGCGGTGGCGCTCACAGCGAGCAGCCCCGTGATGCTGGTCCTTTCAACGGAGGTCCTCAGTGAAGTTCCGTATGCCCTCGCCGTACTGGCGGTGTTGTACTGGCTCGGGCGTTTCACGGAGCGTCCACAGGTTCCCAACACGCTGCGGTTCGTGGCGATCTTCGTCGCGCTCTTGTGGCTTCCCGCGATCCGCACGGTGGGCGTGTCACTGGTCGTGGCCGTCGCGTTGTGGTCGTTGGTCTCACGTTGGCGGTTCCCCTACTTGGTGGTGGCGGCTCTCGCGGGCGGCAGCATTTATTGGCGAGTAAAACATGGTCAAATCGCGGGCGGCGACAACTACGCGGCGTCGCTGTTCGACGGCCTGCGTGAGCGAGGCTTCGAGGCTGTCGTGGCGGAAGCGTGGCTCACGATGCAGTTCTATTGGACGGCTCTTCCCGGCATCCTCTTCCCTGGCTTGATGAAGGAACGAACGTTCTACGCAATGCTCAGCCTCGACCCGCTTCCCTCGACCGAAGGGCTGACCCGACTCCTCAACATCGCCTCGATCATCGTGCTGCTGGCGGGATTGTGGGGCGTGTGGACGCAACGTCGGAAAACGGGTTCGCTCGTGCTGTTCTACCTGCCGTTGTATCTCGGTTGCCTCGCAGTCTGGCCGTGGCGACACGAACGATTCCTCTGGCCGCTGATCCCGTTGTTGTGGACGTTTGTCCCGGCGGGAGTCACGTCGGTGATGCAAGCGTTTCAGCCGGGAACGCGACGTGGGTTGATGCCACTGTTGGTGCTGGTGGGTCTGGCGTTATGCCAACGCCAAATCTGGAGCGACAGGCCCTTGATCGAGACGAATCAGCGAGCCGTTGCAAACCGCGATGCCTTTCACACGCAAGAGCGTCCCGGCTTCTACTACAGCGATTGGCGTCGCGCGGGAACGTGGTTGCGTGAGAACACGCCGCCTCACGCGCGGCTCCTCACATGGCACGCGGCGGTCGGTGGGACGGCTCAACGTTTTCAGAAGCGAGTCGCGTTTGAAACACTCTCGCCCGAACGGCTGCGTCAACAAATCGCGGCGTTCTCGGCCCGGCATCTCGTGGTCTCGGACGCTCAATGGGGCGACGGATTTGGCTGGCAGCAGTTGTCCGCTGATCCCGCCAGCACCCTCAAGATCGTCTACCGCGACCGCGATGTCGCCGTGTTGGAGGTCGAACCGAATCTCACGGGCGAGGTCTCGCGCACGGCCTACAACGACGAGCTGCACGAGCAGCTCGCGTCGATCGACGAGTTCCTCGCTCAACACCCCGGCCGTCACGACGTGAGTGTGCGGCGAGCTACCTTGCTACGCGAACTCGGTCGCAACGACGAAGCGATCTCCAGCCTGCAAGCAGTCATCGACAGCGGGCACGCCACGGTTCGAGTTTGCTCGGACCTCGGTTGGGCACTGTTTGAGGAACGCCGCTTTGCCGACGCCGCGAAGTACCTCGAACTGGCACGCACGCTCCCCAACGCCGAGTCCATCTCAATCATGTTGGCGGACGGGGCAGAACGGGCGCGAGCACGACTCGCCGAATCACCCGCAGAAGCCGAAGCCAAATCCGAAGACCGCCTGCTCGGTCGCATCACATCCCACGTCGCGTCGCTCAAGTGGAGCCGTGCGGAGCAAGAGACCGACGCGCTACTGGCCCTCGCCCCGGATCGTCCCGAGCCTCACTACTGGCGTGGCTACCTCCACCACGTTTTCGGCGAACGGACTCAAGCGGAGTGGCACTACGAAATCGCCGAGAGTCTCGGCAGCGAAGCGGCTCACGCGAAGTTGGAACTGCTGCGACTCACCGCTGCGATTGCGAACGAACGAACGTCTGACGCACCCGCATCGGATCGACACGCGCACGACTCACTAACGGCGAAGTCTCCTCAACTCAATGCGTCTCCCTCCAAGGCTGTCGGCCTGAAGGTGGACAGCATCGACGCCGCCGTCTCCGCGCTGAATCCTGAGAACGCGAACACCGTCGTCACCGCGAAAGTCATCCTCGACGAACCTGCCATGACTCAGCCTGTCGCACCGAGTGCCGCCTCCAGCGAGGCCGCGTCTTCGGACCCCGGCTTGATGGCGACGCACGTCCGCTTCGCCAAGCTGCTCGACGAACAGGGCTGGTCCGGCCGAGCGATCGCCGCACTCGAAGCAGCACGTACGCGCTTCGGCGACAAACCCGAACTGCTCGTCCCGTTGGCCGATCTGTACCGCCGGTTCGCGCAGCCGGAATTGGCCGCCCCGCTCTATCGCCTCGCCGAGAAAGACTGGCCGCACGAGAAGTCGATCCGCCAAAGCCTCAACGCCTGCGAAGCGGCCCTCCGCGAACCGACGTTCTGATGCGGTTTTGAACGTAGGGTAAGCGTCTCGCTTGCCCGTTCTTTCGGAGGATTTATTCTCATTCCGTTTGATGAAGTGATGGGCAAGCGAGACGCTTACCCTACGTTTTTTGGCGGGCTACACTTCGACTCAGTTGACCATGCCTCCCGCAACGGACTGCCCACCGATGACACTTCCCGTCGAACATCGTGACTTCAACTTCCCGCCGCTCAGAAGTGCCGAATTGTTGAGCGACCCGTTCGCGCAGTTCCAGCGTTGGGTCGAAGAGGCACGAGCGGCGAAGGTCTTGGATTGGGAAGCGATGACACTCGCCACGGTCTCGCCCGACGGACGGCCGAGCGCCCGCATCGTCTTCCTGCGCGGAGCCGACGCACGCGGCTTCGACTTCTATACGAACTACGACAGCCGCAAGGGACGACAACTGGCCGCGAACGCGAACGCCGCACTCGTGTTCCATTGGAAGGAACTCGAACGACAGATTTGCATCGAAGGAACCGTCGCGCGGATGTCGGTCGAAGAGTCGAATGCGTACTTCGCAGACCGTCCGATGCAGAGCCAACTCGGCGCGTGGGCCTCCGCACAAAGTGAACCGCTCGATTCGGCGGAGACGCTCGAACGGCGCGTCGAAGAATTTCGACGCCGCTTCGCTCACGGTCCGATCCCGCGTCCCGAACATTGGGGCGGCTATCGCCTCACGCCTGAGCGGATCGAATTCTGGCAGGGTCGCCCCAGCCGACTGCACGACCGATTCGTCTACACCCGCGAGACTGAGGGTGCATGGGTGAAGCAGCGTCTCAACCCGTGAGGCCACTCACACCAACCCGCCGCGTGAGCAAGGTCGCACACAACCAGGGGTCAGGTGGTTCAAAGTTCATTTTTCGCGGC
>JAYTQJ010000296.1:0-24284 GCA_043746775.1 Schlesneria sp.
CCAATCGAACGTAGCAGAAGTCGTAAGACTTCTGGCGAGCCGTGGAGTCGTCAGAATTCTCACGAATTCTGCTACAAAAAATCCTTAACGGCGTTGCCCGGAGGGGCGACACTTTTTGTGGCAAAGCCAGCGAATGCCGCGTGAAATGAGTTCCCCGTGTCGCCCCTCCGGGGCTGGAATTTGATGCCTGGTTCAAGTCGAGGTCACAGCCAAAGCAGAAGACCCCTCACCCTAACCCTCTCCCCGCAAAGCCGGGGCGAGGGGACCGGAGAAGACAACTGAGACCCAAAGCCGCTCCTCCCGTTGGAACCATGCCTCGATTCTCGCTGTCCACTCACTTCTTCCGAAAGGCTTCACTCACAACGACTTCCCGGACCAAGTCGCGGAGGCCGTGGTTTGACGATGCGGATTCGGTGACGATGCGGTCGATCTCGATGCGATCCGAGAAGCCCATGTCGCGGCCGGTGGCAAACGTCAACAGCTTGGTGGCCAGAGACTTCGCCAGCACACTTTTCTGAGCTGCGAGCAATTGTCGGAATTCGGCGAAGCCCGCGAACGATGGACCCTCGTGCAATTGGCCGGAGGCATCCACGGGCAGGCCGAGCGAGTAGCGGACCTTGAAACCGTTGATCTCTTTGTTGACGCGATCGCCGTTGCCGAGACTGCGAAAGCGGTCGCGCCAACCGCCGATCGGGTCGAAGCTTTCGAGGGCAAAGCCGGGCGGGTCGATGACCTGATGACAACCGCGACAGGTGTCGAGGTTACGGTGTTTGTCGAGTAACTCGCGCAACGTCGAGGCACCGCGAATGTCCGGCTCGACACCGGGAATCCCCGGTGGCGGAGGTTGGGGGGCCTGGCCAAGGATTCTCTCCATGACCCACACCCCGCGCACGACGGGCGAGGTGCTCGTGCCATTGGCGGAGACTTTCAAGATGCTCGCCTGGCAGAGCAGGCCGCCTCGCACACTATCTGCCGGGAGCTTGACCGGGCGGATGTCGGGGCCGCTCACACCGTCGATGCCGTAATGCTCGGCCAGTCGATTGTTGAGCATCGCGAAGTCGGACTGCACGAGATTCGTCACGCTCAGATTGTCGTCGAGCAACTTGCGGAAGAAGCCGCGCGTCTCCGCCAACATGGACCACTGCAAGTACGCATCGAACTCGGGGTAAAGCTGTTTGTCGGGAACGGTGAAGTCGATGTCTCGCAGGTTGAGCCAAGCGTCGGTGAAGTCGGTGACGAATCGCTCCGAGTGCGGATGACTCAACAGCCGGTTGGCTTGGGCGAGCAACGCGGCGCGGTCCTTTGCCAGAGTTCCCGTCGCCGCCATCGCGAGCAGTTCGTCATCGGGAGCCGACCTCGTCAGGAAGTACGCGAGGCGACTGGCCAGCGCGAAGTCATCGAGCGTTCCCGCCGATTCGCGCAGATACAAAAACTCCGGCGCACAAAGGATCGCCGTCACGGCGGCTCGCAGCGATTCCTCGGTCGTTCCTCCTCGCTGAAGCTCCGCCGCAAAGAGATCGACGTAAGCCTGCACCTGACCGGTCGTGACCGGTCGCCGAAAGGCGCGCGTCGCGACGCGCAGCAGGACCGGCAGAACATCGGCGACTTGATCCGACGACTTGATCTCAAACTTCGGCTGGTAGTTTTGCCGGTTGCGGTCGTTGGGATTTCTCGGCGGAATCTCCTCGCGCCGCAATCCGTCAAACACCAGTCGATGTCCTCGGCTGGGAAACGTCTCCACGATCGGGCCTTTGACTTCAATGCTCTGAATCGCCAGCCCCGGACCTTTGTATTCTTCGACCGGAGTCTGCTTCAGCGCGAAGCGGTCGGTGATGCCCTGCACCGTGATCTCCAACATGTACCGAGCCGGAATCCACGCGGTCGTTTCGATAGAGGTCGGGGGACCGGGCGGCAGTTCAAAGTATCCGAACGTCGGCTGTTCGAGTCCGCGTGCGAACGTCGTGGCTCCCAACGCGAACGTGATCGGCCGGTCACACTGGTAGGCGTAACCGGTGACGCGGACCTTGTACCAGCCGTCCTTTTGCACGTTGGCTTCGCGCAACATGCCGGTCGGGTATCCGTAGTTCTTGAAGAACACGACCGCACCGTCGTCACGCTTGAGCCAAATCTTGCCGAGCCATTGTTCGGCCCCTTGTGTCGTGGCATAGCTCGCCTTCACGACCTTGAGTTCGGGGCGATCGAGCGTCCGTTGAACCGACTCATCAAGGATCGCAGTCGCCCCTTCGAGATAGCGCTGCATCTGCACCAGTGAAATGCCGAGCGATTCGCCGATGTTGTCGAACTCGTGTGACCGTCCGTCTTCCGGCAATCGTTCCGCGAGCTTGAGATTTGTCCCGAACAGATCGTTGAGTGTGTGCTGGTACTCGCGCCGATTCAGCCGTCGCAGCACGGTCCCCTTGCTCGCCTCGTGAACCGCAGACAGTTGGCTAGCTAGCGACCGAACGAACTCGGCGCGGTCCGCCGGTTTTGGCTGCGTTCCCGATTTAGGAGGCATCTCGCCGCTGCCGACTCGGTCGTGAATCCGCTCCCACTTGGCAAACAACTGCGGCTGAGCGAGATCGGACGGGAGCGAACTCAGATCGAGTCCGCCCGACTTGGTGTCACCGGAATGGCACTCGAAACAGTGCGTCTTGAGAAACGTGGTCTGGTCCGCAACCGCCGGGGAAACCCAGATGATAAATACGATCAGCGCCACAACGGCTGTCATCCCGATCTCGCAATCGGCGATCCTCCGAGCAATTCGCGAGCTTGTGGAGTTCATAGAGTCGCTATTCCCCTGCTGTGATTCGGTTCATCCGGAACAAGCGCGTTGCTGACGGTCAGCATTAGCAGCCTGTTGAAAAAGGACCGTAGGGTGGGACCAGCGGCGCTTCGCCGCGCCGGCCCACCATCAAACACAGAGACTTTATCTTGGTGGGCCGGCGCTCGAAGCGAGCTTGTCCCACCCTACAGATGATTTTCAACAGACTGTTAGCCCCTTTGTCTCTACGCAACTCTTGAAGACGGGCCAAAGTAGCCGTCATGGCTCCGCGGGACGAGCCTAACGAGTTCGGCGGTACTGACTCAAACGCGCGTTCCCAGAAGGCTCATCACGCGGAGCGATGATGGCTACTTTGGTCTGAGGCAAAGCCTCGCTGGAGTCTTCGGAACGCATCACATTCCCCGTGAAATGCCGGTGTGTTCCGAAGACTCCACACACACGACATGGAACAAGTCGATGGCCCGGCACTCATTCGAGACTCGTTTGACGCGGCATACGAGGCCCGTAAGACTCCGCCCGCTGATCGTCGGGTGTTCCGCGATCAAATCCATTTCGCGCTCCAATGGAAAGCACTTTTAATGCCTCTTGCTGCTGCTTTGAATGCGGGTGACACCGCGTGGATGCTGACATCCACGGCCCTTGTCCTGTTCATGATGATCCCCGGTCTGGCGATGTTTTATGCGGGGCTGGTCCGACGCGCAAATGTGCTGTCGGTCTACATGCAGTGCTTCGCGCTGACGTGCCTGCTCAGCGTGATCTGGTTGGTGTGCGGGTATTCGCTGGTTTTCACGACGAGCAATCCCGTGTGCGGTTCGCTGGCGAAATCCTGCTTGGCGGGTGTCACCGCGAATTCGATGTGGGGCGAAACGGGCGTTCCCGAGTTGCTCGGTTTTGCCTACCAGATGACGTTCTTCATCATCACGCCGGGGCTGATGATCGGTGCGTGGGTGGAGCGGATGAAATTCAGTGCGGTGATGATTTTCTCGGCGCTGTGGAGTCTGCTGGTCTACGTCCCGATCGCGCACATGGTCTGGGGACCGGAAGCCAACATGTTTGGGCTGACGGGAGTGATCGATCAGGCGGGTGGCATCGTCGTTCACATCACCGCTGGGATTGGAGCGTTGGTGGCGTGTGTGTTGCTGGGAAAGCGGCTCGGGTTCCCCTCCACGCCGATGCCGCCACACAACCTACCGATGGCCGTCGTTGGTGCGGGAATGCTGTGGGTCGGTTGGTTTGGCTTCAATGCGGGCAGCGGGTTGGCGGCGAACGGTGCCGCCGCGATGACGCTGGTCGTGACTCACATTTCGGCGTCGGTCGCGGCTCTGGTTTGGATCGGCTTGGAATCGCGGGTGTTCGGCAAGCCGAGCGTGCTGGGAATCGTGACCGGTTCGATCGCGGGACTCGCCGCGATCACGCCCGCATCGGGAACCGTCGGCCCGCTGGGAGCCGTTGTCATCGGAGCCACTTCCGCCTGCATCTGCTGGATGGCGTGTGCGAAGCTGAAGAAGAAGTTCGGCTATGACGACTCCCTCGACGTGTTCGGCGTTCACGGTGTGGGTGGCATCGTCGGAACGATCCTCGTCGGCGCGTTTGCGTCGCCGATGCTGGGCGGCAATCAACCTCCCGAATTCTCGATCGCCAGCCAGCTCGCCACGCAGTTTGGCGCGGCCCTCATCACAGCCATCTGGAGCGGGATTGTCAGCGTGATTTTGTTGAGACTGACGGACGCTCTTGTCGGACTGCGCGTCACCCAGAACGTCGAGTTGGCGGGCCTCGACCTCGCCGAACACGGTGAGGCGGCGTACAACGACTGACGTGGATGTCGTCGATGAAAATGAAGTGTGGCTGGGGTCGGAGTTTGTGCCGCCTCCAAACGCTTGCCGTGTGAGCAAGGCTTCGTGAAGAGTCCTGGAGAGGCTCCGCCTCCGACCGACGAGACGTGGGCGAATTGCTCCGCAACTCGCCGCCGAGTCGCGGAGCGACTCGGCTACAAAACTTGACACACCGTGATTCAATTCGTTGGATCGAGGAATCTAGTGCCCCGTCAGGTCATAATTTGGGGGTTGATGTAGGGTGGCCGGGGTTGGAGCGTCTTCGCGAAACCCCGGGGCTTCCTTCGCAAAGCCTCAGTCCAGCCCCGGCCACCCAATCGGACCAAATGAGATTAGCTTGGAAACGTTCCAATGATTGATGAACTCCGCTTTGCCATTTCGGAACTACTCGAAGGACGAGACCTCACCGCCGAGGCGATGCACTCGGCCGTGGGCGCGATCATGGACGGCCGCTCCACTGAGGTCGAGATCGCCGCGCTGCTGACCGCGCTGCGGTGTCGTGGTGAGTCCATCAGTGAACTGGTCGGTGCCGCGCGGGCCATGCGCGAGCGAGCGACCGCCATCCCGTGTCGCACTCCGAATTTGCTCGATACGTGCGGGACCGGCGGCGATTCGTTGCACACGTTCAACATCAGCACGGCGGCGGCGCTCGTGGCGGCGGCGGCGGGACAGCCTGTCGCGAAGCATGGAAATCGGAGCGTTTCCAGCAGCACCGGTTCGGCCGATGTGCTCGAAGCGTTGGGAGTCAACCTGCAACGAACGCCCGATCAGATCGCCGCCTGCATCGACGAGATCGGTATTGGGTTTTGCTTCGCTCCGCTATTGCATGGAGCAATGAAGTACGCGGCTCCCATCCGCAAGCAACTCGGGTTTCGCACGGTCTTCAACATGCTCGGTCCCCTGACGAACCCGGCTCATGCGACGTACCAACTCGTCGGAGCCAGCCGCACCGCCGCTGCTGAAATGCTCGCGCAGGCGCTGCATCAACTCGGCTCACAGCGCGCGCTGGTTGTCTGCGGCAACGGTGAACTCGATGAAGTCAGCTTGTGGGGCGAGACCGCCGTGTTTGAAGTCTCGCCAGCCGGAGTGCAGCGTCACACTTGGACGGCCGCACTGCTGGGACTGCCCGAATGTGACGTGGCGCAACTCCGCGTGAGCAGTGCCGCCGAAAGTGCCGCACTGATCCGCAGCGTCTTCGCCGGAGCACGCGGTCCCGCACGAGACATCCTCATCGCAAACGCCGCTGCCGCGCTGTTCGCCGCTCAGCGAGCAGCCTCAATCCAAGAGGCCGTTCCCCTCGCCGCCGCCGCCATCGATCAGGGCCACGCGGCCGCGCTGTGCGAGCGATTGGTCGAAGCGACACGGCTGGAGTGTTGAAACGCGGCCATCGCCTTTTTCAAAGTAGGGTGGGACCAGCTCGCTTCGAGCGCCGGCCCACCATCGGGAACTGTCGAGAAATCTTGGTGGGCCGGCGCGGCGAAGCGCCGCTGGTCCCACCCTACAGGTTTCGCAGTCCCAACAAGTCGCTGGCCCCGATCGTTGAAACAGCGTTGGTTGCATCCCACTCGAACGGCCCGTAAGGTGGCAACCATTCCCCCGCAGCCCAATTTCCCTTCGGCCAAGACACTCATCCGATGATTCTCACCGGTGATGAAATCAAGGCGCAGTTGGACAAGAACATCGTCATCGAACCGTTCGATGAGAAGTTGCTCAACCCCAACAGCTACAACCTCCGCCTGCACGACGAACTGATTGTGTACGAGGAAATCGTGCTCGATGTGCGTCGGCCGAACCGCTATCGGCGGCACATCATTCCGCCCGAAGGCATGGTGCTGCAACCCGGCCAACTCTATCTCGGACGAACCGTCGAACGGACGGAAACACACAACCTCGTCCCCATGTTGGAAGGCCGTTCTTCGGTTGGCCGACTCGGATTGTTCGTCCATGTGACGGCGGGCTTCGGCGATGTCGGTTTCTGCGGATATTGGACGTTGGAGCTGTTCGCCGTTCACCCGATTCGCATCTACCCCGGACTGCCGATCTGCCAGATCTTCTATCACACGGTCGAAGGGACGATCCGCGAGTACCGCAGCGGCAGCAAGTACCAGAACAACCAGGACATTCAACCGAGCCTGCTGTTCAAGGAACTGCAACAGCCGCAGAAGGACCAGCAATTGAGACTGTCCTTCGGTCAGGAAGTCGGTGAGTGATTGAGCGATTGCACTTCTCGCTTCTGCGGACGTGAGAACCCGCATCTCAATCCGAGCCTGAAGCGCAAGCGACGCCGCACCGCCCGTTTCACTCACTGCGGGAACATGATCTGGAAAGAGGCCATGAGTCTCATCGCGAACACGCCTCAACCACCCTACTACGCAGTCTTGTTTACATCCGTTCGTACCAACGGCGAAGACGTGGAGTACGAACGAACTGCGCAACGCATGGCTGAACTTGCGGTCGATCAGCCGGGATATCTGGGGATCGAATCCGCGCGGGGAGCCGACGGTTTGGGAATCACGATCTCCTACTGGGAGAGCGAAGCCAGTATCCGCCGCTGGCAACAACACGTCGAACACTTGCAGGCCCAGGCAGACGGAAGGGCGAAGTGGTACGAGCGCTATCAATTGCGGGTCTGTCGCGTTGAGCGGGCCGTTGCCTTTGAAGTGGCAGAGTGACCGAGCCTTATCGCAACCGAATCTCGGCTCCCGTCTGATTGCGGAGCAACTCCACGTTCGCCTCAAAGTGCTGCTGGTTGTAGCCGTTCCACGCGAGGATCTCGCGCCCCTTGGCGGTCTCCAGCCAGATCTCGTACGGGCCTCCCAACGCCGGGATCAGATAGTCGAAGATCCAACTGAAGACCCACATGATCGGGCCGAACATCAGGAACGTTCCCCAGCCGGTCTGTGAGGCCTGATACTTCGTGTGAATGTAAACCACTCCCGGCAGGTTGCACTTCGCTCGGGCGAGCGGCACGAAGCCGAGAAAGAATTGCGTATCAAACTTGTCGCCCAGCACGCGCGAGACACGGTAGGTCCCCGTCAGCATGAGCGGCATCACGCACGACAGCAGCATCCAAACGATCCCGATGCGCCACGCGAGCAACACCGGAATCAACAGCACTCCCAATGTGATGTATCGCATCCGCAGATTGAGTTCCGGCCAGAGCTGGCGTTCCATGCGGGAGTATCCTTGGTGGTGAACGGCTCGTTCGTTTCACCGCGTGGGCATCGTCGGCAAATGATTTACCTCTCGAAGCCTGAGGCGCAAGCGAAGAGGGGCCTCGCTTGCGCGTTTTGAAGTTGCGCTCTTTGGGATTTCAGCCCCAACGGGGCAGCCCTAAGTCAGCCTAGGGCAAGCGACCAACGGGAGCGCCGCCCTAGGTTTCAGTCGTCACAGAATTTCAAGCCCTGAAGGGGCGACCCTATGTTGCTCGCAGGAATAGTGTCGCCCCTTTGGGGCTGAAATCCCAAAGGGCGCAACTTCACAACTTGCGCGTCAGGCTTTGATGCGAGAGCAGTCTCGACGATCACAGCCCAATCGACAACTCGCTTGGCTGGCGCTTGCCATACCTCTTGGCGTCCCAATCGTCGATTGACGCAATTGGACTGACGCACGAGACTCGAACTCGCGACACGGATTGTCGCGCGAATCTGTTTCAGCAGTTTGTGAAGGACGATCATGCTGCTTGCTTGGCGACATCGGTTGGAGTTTCTGGCGTTTCAAATCGTGGTCTGTTTGATCGACTGCTTGTCGCCACGAATGGCCGCGCGGATGGCGGCGAATCTGGCGTGGCTGGTTCATTACGGATTGCCTCAGAAACTGACGCGGTTCAAAGTCGCACGCGACAACATCCGCACGGCCTTCGGTGAGCAGTACTCCGACGCCGAGATCGACCGGCTCATCTATCGCATGTGGGTCCATCTATTCCGCACCGTGGTTGAGACTGTGCAGGCTCCCCGCAAGTTGCACATGCACAGCTACCGCCATTCGATGCGGTTTGCCGACTTCACTCGCAGCAACGAGGCTGTTTGTTCCGGTCGGCCCGTGTTGCTGTTGGGCGGTCACTTCGGCAATTGGGAGATCGGCATCACCCTGTATGGGATGTGGGGTTTCCCGATGGGAGTCGTCGCGCGGGAGATGGACAACCCGTACCTGCACGAGTGGTTTCGCAACGCGCGCGAGCTGACCGGTCACCGAATGATGCTCAAGCAGGGCGGCTTCGATGACATGACGGCGCTGCTCGCCAAGGGAGGCAACCTTGTACTGCTGTGCGATCAGGACGCCGGAAAACGCGGGCTGTTCGTCGATTTCTTCGGGAAGCCCGCGTCCACGTTCAAGTCGATCGCGCTGCTGGCATTGGAGTACGACGCACTCATCATCGTTGGCCACGCGATTCGCGAGTCCGACAACTTCGACGAAGCCGGTTGGTCGAAGTTCGAGGTCGGCTGCGAAACTTTGATCGACCCGCGTCTCACGACGACCAACGATCCGGTCGGCGAGATCACTCAGCAATACACGTCCGCGCTGGAGCGTGCGATTCGCCGCGCACCCGATCAATATTTCTGGGTCCACCGGCGTTGGAAGAGCGAACCGCGCGTCCGCCAAAAAGCCGAACCGCAACGACTGGCGGGGTGAGTCGATCGTGTGATTTCTGTGGTGCATTCGTTCCTTGGTAGTAGCCCTGTCGCTCCGCGACAGGAAGCGTGAACGTTCGCGCAACGTTTGCTGTTGATTCGAGCGGGATCGAGAGATGGAGGCCCCCTGTTAATCGCGCCTCCTGTCGCGGAGCGACAGGGCTACCTTCTCTGCAACAGGCCGCGCTGCTTCATCCAGTCCTCACAGCGTTGCGGCCACGTCGAGGCTGGTTGATCGCTCGGTCGCAGTCCGAAGCCGTGGCCACCGCTGGAGTAGATGTGCAGGTCGGCCGGGACCGCCGCCTTCTTCAACGCCAAAAACAATTGGACGCTGTTCTCGCACGAGATGCCGTCGTTGAAGGCGTGCGCGAGAAACATCGGCGGCGTCTCTTTCGTCACGATCAAGTCCGGCTTGAGCTGCCCCTTGTCATCGACCAAGTACGCGGGATAGATCAGCGCCACGAAGTCGGGACGGCATGACGTGCGATCAGCATCGTCGGTCACGTCGTACAGTCGCGCGTGGGACTTCAACGCGGCTTGCGCGGCGGTCGATCCTCCCGCTGAGAAGCCCAGCAGACCGATGCGGTCTTCGGCTAGGTTCCAATCGCTGGCACGGTGTCTCACCACGCTGACGGCACGCTGCGCATCCTGAGCCGGGGCGAGCCACGCGGGCTGACGATCGGCAGTCGGCGTACGGTACTTCAACACGAAGGCCGACACGCCGACGGAGTTCAACCACGCGGCCACTTCGGTCCCTTCCTTGTCCCACGCGAGAATGCGATAGCCGCCGCCGGGACAGATCACGACCGAGGTTCCGTTCCGTTTCTCAGCCGGTGGCAAGAACACGGACATCGTGGGCGAACTGATGTTGGTCACGCGCGTGGTCGGTGGCTCTTCGCCGACCTTCGGTGGCTGAGTCACCTCCGGCCCGAGGTCTTTCACCTCGCCCGGTGCCTTCCCCGACCAGACGTGAATCACGGATGTCGGCTCGGCCGCCCAAGCGATTCCGGCCGAGACCATCAGCAGACCGACCATTCCGATCCGAACCCCGTTGCGAGTTGACCTGCCCACGTTGCTGCTCCTGTGAGAGTGTTAAGAATCCGATTCGATTGGCGAGCGTCAATACTCGCCGACAACTTCGTTTCCCATGCGAGTCATCAGGGTGCGGAGCGTATTCGCGTCGATGTTCTCGCTCAACCAGCGAACTTGGCCGTCGAGCATCATGATCTGTGTTCCTCCTGAGTGAACACTGGAGAACTGAAACTTGCGCTCGCAACTCGTATTGCAGGTTGTCACGGGCGGGTTGATGCCGGGCTTGGCACAAGTGGCTGCCGCCTGCCACCAGCGGAGTCCCGCGCGAGCATAACCCTGCGATCCACCGCCCCCTCCACCTCCTCCTCCTCCCAGGTTCATCGCGCCTCGTGCCCAGCCTCCGAACTCAAACGCGATCTCACTCACCGCGAGCGTGTTGGACATCCCGTCCATGATGCTGCTCGGCGAGGTCACGGACATCGGATACATCACCCCGTCGTTCAGTCCCGGCTGCGTTCCCGCGTTAGCCGCGTAGTGACATTGCCCCCACAAGTTCGACACCGGATTGCGATCCGGCTGCGACGGGCAGAGCATCACCTTCAGATTCGTTTTCACAATCGCCGCGTTCAGTGCGTGATCGAACGGCACGTCAAAGTTGTACCGTGCCGACACCGCGCCTTGTTCGACATACGGCAACAGCATTGCGGGCCAAGTGTGGAGCAGATTCGTCGGCGAGCTGGGGCTGGTCGCACCGAGGACACCCGGCGGATAGACGCGATGCGTTGATTCGTAGTTGTGCAGCGCCAGCCCCAACTGTTTGAGGTTGTTCTTGCACTCGGTTCGCCGCGCCGATTCGCGGGCCTGCTGAACGGCGGGCAACAGCAACGCGATGAGGACCGCGATGATGGCGATGACCACCAGTAACTCGATCAGCGTGAATGCTCGATGACGTGAAGCCCGATGGCGCGTGGAACTGTGATGACGAGGCATGGACTGACTCCCGTGAACTGCAACGGGAGCGTTGCCGAAGATTCGGACATGGCTGTGCTCCCACCGCGTGGCGAGGTGCGCGTTGTCCCCGCATGAACACATGCCGCCGCTGGCACAAGCTGACTGAAACGGTCCGGCCAATCGGCGGCGGTCGGAAGGCAGCCCACGGAACAGTCCGTCGACGCTGCTGCCTCACAACCGGGGTGGCAGGGAACGCGATCCGAGAGACTCGCGCGGGCGACAAGCTACACGAGGATCGTGCGGACAGACAACTCTGACGGTCTCGACAAACGTAGCCCTGTCGCTCCGCGACAGGAAGCGAGAACGCACCAGCGGCGTTTGCCCGCGCGGCCGAGTGTGATGGATTTCTGAGCGGGGTGGCGTCAGCCCCCTGTTTCTAGGGTGTAAGCCCGTTTTCAATGAATCAGGGCGGGCTGACGCCCAATGGCACTAACTTTACCTGCAAAGTAGCAGGCACATTCCATGTGCCGTCTGCAAATGGCAGGGAACGGCACATGGAATGTGCCTACTACTTTCTAAAGTCAGTGCCATTGGGCTGACGCCGCCCCGCTCAGTGGTCTCATCAAGGACAGCGCGAGGCATAACCGTTCATCCGAGGCGACTTGGCAGTGGAATGTCCCTCATTGATCTCGCTTCCTGTCGCGGAGCGACAGGGCTACGGGGAGTCACTTCAGTTTGAGTGCCGTCCATTCCGCGTCGAGACATTCGGGATTGAGGTTCCGGGTGACGAACAGGACCGCCCGGTGATCGCGCAGATTCGGGCGACAGTGTTTACCGACATCGACCACGCCCTCAAACAATTCCTCGCCGGCAGATCGCTCGATGCGGGAGGAGGATCGTCCATCGTCGGGCATTCTGTCGGGACTGAGTCCGTCGAGCGACCGAACTTCGATGTCGCGTCCGTTCAATACCGAGATCGGCGTCGAACCGGTGAGGTCATCAGGCCACGACTGCCAGCGGACGAGGCGGCCGTCGTTTCCCGAGTGCGTCAGACCGACAGCAGCCAGCGCCCCGATGATCCCTCCGTTCGTTCCGCCCAAGCCCAGCAAGCGGACTCCCGCACGTTCCGCGATCTCGCGGGCTTCGGCTTGCGTGACGATCTCGCTCTGACAACGCCGACCCCACGCGAACAGCTCGTCACTCACATCGGTTGTCAGGCACAGTCCGGGATCACTGCCGGGAATGAAGTCGCCCAGCATCGCTTCACGCAGTTCGTCGAAGAGCGAATCGAGATCACTCGGTGTCAGTTCTGCAGCGCGCGGTTCCAGCCAGAGACCGGCCGAACCGTTGTGACTCGTGAACGGAATCCGTTCGTCGAACAGCAACTGATGCCGCACGATCATGCGGCATTCGTAGCGCGGAGCGAGTTGCTCGGCGAGGGCTCGCGCCAGCTTGTTCGTCCCGCGTGAGTCGAGCGAATCGGTGTCGTCGATCCCGACGAAGATCGTCATTCCGCGTCCTCGTCGCGTCGCGCCCGCAAGCGAAACCAGACGATCGCGCTGACCGCTCCCGCGATGAGTCCGAACAGCGGATAGGTCCACGCGGCCTGCGACAACCACGCTCCAAACGAACGGCCTCCCTTGCCGGGCATCAGTTGTTTCTCCGCCGCTTTCACGGCGAGCGCGATCAAATTCGTCGCCAGTCCCGCCGACATGATGCGGACGTACAAACCCCAGCCGGGCTTCGCGCTCCTCAGTGCCAAGTCGAGCAATGGTCCCGTCAGCGCGAGACTCGTGATCGCACCCATTCCCGAACGTGTGTCGGCAAGCTGCATGGAACCGAGCAGGACCGCCGTCAGCGATCCCACGCCGCTCATCACACATCCCGCGCCGTGACGCGGTGCCAGCGCGAGGCCCATCGCCAAGGGAAACACCGACCGCACAATCGCATGTCCGGGGATGCCGAGCTTCCAATCCGGCAACGCCGACGCACACGCCGCCGCGACTCCCATCGTGATCCAAACGGCATACTCGATCGGCCGGACAGCATCCGTCTCTCGAATCAAACCGGGCAGACGACTGCCAGCCCGCAGACCGCGATGAAGCTTCAAATTCCACGCACTCATTTTGCGTCTCTCGCCGTGACCAAGGTTCAACGCAACAACAGGCAAGGTGAGCCGGGTGCCGTGAGGCCAAGGGCACTCACTTTGCAATTCGGCCAGTGAGCAGCAAGGCGCTAGCCGCCGGTTCTTTGCTTGGAAACTTCCTTCCTCACACCAGCTTCCTCACACCGGCGGCTAGCGCCTTGCCGCTCAAAGTGAGTGCCCTTGGCCGTGAGGCACCCGGCTCACCCAGAAGAGAAAGAGGGGCGTGCTACTTCGCCAAATCGCCCGCCACGCCGTTGACGAGCTTTTTCGGGTCGATGTGCTTGTTGATGGCCTTCAGGATGTCTCCCTTCGTCAACTTGGAGACCGCGGCTTCGAGCTTCGCGTTGAAGTCGAGAGTCCGGCCGGCGTAGAGGGCCTCCGCCAACGTGGCGGCCAACTGGGCGTCGTCGCCTCGCTTCTGTTGTTCGCCCTGCAACCAGCCTTGTTGAGACTCGGCCAACTCCTGATCGGTGATGCCATCCTTGAGCAACAGCGCGAGTTCCTCGTGAGCCAGCGTGACGACCTTTTCGATGTTCTGCGGATTGGCGATGCCGTACAGCGACAGCGTGGCACGGGGATCGAGTGATCCGGCGCGGAACGCCGAACCGACTCCATACGACAGACCTTCCTTCTCACGGATGCGGCCCATCAGTCGTGACGCGAAGCCGCTGCCGCCGAATGTTTCGTTGGCGACGATCAGCGCGGGATAGTCGGCGTCGGCATCCGATAGCGGCAGGATCAAACCTGCGAAAAACATCGCGTTCGCTTTGTCGGGCGTTTGAACCTTGATCGTCGTTCCCTTCGCTGCCCCTTCCGAACTCCGTCGAATCCTTTCGTAAGGCTGCTTCGTTTTCCAACCACTCAGCGCGTCGGTCAATGCTTGCTTGGCGACCGCTTCGTCGAAGTCGCCGACGATCACCACTTCGCCCGCTTGAGCCGACAGGAACTCGTCGTAGACCCGCTTCACGTCGGCCACGGTTAGCGTTTCGATCAGCTTCAGTTGGTCGGCCATACTCGGAAAGTGACGGACATCACCGGCGGGGTACGGGTTGAGCTGCTGATTGACGACGCGCGGCGCGATTGCCTGCGGCTCGGCTGCTTGCTCAGACAACGTACTCAGTCGCTGTTGTTGGAGGATCGAGAACTCGGCCGTCGGCAGCGCCGGTTCGCGCAGCACCTGCTTGAGCAGCGCGAGGACTTCCTTCAGATGAGTCCGCTTGGTCGTGATCGTGAAATCGGCGACCCCCGCAGACCCGGTTCCGCGCCAACTGGTGTTGAGCGCGTCGAGCTTGTCCTGAAGCTCGGTCGCGTTGAGTTGCTTGGTGCCGCGCGTCATCAGTTCGGGGAGGAAGTCGCAAGCGGTGCCGAGTCCAAACAGGGACTCGGCCTTGCCGTAGCGGAGCCGCAGCGTCACGACGACGTTGCCGCCGCGATTTTTCTTCGTCAGGAACGCGGTCTGAATTCCGTCGATGTTTCCTCGCTGAACTCGCTTCTCGATAGCAACGGGTGATGCATCGAAGACTTCACCCACTGAGAAATCGGCTCGCCCTTTGTAGTCCTTCACCAGCGAAGCGACTTCCGGCGGCGCGGCAATCGGCGTTCGTTGAGGCACCGTCGTTGGCAGGTACACGCCGACGGTGCGGTTGCTCGCCTGGAGGTACTTCTTCGCGACGCGGTTCACGTCGGCAGTCGTCACCTGTTGCAAGCCGTCGCGGTAGAGAAAGAACAACCGCCAGTCGCCAGCCCCAGCCCATTCGGACATCTCGGCGGTCAGCTTTGGCGTGTTGTTCGAGGACTGGTCCCAAATTTTGAGCAACGTCTGCTTGATGCGTGCCACTTCGACATCCGTTGCACCGTCTTTCGCCAGTGTGTCGATGGAGTCGAGCATGCCCTCCAACACCGCCGCCGGCTCATTTCCCGGAGCCACTTCAGCCGCGAAGTTCATCGCGCTCGGGTCATGCCATGCGTAAACCGATCCCTCGACCTTGGCCGCACGGCGACGTTCGATCAGTGCCTTGTAGAGCCGTCCCGATTTGTCAGCCGAGATGACTCCTTCCAACACAGCGACAGCCGCAAAGTCGGGATCGGTCGCTGCGGGAACGTGAAACAGCGCCGCGACGACCGGCACTTTGCCGACTCGCCGCAGCGTGACATGACGCTCGCCGTCCTGAGCCGGTTCGTCCGTGTACGTGTTGCGGATCGGTTCGGTCGGGCACGCGATCGGGGCGAAATGTTTGACCACCATCTCCAACGCTTTGGCTTCGTCGAAACGGCCGCCAATGAACAGGACCACGTTGTCCGGACGGTAGTAACGCTTGTAGAAGACTCGCAGATTTTCGACGGGGACACGCTCGATGTCGGCTCGATTGCCGATGGTCGATTTGCCGTAGTTATGCCACTCGAACGCCGTCGCCATCATCCGCTGTTCGAGGATCATCTTGGCGTTGTTCTCGCCCATCTCAAACTCGTTGCGAACGACGGTCATCTCGCTCGACAAGTCTTCTGGCTTGATCGGGCAGTTCACGAGGCGATCAGCCTCCAGCCCGATGGCGTATTCGAGGTTGTCGTCGCTGGCGGGGAGCGTCTCGTAGTAATTCGTGCGGTCGGTCCACGTCGAGCCGTTGTAGTCGGCTCCGCGTTCCTGCAAGTCGCGGTCGGAGTGCGGATGCTTCTCGGTCGGCTTGAACAGCATGTGTTCGAGCAGATGCGCCATCCCGGTCTCGCCATAGCCCTCATGCTTCGACCCGACGAGGATCGTCATGTTGACCGTGACCTTCGGCTGCGAAGGCTCAGGGAACAGCACGACCTTCAATCCATTCGCCAGTCGGTACTCGGTGAAGCCTTCGACGCTGCCAACCTTCTTCGGCTTCGCCGCCTCATCCGCCGCAGCGACCGCCACACTCAAACCCAGCAAACAGACCAGACACATCCCACGAGCAAGCATGAAACCAGACTCCTTTCAACCCGCGATGAAAGCCACCGCAGTGAGCAAAACATCCAGACGCATCCCACGCGGCAAGGTTAGCCGCCGAGTTCGACGAGTGCGAGGCCCCTCCTCCAACCCCTTCAAACCGGTTGTTCGTCGTAGCAGCGCACTTCGTATAGACGGGCCTGTTCGCTGCCGTTGGTGCTGGTGACCTTGAGGCGGAACGCCGTGAGTTCGGTCTTCGCAAAGTCGTGTCTTCGCAGGCGTTGGTGGTTCGAGGTGACAGAGGCCAGGGTGATGGACTTGCCGTCGGGCGTGGTGCCGATCAGTTCATAGTCGCGGACGGTTTCGGGTTGAGGGGCGCGGATCATCGGCTTGTTGTGGTTGTCGGCGCTGGTCAAAGTCAGCTCGCGCTGAAAGCCAGTGTCGAACGTCAGTTGGATGTGGCTGATCGACTGCGGCTTGTCCCACGTCAGTTCGAGCCACGCTCCGTCTTTGCTCATCAGACCGAGCCAGCGGTTGGTCAGTTCACCCGACATGTTGCGGACGAAGCCGTTCAGCGCGTTCTCGGCCTTCGAGTCTTGATAGCACTCGGACGAAGTGGCCTTCGCGACACGCGCGACATCGAGTGGGTCTTCGTTCTTGCGGTGCTTGATGGTCTGGTCGTCGCGGAGCAGTGTTTGAGTCAGCTCGTTGAGGTTGCTCTTCGATGCGGCGAACTCGCGCGGTTTGACTCCCTTCTTCAAGCACAAGGCGGAGGCTGTCCCCATGCCTTGGCCCATCACAGCGCAGGTTGCCATGACGCGGGTCGAGGTGAACGCCACATGGCTGCACGAGGCGTTTCGTCCGGCCATCAGCAGATTCGGAACATCCTTGCTGTAGAGCGAACGGAACGGAATGTTGTAGACCTCGGGGAGCTTGATCGAGGTGAACGGACGAAGCTCGGGCGAATCGAAGCCGCCCGGCGGATGTTCGTCCAAGCCCCAGCCGCCGATGGCGACCGCGTCGTCGAAGTCGCCGTTGAGGCCCATCAAATCTTGCTGCGTCAGAATGTGATCGCCCTCGATCCGGCGGCTTTCCCGTTTGCCGGGGACCATGCCGACCCAATCCATTGCCCAGTTCTCGGCCCCTTTGACCTGGCCGCTGTTCTTGATGTAGTCCCACACGCCGGTGACGATCGCGAGCAGCTCGAAGCGGATCCGTTCGTTGTCACGAATCGTGTCGATCGCTCCGCCCCACTCGATCCACCAGTAGCCGTATTCCCACGAACCGACCGGGCGGAATTGCAGATGCTTCTTCTCGATCTTGCGTGCCCACTTCGGCGCGGTGTAGGTGATCGGTTTGCCGTAGTCGCGCGCGGTGAAGAGGATGCTGGAACCGAGCGTCTCGCGCGTCGGCTTCTCCCACCCGAGCGGCTCATCGAATTCGCTGCGCGCTTCGTGGCCCCAGCGGATCGTCGCCCCGGCTTCGATCGCCAGCTTCGAGTCCCCCGTGCAGTCGGCATAGAGCTTCGACGTGATGCGGTAGATGTGCTCGGTCTTGTCCGAGCGGGCCAGCACTTGGGCGATCTCACCCTTCGCATCCTTCGTCGCGCGATAGACCGACGTGTCGAGCAGCAGCGTGATGTTCGGCTCGCTGACGATCTTGTCGTACAGCAGCAGGTCCCACATCTCCCACGAGCGGTGCGGATTGTTGACGGCATCGTCGAGACGCAGCTCTTCGATAATCCCGCCCTCGCGCCAGCCGGGTCGCCCCGTGTGGTTGTTGGCTCCGACAATGTGCATCTTCACTTCGGAAGACGAATTCCCGCCGAGCCGCGAGCGATCCTGAACGAGGATCACCTTCGCTCCGTGCCGCGCCGCTGCCAGCGCCGCACAGACGCCCGCTGGCCCGCCTCCCGCGATGAACAGGTCGCACTTCAAATCGACGACCGTCATGTTCGGTTCGTGTTCAAGTCCCCCAAAACCTGCGATTGGCTTGCCGTCGGCCGATGGAGGAGCAATCAGTTTGAAGGACTCGCGAATCTGCTCGGGCGTCGCTTCGGCGGCGTGAGCGGACGCGAAGTCGCTCGCGTCGATCAACACCGAGTAACCAAAGCCCATGCCGAGTCCGGCGAGGAAGTCACGACGAGATACGGGAGAAAGTTGGTCGTCCATCAATCAAGCTCCGAAGTTCAAAGGGGAGTCATTAGGGTTCGCCCGAGAGGTTACTGACGGTCAACGATTCTACTGAGGCTGCTCACATCACAGTAGTTCTACCGTTCCCATCGAGGACACTCGTGAGGGAGGAACGGTGGGCAGAGTGGCATGGATGCCCCGTCGACCTCTTCTCTCACTTCGCCTTCTCTGTGCCTCTATGTCTCTGTGGTAAACCTTCTTCGATAACGTTCGAGCAAGAGGATTGAACCACAGAGACACAGAGACACAGAGAAGACAAGCAGGGGTCTGTTCCTCAGTAGAACCAAGGGCCGGGGCCGCTCTCACTTTCCGATGCTCATCGTCCTTCAATCTTTCTGCCGCTCTCTTTCTGTCTCAATCTTTTCTTGCTCGACAGAAGATATGGAGACAGAAAGAGAGCGGCAGAAAAATAAATGCCGTGAAGCGTTGGCGGCGGTCTCGGACAAAGGAGACGGGTCGTCACTCCATGACCACGAATCGGCAGCGCCAGCCGATCTTGACCCGTTTTTTGAATTCTCGTAAAAGCCCGCCCGCTTTGGCCCGTCGCCGTTCGGTCTTCGGTCGAAGCTGCTGGTTCCCCTCTCTCAATCACATCCCGTTCGACGGCACTCGCCCTCACTTTCAGTTAGGAAGACGCACATGGTCCGTTCTTCGTTTGGCTCGGCCTCATTCTGGGGCGGTCTCGCGCTGCTGGCGGTGTCGAGTACCGCTTCGGCGCAATGGATGCCGTTCAGCGGCAACAACTGTGGCTGCAACACGCGGCCCTCGCTCTTCGGTCCGCCGCCGGTGCCGTTTCAGTCGGCCAGCTCGATGTACTCGTCGGCCATGATGCCGATGCAACGCACGGCGATGGCTTCCGAGTCGGTGCAGTGCGGTCAGCCGATCGCCTGCACCATCGAGCAGCCGATCCAAGTGCGACAGATGGTGCAAGCCGTTCGCGTTGAGCCGCTGCAACCGGTCGTGCATCCGGTCTACGACACCGTGCAAGTCACTGAGTACCGTCAGGTGAAGCAGAAGGTGTCGAAGCCAGTTCAAGAGGTCGAGTACATCGACCAGCAGGTGACGGTGATGCAGCCGGTCACGCAGCAGAGGACTGTCAACGTCCCGACCGTCGATTACCAGAATGTCACCGAATACAAGAAGGTCCAGAAGCAGGTTGGCTACTGGGTCACCAAGAACGAGGCGACTGGCAAAATCAGTCCATGTCAGTACGACAACCGTCCGACGATGCTCGGCGCGATGAACCGCGCGGGATACCAGGCGCGGACAGCATTCACACCTCAAGCGAAAGCCACTCGACAGTTCATTCCGCAGACCATGACCTGCACGGTTCCCTGCACGAAGAAGGTGGCCGTCCAAGGGATGAAGCAAGTGACGTACAACGTCACGTCGATGGTGCCGACTCAAACGACTCGCAAGGTGGCGATGAACAAGGTTCGCCATGTGGAAGAAGAGATCACGGTGATGAAACCCTTCACCGTGGCGAAGACGATGCAAGTGGGGACTCGCATCAGCTACGCGCCGGTCGGCAGTGGTGCGGGCGGAACAGGCGTCGCTTCCGGACTGCAACCAACCCCCGATCCGCGAGCCTCCGCCAAGAATCCCGATGGGACTCCGAAGCGGACGGCCGACGGAAAGATCGACGAGTTCTCGCCCGGTCTGGAACCCGACAGCTTCAACAATCGCAACGGCGGCGTACCCATCAGAAAGTCCTCGTACCCAACCCCCCTCGAACAAGACGCCGTTGATCGCGGCCACTTGACTGAGACCACCGTTCCCGCACGGCAAGCTGCTCCCGTCCAACCGACCTTCAACGCCCCGAGCGTCGTGCGCGTCAGCCAATGGGTTGCACGGACTCCACTGCCAGCCGTTCCTTCGGCAGGCAAGTCGGGAGCGATGTCCCTCGCGGGAAATGCTCCTTGATCATCGCGAGGCGATGATCGACTGAATGCGATTGGCCTGCGACACAATTTGATGACTCCACCGCAACGCCCACCTTATTGGTGGGCGTTGCTTTTTTTCAGGGACGGTTCAGGTCGGCTGAGCCGCATCGAGCGAGGCCGTTGATATAATCCGGCCCGTCACGGCGAAACCGACTTCACCCGAGCAAGGTAGTCTCGGTCGCCAATGCCTCTTGGTTGCCTGTTGAGAACCGCGTCGTGAGGACGTTTCAAGACGTGTTCCTCTCCAGCGTCTGCATCACTCAGGCAGATTCCGAATCTGCCCGATGTCTGCAATCGACAGCCAACGGATTGCCCCTTTTCCAACGGAACCTGCTCGCACAGGAAGCTCTCATGCTGACAACTCGCCCCGCCGTGATCTCCTCGTTTTCCCTGTTCTGTTCGGTGCGATTCGCCGTGGCGCTGGCACTCGTGGGAAGCTGCCTCGTCATGGGAGCCTCGACTCCGGTGCTGGCTCACAGCGATGAGTCAAACGAAATCGACTACCCGCTGGTCCTCATCAACTCGGCCAGCGTGCAACGACTGCGCGACAACGCGGGCTTCATGTTTCAGGCGGCTCAGCAGGAGAAGAAGGTCGAGGCGCTCGACCCGTGGATGGAATCGACGCTCAAGGACTTGAAGGGAATCGATCGCGATCGGCCGTTCGGAATGATGCTCTATCTCGCACCCGGTTTGATCGGTGCGCCGGTCGGCATCTCGTACATTCCCGTCACCAATCTGGATGACGCTCTCACGACACTGGCCTATGGCGCGGGAACGATCGCGCCGGTCGATGGCAAGTCGGGACGCCACGAGATCAGCTATGGCGAGCGATTCAAAATTCGGACGCTGCATCGTGGCAACTACCTGTTTCTGGTTGGACCCGACGGTGCCGAAGACGCTCTCGACCGCAACTTTCCCGATCCGGCCAAACTCAGTGCGCGGCTTTCGAGTCAGTACGACATCGCCATCTCGCTGCTCATCAAAAGCGTTCCACCGGGAATGAAGTTGTTGTTCGTGGAGTTCCTCAAAAATCAGACTCAGGCCGAGATGCAACAGAAGGATGGCGAACCCGAATCGGCGTATCGCCTGCGTCGCGCCAATGGCGAAAGCTGGCTGGAGCTGGTTGAGAAAGTTGTCAATCAGGGTGAAGAGCTGACCATCGGTGGTCGCATGGATCCTGAACAACGTCGGGCGTACATCGACTTTGAAATTGCCGGTACCTCCGACAGCAAGCTCGCCAAGTTCTTCCAAGACATGGCGGGGAAGCGAACCTATTTCGGCAACCTGCTTCAGAATCCGGCCACGCTCACGATGTCGATCTCGTGGTTGCTCGATGCCAAGCAAAAGGGTCTCTTCACGCAGTTCTTCGAGGTCGCGAAGAAGGAGATTTCTGAGCGAGCCGACAAGGATGGCGTCGCGGGCGTGACTCCCGTCATCGACCCGATCTTCAAGGCGCTGCTTGCGTCGGCCGAAGCCGGTCATATCGACGGATTCGTGCAGCTCACCGGTGACGAACCGGGCAAGTTCGCGTTGATCGGCGGCACCAAACTGATTGCCAGCCGCAACCTGCCGACTCAAATTGCGGAGTTGCTCCAATTCGTGAAGGACAACCCGAACGGCAACGAACACATCCCCAAACTCGAATTGGCGACCGATGCCATCGACTCCCATCCCGTCCACCGCATCCAATTGAATCCGCCCGACAAACCGGGGCAGAAGATGTTCGGCGAGTCCTCGCATCTCTACCTCTATGTAACTCCCCAAGCCGTCTGGTTCGCATTCGGGGGTGATGCCGCACTGACGACGATGAAGGACGCCGTCGCTCAAGCCGCGCTGCCACAAGACCCGATGCAGAATCGCAATCGTGTTCCCTTCCAGTTCGTGACGCACGCCAAGAACTGGCTGACCGTGGCGAGTGAAGATTCGCCGCGACAGGTCACGTTCAACGAGACCGCCCGCGCCTCGTTCGAGTCCGAAAACGACGCGATGCGTCTCGATGTGCGACCGACCGACAGCGGCGTCCGGCTGCGGGTCGAGTTTCAAGAAGGCTTCATCGCGCTGATGGGGCGCGGCCTTTCAAAGGGGATCGACGAAGGAGCCTTCAATGGCCCACCGCGCGGACAGCAACGTCCCGGTCGTCGCGGCAATCAGAATCGGCCTGCCACTCCGAACGCCCCGCGCACGTCCGAGTGATTCGCTCCGATTTCTCCACACCCGTAGGGTAAGCGTCTCGCTTGCCCGCTGATCTAAGCGGCAATCATGGGCAGGCGAGACGCTTACCCTACGGCTTTCAAGCCGCCAACTCATTGAGGCAGAGTTCGGAGCAACTGTTTCGCTCTGCTCTTCCAGCGACCGTGCTTGCGGGCGATGGCGGTGGGACTGCCGTTGATGTCGTGCAGGAGTGCTTGCAGGTGGTCGCGCGCCGGTTGCGAATGGCCTTGCCCCGCGAGCAGTTTGGCCAGTAACCAGACCGCCTCGGGTTGTCGCCAGCGTTTGACATGCTGCTCAAAATGATCGGTCGCCGCGACCGTTTCGGCCAACTCCACGAGAGCTTTGCCATGCGCGAGTGACACGTCGCCAAACTTGTACTGCGGATCCTTCTCCAATATCTGCCGGGTCCAATCGCGAGTCTGTTCGTGTTGCTTTTGAATTGCTGCAACTTGGGCCGCGCCCCAGAGTGCTTGCAGGTTGAGGGCCTCTTTCTTCAGGGCATTGCCGTAGGCCGCCGCTGCCGACTCGTAACGACCGACATCGCGCAGCGCGTCGCCCCACTGAATGAATTGATGTGGATTGCCGATCCGCAGTGCCGCCGTTTCGAGCCGCGCGAGTTCCGCACCACGCGTCCAGCGTCTGAAAAACGAAGGGGGACGAAACTCGGTGTAGGGAAGATAACGCAGCACGAAGTACAGCACCGGACCGACGCCCTGCACGACGAACAGCACCCACAACCACAGCATCCGATCGGGTTCGGTCTTTAAGCAGTGCCAGACCATCCAGACCCAAAAGGCCGTGTACAGCAGCGTCGTGACCTGCATTCCCAACGCAGCAGAAATCCACCACATCGCGCCCGATTCCTGATTAGTCAGACCGGCGAAGTTGTCCGAAAACTGAGCCAGCATTTCTGTACCCTGATCCTTGAGTATCGGGGGGCGAGTCCCGCTCACCTGCTCGGGGGCGGTGGCGTCTTTACTCGGTTAATTCCAGCAGATGTGCGAAGTCGGGATCATCGCGCAACGGAGCGAAGTCGGTCTCATGCGGGACGAGCTTGAGGAAGTTCCGGTCCATCCTGAGAGCACGCCCCAACCACGAAAGTGCCTGTTCTTTGTCGCCCGCCAGCGAGTAGTAACAGGCGAGGTTGTACAGCACGACGGGGACTTCCGCGTGAGACTCGTAAGCCAGTCGCAGGGTGTCGATCGATTGGTCGAGACGATCGACTCGCTTGTAGCACCACGCCATCCCCATCAGGGCGCTCAGGTCCGTGGGAACGATGGCGTGAGCCATGAGAAACTGATCGAGCGCCCGCCGGTGTTCGGCCTTGGCGCGAAGGGCCTCGCCCCGCAGCAGGTGAAACTGGAACGCGTGCTCGCCCGCCTCGTCGATCTCGTCGAGTTCCCGCAGCGCTTGGTCGGCCAAGTCGAGCATCAAGAAACCTTGAGCGGCTTCCATCCGGCGTTTGAGTCGCCTGCTGGCATCAAAGATCACGACAATTCTCCCGGTGGAAAACAGAATCAGACTTCGGTTTTATACTCCTCGCGGTCCAAAGAGAGAGGTCTCTGAGCGGGGTGGCGTAAGCCCCCTGGTTCGTCGCAAACGGGCTTACGCCCAAGAACCAGGGGGCTTACGCCGCCCCACTCAGATGCCTCA
>JAYTQJ010000297.1:0-10130 GCA_043746775.1 Schlesneria sp.
TTCAAAGTTCATTTTTCGCAGCGAAAAATGAACTTTGAACCACCTGACCCCTGATCGTCCGTTCGGCAGCAACTCTCGGAAGTTGAAAATGCACAGCCCCTAAGCGGGAAGTGTGGGTCGTTGATGAAGCGTCTAGGCTGGCAAAAAGCGGGAACGATACGGCTCGCGTGGGTGGGACTGTGGGTTTTCGTAGCCACCGCCGGAGTGAGGTTGCCGGAATTGCGTGGGGTGGAGCCGGGAGCGGCTGTGCGTGACGAGACTCCGGCGGACGCGAGTCGGTTGGGAGGCTTGCGACTCGCGGAGGATCGGCAAGCGGAGCAGTGGCTGGTCGCGGCGCGAGGTCACTTGGAACGGCGCGAGTCGGCGGCAGCGGCGGCCTTCTTAGTGCGAGTCCTCAACGCGGACGAAGACTCGTTCGTCGTGATGAACTCCAGTCTTGTCCTCGCGCGCGACGAAGCGTGGAAGTTGTCGAGGCGGCTGACGGACGAGACACGGTCGCAATTGGAAACCGATCTGGATCGGATCGCGCTCGACGCTTGGACGGTCGCGAAAACGGGTGACGCGCGCGACGAGATCGCGGCGTTGGCCGTTCGTCACCGGTATTCGCGGTCGGGGTTGGAGGCGTTGCGACGACTGGCGGCGGTACAGCGTGATCTCGGTCAGTACGAATCGGCGGCGGCGGCGTGGAGTCGCGTCGCATCGCATGTTCGCGCGACGACCGCGCAGCGCACGGCCGCGAGGATGACGCAGATTGAATGCCTCGGCGCAGCGAACCGATTGGATGAGGCCGTTCGTGAGTGTGCTGCGGCGCTCCGCGCGGAGCTGAGTCCGGCCGTCGCGATCTCCGGTCGCAGTGTCGTTCCGCGCGCGTGGCTGATCGCACGACAGCAGTTTCTGACCGAAGCCACACGTCAGGCGAACACGCTGCCATTGTTGAAATCGGGGCGACCGCTGTCCGGCATCGACTTCGCCCCGGCTCCGCACGCGCGGTGGTCGCGACTCACGCCGCTTCCCGCCGAGTTGACGAATGCGATGTCTGACGCACAGCAAACCGCGCGCGGTCACGGCGTGGTGTCGTCGTGGGCGGTCCGACCTTTGGTCGTGGGATCGGTCGTCGTCGCGCGGACGCTGGAGCAACTCGTCGCATTCGATCTCGACTCGGGGGCGATCCTCTGGACGAAGCCGCACGCTGAGTACGCGAACTTGGGCGAACGATCGGCGATGATCGACAACGTCTCCGCACCGAATCAGGTCGCGGCGGCGGCGTGGTATCGACGCACCGAGGCTGATTCGAGCTTCGGGTCGCTCGCCACGGACGGTCGGATCGTGGTGGGTGTGATGGAACCGGATCGGAAGCTCACGTCGCCGAACCGCACGGCCTTGTTGAACGGTCCCGGCGTCGCGAACGGCCCGCCGGACAATTCGACATCGTCGAGAGAGTCGCATTGGAATCGGCTCGTCGCGTTTGAGGTCACGACGGGCGAGTTGTGTTGGCAGATCGGCGGCAAGCCGACGGGACCGGCCGACGTTTACGGGGGCCTGCGGTTTCTCGGCCCACCGCTGGCCGTGGACGATCTGTGGTTTGGCATCGCGCGGCGCGGGGACGAACTGAAACTGCTGGCGATCGACACGGAGTCTGGTCATTTGCGTTGGTCGATGAGCCTCGGTGTGCTACCGCCGCACTTGGCCGATGCGACGGCACAACGCCGCATCGCGCGGCCGGTGTCGTTGGTCGAGGGACGGCTGCTCTGTCCCACCGCGAGCGGTGCGTTGATCGCGGTCGATCCCGTCACGCGCGGCATCGCGTGGGCGGCTCGTTATCCGGTGACTCAGCTCGAACAATCGCCGCGTCCCGTGAACGGTGTGGGGACCGGAGCGGTGGTCGATGCGTGGTGGAACGAATGGCGCGAGGTGGCGTGTCTCGTCGAGAGCGAGCGGCGCATGGCGGTACTCGCGTCGCCCGAGTCCGATGCGCTGCATGGGATCGACGCGGAGCGTGGCCGCGTGATCTGGAGCGTGCCGCGCGGTGGAGGAATTCATCTGGCAGGACTTTGCGCCGGGCAGGCCATCGTGGTCGAACCGATGGCAGTGCGCACTCACGATCTGCGAACCGGGGCGGTGACTTGGCGGTGTGAGACGGGCGAGGTCTCCGGTCGCGGGACGATCTTCGGGGGGATGATTTTTCAGCCGCGCCGCGCGGGGAGCGCGGTCGTGATTGATGGGCGGGACGGTTCAATGCGTGTGAACCAAGCCAGTGCGGAGCCTCTGTTGGGAACGCTCATTCCCTGCGACGGAGGTTGGGTTTCGCAGACCGCCCTGTCGCTGGTAAAGCTGCCGTGGTTGGCCGTCTCACACGAGACAACCTTGGCGAAGTGGAGTGCCGATCCGCGCGACGAATCGGCGGCGTTGGAACTCGCGCGACTCGACCTGCACGCCGGTCAACCGAGTGCGGCGCGCGGCCGGTTGCTGAACATCGAAACGGCGGCGGTGAAGACGCTGCGGCGCGAGGCGTTGCTTGCGCTGTTGCGAACGGGAGAAGTCCGGCTTTCCGAAAAGCCGGACTTCGCGGGAACCGCTCGCGCTGCGCTGGGGAGTGAGCTGTTGGAGCTGAGCGACTCGGCCGACGACCGACTCGTGGTGCTGCTCGCTGTCGGTGAAGCGGCTGCAAGGGACGACGATCTGGTGGGAGCTGTGACTGCGTTTTTGGATGGCATCGACTTGCTCGATGCTACCGCGCGGCGATCGGTCGGTGAGTGGCCCGCCGACAGCGCTGCGACGCGGTTCGTGCGGCGCGATCGGGTGTTCGTCGGTGCGATCGAACGAACACTGGCCAAAGCACAATTGGACCAGCACGACCAGCCGCTCGAACAACTCCTCGATGCGCGGCTGAAGGGGGCGCGAAAAAGTTCCGATCCGTTTGCCGTTCAGCGCTTGATCGACCGTCTGTTGCCGCTGGCATGGGGACGGCGAACGCTGCTGACGGAAGCGACGGCTGTGCGGTTCGCGCGGACACTCAAGAAGACCGAGCCGGCGCTACTCACCGTGATGCAGTCTCGTGATGAGCCACTGGCCCGGCGCGCGGCCACGCAGTTGGCGGAGCTGTTCGCGAGATCGGGCTGGTCGGCGGAGGCGGACGCGATCGAGCGTCGTCTGCTGGTTGAACATCCCGGCGATCCGTTCGATCCGGGTCCGGCCTCCGCGATCCGACCGGACAACGATCCTGCGCAAAATGAACGTCGCGCGCGGTGGCTCGCTCCCTTGGCCGATCCGTGGCCCAATGTCATTCCGGTGATGGAAGGGGGACTGAAGACTCCCATTGACGACGAAGTTCACTGCTTGCCGGTCGGTGTCGAGGCCGTGCCCGGCAGCCTGCTCGATCGACTCGATGTCTCGATTGACCGGCAGGCTCAGATCGTCCGTTTTGCCGGTGATGGACATGCGGGAAAATGGAAGGTCACGCTGGGCGGTCCGCGTCCGGCGTTGCGGTCGAGTTTCGCGACGCAGGATCAGTACGAAGGCTGGGGCGTCGGGCGACTGCTCGTGCTGCGCGTCGGGACCGAACTGTTCGGCATCGCGCCGCTGGACGAAAAGGGGGAACCTCACGCCAGCATCGTTTGGCAGATTGACACGGCACTCGGCCTGTCTCCGTCATTCAGCGAAGAGCCGATCTACGCGCGGGTGGGAGTGCGGCACGAGTCCATTCGATTGACCGACGCCTTTGGTCGGGTACTCGGTCGCGTCGGGCCGGTGCGACCCGATTACTTGTGTTATCAATCGAACGGCAGGCTCGTGGCGATCGACACTCAAACGGGCAAGCGGTTGTGGGAGCGGCGCGATCTGCAACCGCAGTTCCTCACATTCGGTGACGAAGACCGCGTCTACCTGTGGCGCGAGGCTGAGCGATCGTTGACGGTCCTCAGCGCCGTCGATGGCCGCACGCTGGGGACGCAACCGTGGGACGCTATTCCCGACGACGTGCTGATGCAGCGCGACGGGAGGACTTGGCTGACGACGAAGAGCGTGTTGGACGTGCGAGTCGAACTGCGCGATGCGAGCGGCGCAACGCTCAACGGACCGCGCGACGAGTCGCTGGTCTGGTCGAAGCGGTTCGCGTCGAAGTCCGTTCCGTTCGTACTCGATAGCGACACGCTGGGAGTGATCGAGCCGCGGGGCGTGCTGCATCTGATCTCCGCCCGATCAGGCTCACCGCTGGGTGAGCCACTCGCGGTGAGAGTCCCGCTGAAGCTTGAACGGATCGTCTGCCATCGCGATGACGGACGCTGGTACGTGGCGTTCTCGGGGCCGGTGGATCGGCGGGCGTTGTTTCAAGCGGAACAACCGTGGGGTGGGAAGCGGGTGCCGTTCCTCAATGGTCCGTGGATCGCGGTCGATCGCGCCACGAAGTCGATCGCCTGGCAACAGACCATCGAAAACGAACCGCTCCCGCTGGCGGTGTCACGTTTCGCGCCGGTGTTCGTGCAGATGTGGCGACAGCCGCTGTTCGATGGCCTGTCACCCAAGGGAAGCGAAGGCCGGTTGAAAGTGATCGACAAGCGCACCGGTCGCGAAGTGACGAACCGAACCGAACCGCGCATGCAGCCTTACTTCGTCTTGCACCCGTCCGCCCACCGCGAGCAACTCGACATCCGGACGGAGAACGAAACGATCCGGCTGCGCTACGAAGTGGAAGTCTCGCCCGCGACACCGGATCGCTGAATTGGTGGCAAGTGCGAGAGTCGCAAAGCGACGGCAGAAGCGGGCGTGTCCACCCCTGCCTCCGCTTCGCGGCTCAAAGGTACTCCACTCGTTACCAACCTCGGGCGTTGCCTGGGCTGGCATAGCATCGCCCCTTTGGGGCTGAAATCCCGAAGAGGACGTGACCGCCGAAAGTAGCCTTCATCGCTCCGCGTGAAGTCAGCCGAGTCACCAGCTAGCGGGAGACGCGGGAAACAGCGTCATTCCGCGCTCGGCTTTCTTCACGCGGAGCGATGAAGGCTACTTTTGGCGGGCGCGTCTACTCTGAAAACGGCGATGGCCTTGGAAACGAGAGCGGCATCACCGACCGTTGCCCGCACCTCCGCCCGATGTGACGAAGCTGAACGTGAAGACATCGGTGATGTTCGAGAAGACGGGCGATGCGGAGATGCGGACGTAGCGGCGGTCTCCCGAGACCGCCGCCATGGCTGTCAGGGAAACACCTTCGCTGATGAGCGACACGACCGGCTGAAACCCCACGTTGCCGATGCCTCCCGCGCCGCCACCTGCTCCTCCTCCGATCTGTCCGCCGGGATTGTTGCCGAGTTGCGACAGCACCGTTGTTCCTGCTGTGCTGCGTCCAACAGCCTTTTTGGGCGGGGTCTGTGCGGGAGCAGTGGCATCGGTGCGACGGCCCTTCGTCAGTGAGATACGCACCGTTTGATCGACTCGCCCCAGAATGACCGTCTGAGTTTCAGACTGTTCGTGGGGCGCGTCCTTGCCGCGTGTGATCGTCAGTTGTGCTCGTTTGCCCACGATGTCGCCCAGCACATGACGTACGCGAATCACGTACTCGCCGGACATTGCTCGCGGGCAAACATACTCGTCGTAGCACCGGGCTTGATTCGGCCCCGAGCCATCGTGAACGAAGATGCCCCCGGCTTTGGTGTACGGCTTCTCGCGCGAACAGGTCGTGCCGGTTGGTTCAACGACAAACAGGTCGAGATCGCCCTGTCCGCTCCAATCAAGGCGGATGTGGAGATCGAGTTCCCGAGCGGTTCGCATCCCCTCTTGGAGTTCGAGAGCCTTGGCGATCTGGCCCGCCTTCGTCAATTGTGGGATGGCATCCGCGGCAGCCTGCTCCGCCTCGCGACTGAGCGCCGCACGATCGCTGCCCCAAGCGTAAGCTCGCACTTCCGGAGCCGCCCAAGCGATGGCTTCGGCGTTGCCCGTGCGTCGCGCCAGTGCGAGTGCCTGCAAGAACGGTTCGGGGCGATGCGGTTCAAGGTGAGCCGCCTGCCGGTACAGTTCGATCGCCCGTTCATACCGCTCAAACTTCGTGAGATACGCCGCAAGGACCATCATCGACGTGGCATCGAGTGAGATCACATCTTGGCTCGACAACAGCACCCGCTCGATTTGTGTCTTGGGTCGTCCGGCGGCTTCCATGGCCAATGCCAAGACCTGGTACATCCACGGCTGCATCTTGGCCTGAATGATGGCCTGTTCGAGGCAGGCGATCACTTCCTCGTACTGCCGGTGAGCGATCAAATCGTCCACGGTTTGGCGGATGGCTTCGGGAGTATCGGCATCCGCTGCGAACCGCTCACGCCACCGCTTGGCTCGCTCAGCGGGTGTTTCACGGCTCTCCTTCGTTCCGACTTTGGGGCCAGCACAAAGAACTGTGGGATGCGTGAATCGAGGACTCAAAACAAACGAAGCGGAAGGAGTCGCAATCGACTCCCCCCGCTTCGTCTTCAGTTCAACGATGCTCTTCTTCGGCTGGAACCCTTTCGCGGATCGGCCGGGGATCACGAGACTCGTTTTTTTTTCATCGCTTCAATGGCGCGGTTATCCAGCTTCGGGCCTTGCTGGCCAGCCTTAATCTGCGGGGCATTCTTCTTCGGAGGCAACTGTTCGGGTGGGACGTTTCCGAATCCACCGCCGCCGCCGCCACCACCAAATCCACCGCCACCACCCTGCTGGCCACCTTGTTGGCCACCCTGCTGGCCGCCTTGTTGGCCACCCTGTTGACCACCACCCAATTGGATGATCGGTACCACGAGGTCCGCGACGGGATAAACGCGTGTGGACATTTTCTCATCGGCTTTGACGAGCGTCGTGATCTTCATCACTTCATCTTCAATGACATAGGTCAGTGCCAGTGGCTCCAACATCAGCCGGAGGGCACTCCGCAACGAGACACCAGACATCGACAAGTTCACCGGAGAATCGGTGTTGATGCCGTCCGCCGTCAGCGTTTCCTTGTCGAGCCAAATCTCGATCGAGTGCAGGTCTTCGAGGTACTTGATCGCCTCTTCCAGTGGAGTGTCCGTAAAGGCGACTTCGGTCGTCTCGGTCAGTGCGGTTCGGATCCGCTGTTCGTTGGGGCTGTCTTTCTTCAGATCGACAGTCGCCCATTTGCGGCGTCGTTCCGACAACGACTTCCAAACTGTGGCAGCCGGGAACCGGATCGGTGGCTCGTCTGGGAAGGGGATGTGCGACAGCTCCACTTGATGCAGTGTTTCGAGGAACTGGTCGGCTCGTTTGGCACGCAAACGGTAGGATCGCAACAGTTGCTGAGCCGCCTCGGCGTTGAACCGGGCTGCGGCCGAGGTGCTTTCGCCGGGACGCAAGTTGATCGCGAAGTCTGCCACTTCTTGGGCTTCACCGTAGGCTTCATCGCGACCGTGCTTACCGTCCAGCATCAAGGCCCGCACGCGGTCGATCAGGTTTTCCAGCCGCTCTTCGTCGAGCATCAACTGCTCGGCGAGCCGCTGCGTCGATTCGAGTTGTGCCCGGCGTTCGAGAGACTGAATGCGTTTTTGTTGAGAGACTTCCTTCGCGTTGCCCTGCTGTTGAATTTCCCCTTCCAATTGCTTCTGCAACCGCAGGCGATCTTCGGGAGCAATGTCGATGGCCGACTTCACGGCGTCCAGCACTTGCTTTAATTGACCGAGGCCCGCATCGGCATCGTCTGAACGGCGTGCCTGTTCAATCGCACTGCTGACTTGGTTCCGCAGCTTCTGCGTCATCACCGCCGTGGCTTGAACTTGATCATCGACCAAACTGGCGTTGGGGTTCGGGCTGGACTTGGCTTCCAGATCCGCAGTCGGTTCGGCGGGAGCCGCATCATTAACAGCGGCATCCTGATTCACCGCACTCACCTGTCGAACGCCGAGTCGGTTGATGACTTTGTTCAGCGATGCGACCTGCTTGTTTGAGGGATCGATCTGAGCGACCTGCCCGGCGAGATGAGCCGCCTGTCGAACATCGCCACGTTCCAAAGCCGCGTGACCTTGATCGACGAGTCGAGCCACACCTTGGGCAAAGTCATCCTGAGCCTGATTCATCAGCGACAACCCCGCGAGCGAGTTGCTCAACCCACCGTCTTGCTCCAAGCGTCGCGCAAAGTCGGGGAGAAACGCGACCGCAGGTTGTTCGAGCGGCGCGGCCATCTTCCATTCCAAGGAAGCCGTGTCACCCGCAGCCGACGTGAGGACCACACGCGCATTCGCGGGGAGAGCCTTGCTCGTCAGATAGATGGTTTCGCGGTCGGTGCGCATGGGCAGCGGAATACCGGGAAGCAACGTGGCTGAGTCGGGCGAGACGGTCATTTGCGTCGGGAAGAACACGGGCGACTGCAAGGCCAGCGCCAAGGCGCGGCCACGTTCGAGAGCCAACTCGGCCGGAGACTTCTTCGTCTCCACGGTCGTGTCGAACGTCACTAAGCCACCCGTTTGATGGGCCAGAATTCCGAGCAGGTGCAGGTTGAGTTGTGGTCCCACACCGAAACTGTTCACGGGGACTTGTCGCTGACGCAGGCTGGTCAGCAGCGTCCGCAATTCCGGAGCTTCGATCAGATCGGCGGTACTCATCCCATCGCCGATGTAAGTGATGTTGGTCGGTCGATCCGCCTGAGCGGACTCGAGCGCGGTTTCAAGAACGGCCCGCAGGTTCGTGGCACCGAGCGGCACTCTCGCTTGGAGTGCCTCCAAACTCGCTTTCATTTCACCACTGCGTGGAGCATGGAAGCCGTCATCGAGAGCCTCAGCCTGAACATCGACCGCGAACAAGCGGACGCGATCCGATTCTGGCAGCGACTGAAGCAGTGCGTTCAATACCGCAAACCCTTGCTGGCGGTGAGCACCCACTTGGCTGGCCGAGGTGTCGATCAGTATCACATGGTCGCGAGCGACCACGCCCTGAGGCAACTCGCTGACCTTCAGTACGACCGCAGAAAAGGACTGGCCGCTGGCAGCGGTGTGCTTCAGCACTCGCGCCGGTGCGGAAACCTCCGCCCCCATCAATGTGAGGTCCGCAAACCCTGCGGTCCCCCAACACACGGCGGCCAAGGCCGGCACCACAACACAACGCTTTGAAAATAGTTTCAACATGCCGCATTACCTCGCATCACGATGGGTAGGCGAGAACACTGGTTCGGCGAACGAGTGTTCGCTTGACCGTTTGGAAATTCGAGTGAGTCATCCGAGTGGGCCGGATTCTACCGTCCGCTCAGACACCGCCTGAAGCAAATTCTGCCGCTAGGTCCGGAATTCGACAACCTCTTGCACCGAGAGTCTGTCGCCAAGGGAGACCAGTCCACTTGGTTCGGGCAAGTCTGTGCTTCGTAAACAGGCGCAGCCCTTCCACGAAACTTCGAGACGGTCAGTGCATCGGTTCACTCCCAGACGAGACTGATCGCGATTCGATTGCGACGTTCCAATGCGTGTGACTCCGATCCTCGTCACGACTCGCGCCACACGATCCACCGGCTTATTCGTCCGATGTTTGTCGCACGAGTTGCCGCAACAAATCCGATTGTGATGAATTCTCCAACTGCGACGATCCGATCAAGTGGGATGTGCAGTTGGGAGACATCTCTTTTCGGCTGCGAGTGGCGGAACAGTCGAGCGATGCGAGTACTTCGGCGTGCCCAGATTCAATCCTCATCGGCGGCGCTTCGCGATCCAGCTTTGGTGGACCGCTGCCAGCCTCGCAGTACTGGCCGAGGTCGGTTTGATGTGGCAGCGCTCGCGGTCGATCACGCTGGCGGAGTCGAGCGTTCCGCAACATCAACTTGCTCCGCAGCAAGTTTCGGAATGGACTCACGGCCCATTCGATTCGGTTCGATCGGCCACTCTCTGCGCGCCGAGTCCACCATTCCCGTCTGTCGAGCAAACGAAGGGATTTGCCAACGCGGATTCGCTAACGCGACAGGCTTCGACGACATATCAAGCATCAATCTCGAGTGCGAGCGGCCCACACGGCTGGCATCATCGAGAGTGCCTTCCGTTGGCCGTGCCAGGCCCGCAGGAGTTGATCTTGGTGGTGGGGAGTGCGTCATCGTCTGCGGACGAAACGTTTGACGTGACGTTGAAAGTCGAGCCAGCCGAGACGTGCGATTCGGCTAAGAGGCTATCCGAGAACCGGGA
>JAYTQJ010000298.1:0-4372 GCA_043746775.1 Schlesneria sp.
CATGAAACGCACATTTCAAATTGCTGCGGTGCTCGCGGTCCATTCGGGAGCCGCGTTGTTCGCCTGGGCTCAGAAGCCCGGTGATCGACCGCCGCCGCCCGGTGCTCCCGGCAAGATCAAGAAGCCGTCGATGGCCGATACGGTCAAAGCCAACATGTATGCCGACAACTGGTTCATGCTCTACATCAACGGCGAGCTGGTGGCGGTCGATTCGATCAAGTTCATTCCGCACAACGTCATCTCATTGGACATCCTGCCGAGTTATCCGATGACGATCGCCGTCATGGCGAAGGACAACGCCGATCCAAAGACCGGCATGGAGTACGCCAACACGAACATCGGCGACGCCGGCTTCATTCTGAAGTTCGGCGACGGCACGGTCACGAATGCGAGTTGGAAGGCGAAGAAGTTCTCATGGGGACCGATCGACCGCGACAGCAAGAACCCGCGCGTTGAGAACATCCCCATCCCGGAGAACTGGTACGCGGTCGATTTCGACGACAGCTCGTGGGGCCAGGCCAAGGAATACACGGAAGAGCAAGTCGGCCCCAAGCAGCCGTTCTTCGAGCATGACTTCAAAGGGGCGAAATTCATTTGGACCGACGACCTCGACCTCGACAACACGGTCCTGTTCCGCCACCTCGTGAAGTCGTCTCCCGATGGCAAGCCGCGTGTCGATTACTCGAACCTCAACAACGTCGTGCCCGATGGACCGCCCAAGAAGCCGAAGAAATAATTCTTGGACTGCGGCAGCCTGCTGCCGCTTTCCGTCCAACAGCCTGCTGTTGGACGACCTGTTTCATGATCCGGCCCCACTCCCGGCAGCAAGGCTGCCTGACACCGAAAGCGGCAGCAGGCTGCCGCAGTCCATAAAACAGGAGTTCCGTATGTCTCGAATCACAATGAATCTTTTCGCGATGCTGGTCTCACTTTGTGCAAGTTCACTGGCCATCGCGCATCCCGGTCATTCGCATCGCAAGCCGACACCGAAGTCTCCGCAGGTTGTGGACTCCATTCCGGACGTGGCAGCCGACGAAAACGAATCCGACGAGCAGATCGTCGTGGAACTCCCGCTGCTACTCGCTCAGCTTGATCAGACGCAGTCGCGAGTTGGTACTGACAACGTGCCGGAGATGGCCAAGGCGTTCGCCGCGTTCGTCAAACTCAAGGCGATCAATACTCGCTGGGACGACCGCTTCCTCTACGTCGAATCGAACGGCATTCCCGATCACCGGATGATGGTCGGCATCACCGCTTGGCAGCAACAAGTGCCGTTGCCTCAGAAATACTTCGGCGAGAACTCGTGGCAGATCCCGCTGCATCCGGTGCCAGCGAAGAATCCGCAGTCGGCGAAAGGCCACTTCCTGCGCGGAGCCATCGCGCTGGCGGCGAACGGAATCCCGATCTTCAACCCGCTCAACAATCGCGGTGATGACGCTTTCCTCTTCGGCGAACTCGACGAGTTCGGCGGGCACTGCGGTCGAGCCGACGACTATCACTATCACATCGCCCCGGTGCATCTGGAGAAGACCATCGGCAAGGGCTTGCCGATCGCATACGCGCTCGATGGCTATCCGATCTACGGCTACGACGAGCCAGACGGTTCGCCAGTCGTCTTGCTGGATGCACTCAACGGGCACAAAGACAAGAACGGCAACTACCACTATCACGCGACCAAGAAATACCCGTATCTCAACGGCGGCTTCTACGGCGAGGTCGTCGAACGCGACGGCCAAGTCGATCCGCAACCACGAGCCGAACCGCTGCGCCCGTCATTGCCGCCGATGCGCGACGCCAAGATCACCGACTTCAAAGAGACAAAACCCGGCAGCTACGTCCTGACCTACGACGTGAAGGGGAAGAAGGGGACGGTCAGCTACACGCTCGCCGCCGATGGCTCCGCCAACTTTTCCTTCAACGACACCAGCGGCAAGACCACCAACGAAACGTACTCGGCCAAGCGCCGCGGTCCAGGTGGCGGTGGCGGGAAGAAAGGTCAGCCTCCTCCGCCGCGCAAGGGGGACAACCCGCCTCCGCGCGACGAGAAGCGTCCGCCGCGCAATGACGACCGGCCGACAACAAGCACCACTCGCGAAGACTCATCGAAGCCGCGCAGTAATCTTCCGCAACTGGCGGTGTCTAGTTCTTCGGTCGATGCGAAAGGGTCCATCTCGATCGACTGCACTTGCGACGGAGCAAGCCAAACTCCTGCGGTCGAATGGAAGGACGCTCCGAAGGGAACAAAGTCGTTTGCCGTCAGTCTATGGCACACGGCCCCGGATCAAGAGAAGTCGTATTGGCTCATCTACAACATCCCGGCCAACGTCACGAAGCTTGAGAAGAATGGCAAAGGAGTCGGCAAGCTGGGCCTCAACGACAAACGCCGGGCCGAGTACGACTCGATGTGTTCCAAAGGCCCCGGCGTGAAGGAGTATCATATCACCGTCTTCGCCTTGTCCGCCGACCCCAAGCTGGCCCCCGATCAAGCCAATCGAGCCGGACTGCTTGAAGCCATCAAAGGCATCACGCTCGCCGAAGGGACGTTGGACTTTCAGTACGAACGGAAGAAGTGAAATCGATGCAATCACGAACTCCCCCATTGAATAGGCATGACTATGCACTCAACCCCCCTCCGTCTCGCCGCCTTGTCCTTGCTGCTCCTGGCCGGCAATGCCTTCGCGGCCGACAAGGCCGGTCAGCAGCCCAACATCGTGTTCCTCTTGGCCGATGATCTCGGCGGCGGCGACCTGCATTGCTATGGGCACCCGTTTTCGCGCACGCCGAACATTGATTCCCTCGCGCGCGACGGAACGTGAACCAGCACGTCTGCATCATCCGCACTAAACCCGATGAATTGAATCCCTTGTTTCTGAGTCAGTTTCTCATCGGCCAACGCGGTCAAAAGCAGATCGACAGTTTTCAAGCGGGCGGAAACCGGCAGGGGTTGAACTTTGCACAAATAAGATCGTTCGCGATTCCTCTTCCACCGACGCTTCCCGAACAACAACGCATCGCCGACTGCCTCACCAGCCTCGACGACCTCATCGCCGCGCAAACCCAAAAGCTCGACGCCCTCAAGACCCACAAGCGCGGGCTGATGCAGCAGCTCTTCCCATCCCCGGAGGCGGTCACTGATTTATGAACAAAGAACTCATCATCCAAATGCAAAGCCAGTTCGATGCGCTGGCCCAGAGTCACGCCGACGCGCCCGAAGTGGAATTCTGGTTTGCCCGCGATTTGCAGGAACCGCTCGGCTACGCCCGCTGGGAAAACTTCCTCACCGCCATCCAGCGCGCCATCGAGTCCTGCAAAACCACCGGTTACGAGGTCGGGCATCATTTTCGTGGCGTCACGAAAATGATCGCCATTGGGAAGGGCGGGCAGCGTGAAATTGAAGATTTCATGCTCACGCGCTATGCGTGCTACCTGATCGCCCAGAACGGCGATCCGAGGAAGGAGCCGATCGCCTTTGCCCAGAGCTATTTCGCCGTCCAAACCCGGAAACAAGAGCTGATCGAAGAGAGGATGAAGCTCATGGGCCGGTTGGAGGCCCGCGAGAAGCTGCGAGCCTCAGAGAAGGCTCTGTCCGACAACATCTTCGAGCGGGGAGTGGACGATGCCGGATTTGGCCGCATCCGCTCCAAGGGCGATGCCGCCCTCTTCGGCGGTCACACCACGCAGGCCATGAAGGACAAGTTTGGCATCACCCAGACGAGGCCGCTGGCGGACTTTCTCCCCACGCTGACCATCGCCGCGAAGAACCTCGCCACTGAAATGACCAACCACAACGTGCAGCAGGCCGAACTCCAAGGGGAGCCAGCCATCACCCGCGAGCATGTGCAGAACAATACCAGCGTCCGCCAAATGCTTGGCGAACGCGGCATCAAACCGGAAGCTCTGCCGCCCGAGGAAGACATCAAGAAACTGGAGCGTCGCGTCAAAGCCGATGAGAAGAAGCTGGAAAAGCACGCTGGCCGTTTGCCGAAACCACCACCCGAAGAATGAACGACCTGATTCTCTATTCTGATGTGGTCCAGGGCATGATCCCAGCGGCAACTGTCAAGGTATCCTTGACAGTTCAAATCAAGCTGCGGCGGATACGAACAGCCGAGGAATCCTCGGTAGTTCGCCGGTCTGTCGCGTGGAGCCTGCTGACACACCTCAACCAAAGCTGAATTTCCCGAATGAACGACCAAGACCAAAAGAAACTGGGCCAGACCCTCTGGGGCATCGCCGACCAACTGCGCGGGGCGATGAACGCGGACGACTTCCGAGACTACATGCTGTCGTTCCTCTTCCTGCGATATCTCTCGGACAACTACGAGATCGCGGCAAAGAAGGAGCTGGGGAAGGACTATCCCAAGGTCAATGG
>JAYTQJ010000299.1:0-24028 GCA_043746775.1 Schlesneria sp.
GACCAAGAGGACCGCGAACGCGAAAACCCGCTTGATGATCCCGTCGAAATCAGTTGCGACGGGGAATCCATCCTCTTCCCGATGAACCGCGATTTGGACGACGTGTTGATCGTCAACACAGCCAATGACGTGCTGCTGGGAGTCGAAGAAGAACTCCACATCGAAGTCCTGACGATCACGCGCAACGAGGCCACGCGGAACTCGACCCGCGACCGGCTCTATCGAGGCGCGGTGAACAAGAACGCTTGGAGCGGTGCCGAACCGGGAGAAGTCAAAATCCGCCGCATCAGTTGCACCCGCCAGTTCCGCAACAAAATCAAGTTCTGGAAGTACGTCTACGAACTCGCCTACAACCCGAAAGGTTGGCAACCCAAGATCGCCAACCTCGGTCTCTACCAAATCGCCGATGATCCCGCCGGAGGACCAGACGCCACCAAGTATGTCCCCTGCACCGACGATAACGACAACCCCGTCACCGACCCCGTCCCACTCGACGAGGACGGCAAGCAGGTCCCCACCGAGGACCTCCCCGACGACGCCATCGACCTCGATTTCAAGACCCTCCGCGAAACCGAGTTCGAGGAACTCGGTCTCCCCACCTCCTGAAAGGTTGAGGGTCTAGGGTGGAAGGTTGAGGGCCAGAAACAACCTTCCGCCCTCCGCCTCTTCCTCTGACTTTCAACCCTCCACCCTAGACCTCGACCAACCAATGTACCTCGACCGCACAGCCAACCAAACCAACACGACCGGCACCGGCACACTCACGCTGATCGGCCCCCTCACCGGCTATCAGCAGTTCAGCGCCTTCGGTCACAACCAGCCCGCCGCCTACGTCATCGCACACCCCACGCTGACTCAATGGGAAGTCGGGATCGGCACCGTCCTCATCAGCGGACCCACGACCACGCTCGCGCGAACGACAGTCCTCGCGTCTTCCAACGCCGGTGCGTTGGTCAACTTCAGCGCCGGTCGCAAGGATGTCAAAAACACCATCCCCGCCTCGCTCGCCAATTCTCTCGCCAACGCCATCAGCGACGTGGCCTACGACGCGACGACGTGGAACGGCGTGGTCGCCGTTGCACCGTCGAAGAACGCGGTCAGAGACAAGATTGAATCGCTCACGACCGCCATCGCCGCGCTGCTCAACGCCGAGCAGGTCGATGATCGTGTGGCCGGGCTGCTGGTCGCCGGGTCCAACATCACACTGACGTACAACGACGCGGCCAACACGCTGACAATTGCCTCGACGGCCAGCGGCGGGACGGGTGATGTCGTGGGACCGGCCTCATCAATTGCGAACGCCGCGCCCGTTTTCAGCGGCACAACGGGCAAGCTGCTGCGGTCGAGTCCGACCGTGACCTATCACCCCGTCGCCGCCGGGGCCGAGGACAAGGTCGAATTTGGCGCGACGTTCAAGGACTTTCGCACGGCGACCGATGGTGCGACGGTCACGTTTGATCTCGACCTGTCGGACCAGTGGCAAGTGACCTTCGCGGGCAACCGCACGCTGGCCTTCAGCAACGCCAGCCTCGGCCAGACGATCGCAATCCTGCGGCATCAGGACGCGACCGGAAATCGGACTCCCACCTGGTGGAGCAACATCGCGTGGGACAATGGCCTCGCCCCGGTCGATGACCCCACATCGAACGGCTGGAGCCTGACAGTCTTGGTTTGCGTGGGCCTCGACGCTTACAGCGTCCCGAACTGGAAAGAGGTCTGCCGCTCGACGAGTGCCCCACGTCGCGGGATCACGACGGCCACGGACGGCGCGACGGTCACGTTCGACCTGCGCGTTTCGCCAAAGCAGCGAGTCACGTTGTCGGGCAACCGCACGCTGGCACTCACGAGCGGCTCGTACTACGTCGGACAGATGTTCGCGATCAAGCTGACTCAAGACGGCACCGGCTCACACACGGTGACGTGGTGGAGCGCGATCAAGTGGCCGGGCGGCACGGCACCCACGCTCACGACCACAGCGGGCAAGAGCGACTGGTTCTGCTTCGTCTGCACCGACGCGAGCGGTTCGCCGAAGTTTGATTGCGTGGGCATGTCCCTGAATCTGGGGACGTAACCATGCCGAGTGCGACACTAGTTGATGATGGCTATTACGGACGCGCGGCAGGTCCGTCGTACGGTGATTTCTTCGACTCGGAAGCGAGCGCCGTCTTTGGTGGCACAATCTTATTCTCGGCCAACGTCTACGGTGATGCGTTGTTCCGTTTTGCGGTCACGGCCTCACAAGGGGAAACGATAGCCAGCGCCAGTCTGCGGCTACAAATCGCGAGCGTCACGAATAATGGGTCAAGCACCGCTGTCGGAACCGTATCCGCCGCCGCTGAGGACAACGCCGCTTGGCCAACTGGAGCCACCGGACCTCTAAAAAGTGCCAACGCACATGGGCGACCACGCACCACGGCTACAACCAGCGTGTCGGTCACGTCCGCCGACATCGGCGCGACGATCGCGATCGACGTGACAGCCCAAGTGCAGGAGGCCGTCAATCGCGCCGGATGGGTGAGCGGTGGTCACGTCCTGCTTTTCCTCGCCGGAGCCGACGGCGTCTTGGCGACGGCGGGTGTCTCGACAGCAGAGTCAGGTGTGTCGCCGCAATTGACGTTTGGCTCTTCCCCTGGAACGGGTTTCAACGCGACATCGGGTGCCTGGATGATGATTGACGAGCAGGAGAGGACGCCGTGACCGCTTCGACCGCACAGCCCCGCCGACACCGCGAGCAACAGGCCGCTGTGGATGTGTCACGTCTGCCGCTCGGGCCGTATCGGCCCGTCGTCGAGCCTCCGCGTTTCCGGGGATCGAAGCGACTGGCCGTGACAATCGCCACGGGTGAGACGCACCTTGCGTTGCTGGACCTGACTCGTCGCTCAATGCAGGACTACGCCGAGCGCTGTGACGCGGACTTCTTGGAGCTGAACAACGCCACTCAGGACTGGCCGCTGTACGAGAAGTTCCGACTGAAGACGATTGCCGAGCGTTACCAGCAGACGTTGTTTCTCGACGCCGATTGCTTGGTGCGTGACACTTGCCCGGACCTGTTCGCGCGGTTCCCGAGCGGTGTCGCGATGCGTGATGACGCCCCGCATTGGAATGCGGATTGGATGCGGACTCGCTGGCCTGAGGTGATGTCGTCGCAATGGATTGCTCGGACGTTGAGCCAGCCGATCCGCGCTTGGAACACGGGTGTCGTGCTGTGCGATCGCGACCATGCGTTTTTGTGGGAGCCGCCCGAACGGCCGCTGCCGAACGCTCATGAGGCCGAACAAGTCTGGGTGCAGGCGACTCTGCAAGACCGGCTGGTTGAGGTGCAGGACATCGGGCCGGGGTTCAACGATCAATACTACTACCCGACATTCCGTGAGACTCTCCCGCAGACGCAGATCGCTCATTTCGCCGTTTGCCCTGACCGTCTTTCTGAGATCGCGAAACTCAAAGCAGAATGGTGCCAACCGTGAACGAAGCGGAAGCTCTCTCGAAGATGGTCGCCCCACGCGATCGGCGGCCCGGCATCTGGCGCGATGGCATCATGCAGGTCATGGTCACGCGCGCCTGCGACAAGTCCTGCTTTGGCTGCACCCAAGCGAGCAACTTGGGAGGCAAACCCGTGTTCATGTCGCCCGCGCAGTTTGAAGAAGCCCTGCAATCCCTGAATGGTTACTTCGGAGTTATCGGGATGTTCGGCGGTAATCCCGCGATGCACCCGCAGTTCGCCGAACTCTGCCGGATCATGCGGAAGCACGTCCCCTACGCGCAACGCGGTCTCTGGTGCAACCATCCTCTGGGGCACGGCCCGTTGATGCGCGAGACATTCAACCCAAGCGTCAGCAACATCAATGTGCATCTCGATCAGCAAGCTCGCGACGAGTTCGAGCGCGACTGGCCCGAGAACACCCGACTGCTTGGGACCGACACGGACTCACGGCACAGCCCGCCGTTCGTCGCGATGCGCGACGTGATTGCCGACGAGAGCGATCGTTGGGAATTGATTTCCAACTGCGATGTCAATCAGCGTTGGTCCGCGTTGATCGGCGTGTTCCGTGGTCAACTGCGAGGCTACTTCTGCGAGCTGGCCTACTCTCAGTCCGCGCTGCATCAGCACGAGTCGGACTATCCCGACACGGGCCTGCAAATCACTCCCGGCTGGTGGGATCAAGGGATGGGTGCCTTCGCGTCACAAGCCCGCAAGCACTGCCACGATTGCGGAATCCCTTTGAGGGGTCACGGAGAACTGGCGATCGGCGGACGGTCCGAGCAAGTCAGCGAGACCCACGCCGCCGCGTTCCACCCGAAACGCCGCGACCGCGCTGTGGAACTGGTCCAACTGCGGACGCAACTTGGGCCGAAGCTAGAAGTCGCGACCGAGTACATCGCCAACGCCACCTCGGTCGAACTGGATTGCAACCCGCACACCGAACCGGGAGTCGCGGGCCTGATCCGTACCACGCGCCGTGAACTGGCTTGCATCATCGAACTGTTGCCGCCGAAATCCCGTCTGTTGGAGATCGGCACGGCCAGTGGCGGCACCGCCGCCCGCATCGCCGACGCGCGCCCCGATGTGCAGATCACCTGCCTCGACATCTTCGCCGAATGGCCAAACCCCGCGTTCACGCACCGCCCGTTCAACTGGAGAACCAACCAGCGGCCGAACATGCACCTCTGGATCGGAGACCTCGCCAGCTTCTCCGCTCAAAGCTGGGCTTTGTTTGACGTGATCCTGATCGACGGAGATCACACCGAAGCGGGTGTCGAGCGAGACTTGGCTCTGGCACCCAACCTGCTGACGCACGACGGCCTCCTGCTCGCTCACGACTACACCGATCCGGGATGGCCAGGTGTGCGAGCGGCTGTGGATCGGTTCTGCGAAGATTCAAGTCGGAACTCTTACGAGGGCTTCGGTTGGCGTGTCGATGAATGCTGCTGGTCGTTGGCCGTCTTGCGGCGCAGTCGCCCGTCAGGAGCAACACCATGACACCCGGTGAAAACGCCTTCGGAGAGAGTTCACTTGGCGAAACCGCCGCGGTCGCCGGTGCCATCCTCGGAGAAGTCCTGCTGCAAGCCAAAGTGTCGGGGGAAATCACCCTTGCACCCACCTACATCGCACACATCACAATGGAGCCGGGAAGCATGGCCAGTATCTACGCCGACAACGACACCGACTTCAAAGTCATGTCGCTCCAACGCACCCGCGACAACAGCCCCCTCAACGATGCCATCCTCGCTGGCAGTCTCGCCGACGCCGCGATTAAGGGAGTCATCACCGCCGCGTCGAACGCCTCCCCCATCGTCATCGCCAGCGCCGCTCACGGTCGAGCCACCGGTGAGCAAGTCTTCATCGACGAAGTGGAGGGCAACCGCGAAGCGAACGGCCCGCACACCATCACTGTGATCGACGCGAACTCGTTCTCGCTCGATGACTCGATTGGCATCGTCGATTACACCGAGGGCGGACGCTGGTGGCTCGGTGTCCCCGGCGCACTCGACATCCCGCTCAACTACATCGCCGGTTCAAGCGGCAACTACGTCGGCCTCATCCCCGGTTCTGTCGCGCTCATCGCCGGTCATGCCTATGTGCGCTTTGTGGCCTGCGAAAACTACGAACTCCGCTGGGGCAACTCCCCCCTCACAGCTCAAATCCGCACCTAGTCCCCTTCCACCGCCTTGTCCCCTCGCCCCGGCCTGGACAGCACCGCCGCTTCGGTCGTCGGGAGAGGGCTAGGGTGAGGGGTCTTCTCTTCGCCTTAAAGTAGCCATCATCGCTCCGCGTGATGAGCCTTTTCAGTTCGACACCAAACACCATGTCCCCACCCACCCCCACCACGTTCAGCCCCCGCGCCGCCGAGAAGATCGCGCGCGCAGTGAAACAACTGCTCGGCACCTCCACGAGCATCACGCCGCCCGCTCATTCCCGCTTGAAGATCGACCAACGCTACATCGGAAAACTCACCGAAGCCCTCGACGCCCCAACCAACGGCATGGCCTCGCCCACGACCGCCAAAATGAAGGTCTGGTTCCCCGACAAATCATCAACCGCCTTCCCCAAGACCTTCCTCGAATCAGACACCGAGATCGAGGCCGTCAATCGCGACCCCTCGCGCGAAGGCACCTCGGGGGGCTGGTGTAAGATCGAATTTCTCAACGGCGAATGGTCCTTTTACGATGTGGAGTGCCCCTGATGGGACGCCCCTGCTGTATCACCGACTGCGGGTGGAATCCGTCCACGGCCAATACAACCATCCAGCACATCTCGGGCGCGCTCGACCTGATCGTCCCTTCCGCGGGAGGCAGCTCGGGGGGAGCCGCCGCCACGCCGATCTACTCGACTGGGACCGGAGTCACGGTGGGGCAGGGCCGCGTGGGGACGCGCGACAACGGCAGTGCGACGCACCTCTACGGACGACTCACGCCCGTCGAGACCTGTTGGCAGGGCCAGTTCACGGTCGCTCTCCCTGCCATCTGGGCCGAGATCGACAACGGCTCGTTCGTGTGCCGGTTCGAGTGTCCCTCGCGCACGCTGACGATCACCTTCCACCACGCGAGCGGCCGCTGCTGCTACTACTCCAGCATCGCCTCAGGTGCGTCCCCCTACGACGGTGCCGAGATGCGGCTCAATCTCGATACCGGCGCTGCCATCGTCAAGATCATCGTGCCGCAGGTGAGCGGCTCACCCGCCCCCTGCGGACAAGCCGCCATCAGACACTACTTCGGCAACTTCGGTCGTGAGGGCGGCAACGCAGTCCTGTCGAATTATTTCAACACGTTCGTGATGTCCGGAGCCATCGCCGACAATCCACTCTGCGGCCAAGGCCGCGACGAGAGCCAGTTCCCGGGCGACTTGTCGCGATCCTCAGGCGAGACCTCCACCTTCCCGCTCGACATTGATGTGGAGGCTGCTGACGCTCCCGAGCGCGTCTGGCTCGGACTACGGGACTCCATCGGCATCGCGTGGTGCCACGGCACCAGGACGTATTCGGCCGTCGAGATCGATGACGCTGGAGTAATCACAAGCACGATCGCCGACTACGCGATCTCCAGCAGCGATCACATCGAGTTCGCCGCCTTCTTTTGGACGGCTCCGGATACCGTGTCGTTCGGCGTATTCGCGCGCATCACCACGCCGGGGATCCCGTACCTCGGTGTCTGGTACGAGCTGATCGACTACATCGCACTCGATTACCCCGCCGACCAGCCCACGCCGAGCATCGCGCGCGGGTACGTCGGAGCGGAAGACGACTACAACGGTTTCAAAGCGTTCATCACCTGCACTACGGACCACTGCTTTTTCGACTTCACAATTAACCAGACCACGAATCCGCTCCCGCCGTTTCAGTACCTCGACTTCCTTTCCGATTGCAATTTCCATGTTCCGCCGAGACCGCGTCTGCCGCGACAGGGAGGATGCCGTTGGGCATTCTCGGGCTACACCACATCGTCCACGGCAGGCCCCTACGCGAGCTACGACTACGACATCGGCATCACAGACCCGGACTACGTGACGCTCGTGATCTTCTACCAAGAGCCGTTCACCTCGCTCTTGATCTCCAATCGAGCCAAATACCGACTGCCAATCACGTCCTACCACGGCTATCGACCGGTCGTCCTGACGCGATACGAGCTGGTCGAGTACGGCACGTTGCCCTGCGTCCTCCCGACCGAGGTCACAGTCTTTCCGGGGTCCGCATGATGAACGACACGCTCCCCGACTGTCGGCACCGTGGTCGCCCTCACGGCCCGTATGTGATGTGCCGCAGCGACAAAGCAGCACGGATCGGCCGGGGCCTCGCGCTGCTTTCAACCTGCGCCACCTGCCCGCACGCGGACGCACCTTACACGGTCGCGACGCTCTCACCGGATGAGCCGCACGAGCCGCAACACAGCGCAAGCGACCTCCCGCCGCATGAGGTCGCAGCGCTACCGTGTCAGCATCGCAGCCGCGCCCCCATCAGCACCGAGACCGCCGATCTCTGCGGCATGCGTGGCCAGTCCGTCGAGGTCTACGGCTGCGACTTCCGCGCGCCCGATGGCACTCAACCGCACCCCGAGTGCGCACTCCATCGCTTCTGCCATCGCCAGACGATCCCCACCTGCTTCACCTGCGGGGACGCGACCGTCTAAATCGCCGATTCAGGGAACCAGCGCCCAAATTCTCGGAACCGCAGGGTTGCATTCTGTTGTCAAGTCGTTACAATATAACGCAACAACAGGAGCCAGCCGCGATGCCTTACTTCCATGTCTTTCTTTGGGATGGTGAAAACGACCTGCACGTGGCTGAGCATGATGTCACCACGGCAGAGTTCGAGTTCGCCGTCCTCAATGCCGATCATGTGGGAGTCAGCCACAGCAGCGGACGCCCCATCGCCTTCGGCTCAACGGCGGAAGGCCGCTCGCTCGCCTGCGTCTACGAGATCATCGACGAAATCTACTGCTACCCCATCACCGCCTACGAAGTCTGATAAACGGTTGAGGGTTGAGAGCCCGAGTCATGCCGCGTGCCTCCACCCTCAACCCTCAACCCTCAACCGAAAGGTATCCCAATGACCGCCCGCAAGCTCGAACTGACCGCCACTCAAAAACAGACCGTCGCCGCCATCCGTGCCGAAGTCGAACGCGACCGGCCCGAGATCATCGCCGAGGGCCACCGCGTCGCCGCCGCCGCCGCCGCCACGTCCGTCCAACTGCGAGGAGCCTTCACGCTCCTCCGCGCCGTGCGCAAGTCACAGGGAATGTCCCTCGACACCCTCGCCGATGCGACCGGCATCAGCAAGCCCGCCCTCTCGCGGCTCGAAAACGATCCCGCCCCCAACGTCACCCTCACGACCCTCCACCGCGTCGCCACCGCCCTCGGATACGACCTCCACATCGCCGTCGTACCCAGCGCGATCATCACCACACGGAGGCCGCTCAAGCCCACCACACGCAAGCCCACTCTCACCAAAAAAACCAAAGCCTGATCACCCCCAAAAACCACGCGCCCCACCCCGAAAACACACCCCGCCCGGCCCCCCCGTGCGGGGTGTTTTCGTTCCAACCCCACTAGGTTCGAGCCCTAGTGGGGGCACTCGATGAGATTTGAAAACCCCTTGTTTTGTAGGTTTAGCCTGCGAAACAAGGGGTTTCTCATTTTCAGCTTCTGAGCCGTGCGGGGTCTTGCGAGGTGTTTCGGACGTGTTCCGCAGCGCCGGTGCAGCGCTGTTCAGGCTTTCCGTCTGAGGACGCGGGCCGATGGCCTTGGTGAAGTCTTCGTCGCGGACTTGGAGATAGTTCTCCAACGCGACTTTGGGAGTGTTCCCGAGCCACGCTGTCACGGTTTGAATCGGGTATTCGTTCGCCAGTTCCGTTTCCCGTGAGCTTCGCAGGTTTTGCATCAGTCGCGGCCACGGATCGACACCCGCCTTGCGGAGAATTTTCTCAAACATCGTTCGCAGGTTCTTGGCGGAGCTTCTGTCGTTCGTGGTGATGACGAACTCCCCGCCGTCCGGTTCAAGGTAGAACTCTTCCAGCACTCGTCGGACTTCCGGGAAGAGTGGGACTTCGCGAATCCCCTTCCCGAAGTTCTCACCCTTTGGCGAGCGGACACGCATCCGGCCTGCATCAAGTTCGATGTCCGCCCATCGCAACGCGAACACTTCGGACGGGCAACGCAAGCCCGCGTATCGACACAACACGACGATGGCTTTCCAGCGCGTCGTGGGACAGGCGTCCAGAATCTTTTGAATGGTTACAGCGTCAATGAACGCCATTCGGTCAGGCCGTTTGACCAGTTGCGACGAGATGCCCTTGAACGGGTTCTCGGCAATCAGCCGAGCCTTCACGGCCGCTCCGAAGATCAGCTTGGCGTTCTTCAAGTGACCGCGAACGGTGTTTTCGGCCATTGGCTTGTTGGATGCGGTTTTCCTCGTTCCCTTGAGCCACGAACGGAATTGATCGGCGTCGTGAGGTGTGATGTCTGCCGGTCGAGTGTCCGCTCCGAAGAATTCGAGAAGCAATCCCCGCGCCTGCCGGTAATGGATCAGCGTCCCTTCGGCCTTGTCAGAGCGACCGGCAATGAACTGGTCGATGAAGTCGCTCAACGTCAAGGCGGCGGACTTGTTCCGAGCCTGCCGTGATTCGACCAGTCCGTACTCGGCAAGCCGTTCGTGAAGTGAATCAGCCAGCGCTGCGATCCATCGGGCCGTTTCCGGGTCGAACGATTCTTGAGCAATCCGGCTGGAGAGTATCGCTTCGAGCTTGGTCTTGATGCTGTCAGCCGACTTGGCGGGGCACTTGCCCAAACCCAGCGTCCGCCGGTTGCCGCTCAAGTCTTCAAACTGAATCGCACGTCGGCCATCGCCACGGTTGAGAATCGTTGCCATGCTATTTCCCCTTCCGCTTCGGAGCGGCTTTCGTTGCGGCCTTGCGTGTTGCCGGTCGCAGTTCCAATCCAAAGTAATCGGCGAGCTTGTCGGCAGCGGCGAGGCTGATGGACGACTCAGCCCGAGCGAACGGCATCAGGCTTTGCCGGATGACGCCCGTCTGTTGCTCCAAGGTGAGGAACGGCAACCCGCTCTCGTTGATGGCAGTCCGCAGCGTTTCAGTGATGTTGTGTTTGTCGGCCATAGTGTAGACAACTCTACAGACGAACTGGCGGGGCGTCAATTCTCGGTTGCTCAGATTGTCGGTCGGTAGTTACGTGCGATCCTCGCGAACTGCTTCCGCGTCCCACCTTGAACTGCATTCGGAATCCCGTCTTGTCGAATGCTCGCCGGAACGCCTGTTCGACTTGGCCGAGATGCTCGTCCGTGGTGTAGATGGCGTCATGAAGTGTGACACAGAACATTCGGGGAAAACGTGTCACGAGATCAGCCGCGACGGTTTCGATCACGATTTGAGATTCCGCACGCTGGAGCAGTCGAATCAGGTTGGCGTGTTCACAGCCATCTCGATTCACGCACCGGATGAATCCGTAGACGCTGGGAAACAATCGCTGAAAGGCGTCCTCGACGATGCTGGAATAGCGGCCTTTCTTCGCGATGACATCCGCCAAGAATCGCCGCTTGAACTCGTCGCGCCCGATGCCGCTGTCGCGAAGTTGCCCGACCATGAAATCGTAGAATCGTCCCGTCTGGACGAGAGACAGGTAGTTCGCCCAGCCGTCCCATTCCGCCCCGTTCCGATAGCCGGGACTAGAATCATATTTGCCTTTGCTTTGTTCCCCTTCCCTCTGCCTGTCCCCGTCCTTCCCTTGCTTGCTGTTTTCGCTGTCCCTGATGACCTTCGCCAACAGTGCCGGTTGGGCACACGACAGATCGACGAAGCCCAGCGGTTCCCCGTCTACGTGAAGTGATTCCCTCAGTTCTCGCTTCAGGCTGGAGATGTTGTTTGAGAGCCGCCCAAAGCGTCCGACGTTGCAGCGGAACTCGTGGTTCTCGATGTCCCTGACGAGGATGCCTTGAACGTCGAACGGGTTGCAGGTGGCAGGAAGATTTTCAAGAGTTCGTCGTGCTTCATGGCCATGAATCCGCAGCCGGTGTTGCTGCTCGGCGAGTGCCAGATGTACAGGCTGCATTCGAGACAGCCGCTCGGCTTCCTGCTGTTCGTGGAACGCCGTCAATCGGCCGATCAGCCGGGAGTCAGTCGCCGGGACGCGCACGTGCTTGTCCGAAACGAACCGCGCAGCCAAGCGAAACCCGAATGATCGTTCGCCGACTTGGTAGGAAAACCGCTCGACGGCTCCGCCTTGCCGGAGTGCGTCAATCACGTCCGCATACGTGGCCTGATACATGATGTTCTTGAGATGCTCGGCGCGTAGTCGAACGACACCAAGTTCGTCAACGTCTCGCCGCGCCAGCTTCGTGAGAATCAGGCCGATAAAGTACCGCGCGTCATCCCACCGACGATGTAGCGCGGGCGACGTGAGGAACTCGCCGGGATGAAACGATGCGGGGAGAACGAACGAAGTAGGCTTCATGCGTCGCCCTCTTCCGTGTCGAACCGCACGTCCTTGAGGGCCTCTTGGACGGTCTCTCGAATCGCCCGCATTCGCACCGCGTCGTTCTGTTCGGCCAGTTGTTCCCGCTCGAAGGCATCCATATCGAGAACCGAGACGATGGCTTTCCGCACAATGTCCTGTAGGTCGGTCGGATTAAGTGCCTCAAGTTCCCAAACATTCGTTCCGTACTTCTCAACGAATCCGTCTCGTCGTTTGTTCTCCCCCGCCACTCCCTTCGCCTGCATGACTGGCGGCAAACGGTACTCCTCGACCTGAGCGGACGTGAGAGCGACCTTGATCGGATGCACGGAGCCGATGTTGAAATCGTCCCGCATGGAACGTCCGAAGCTGGCGGCAATCTCTTCGCCGTCCGGGTCGAAGTCCGTGACGAGCAGAACAACGAGCTTATCTTTACCCGATCTTAGAAACCGCTGTGCCATCGCATGACGTGGCGGCAACGAGCAGTAGCCACGTCCCGATGTCATCTTCATCGTGAAGTCCCTGCACACGGTTTTCACGATGCCTGCTACGGTATTTTTCTCAACCACAACCTCGACGTGGTTCGGCTGACTCCGGAGTAGGTTGCGAAAGTATCCTTTTAGGAAGTCGTCGATTTCCTTCGCAACGAATGCGCCGGGATCATCGTGAACATCCCACTCGATGAATGGCCGGGTCTCGTCGCCGATTGCCTCGAAGGGGATTTCACCCACGAGCCGCATTCTGGTCAGTAACTCAACCAGCGATTTGTAACTCTGCTTATCGTTGGCATATCGACTACTGGGTTTGCTGGAATGTATCAGCGGAGGGTTGTTCAGAATCGCATAGTGAATCTGCCGGTCCGACAACGGCCAGAATTCTCGCCGCTGCTCCACCACGTACTTGATTGAGGTACAGAATTCCCACTTCGCCGCCGAGATTTCCTTCCGCGTTTTCACGTCACCCATGAAAAGCGGGACATGGCCGACTTTCGCTTTTTCTCGCCGGAACGACAGCAGTTCGGCCCGACATTCATCAGGATCGGCGTCGATGACGGCCTCGCGAATCTGCTCGTCGAGACTCTTCACCCGCTGCCGGTTATATTCGCGGAGAAGTACAACAAAAGCGTCGATGTCGTCCGCTCGATTGATCGGCTCGACTCGACAGCGGACAGTCGTCAGCCCCGCCAATTTGCAGGCAGCGTATCTGCGATGGCCAGACAGGATGTAGTTGTCCCGGCTGATGACAATCGGGTCGCGCAGTTCGAGTTCCTTGATCGACTCAGCCAAGGCGATGATGGCCGGGTCGCTGGGATCGACAGGCCGATAGAGTTTGTCGTTCTCCGGCGCGGGCCGGATGTCACAGAGTCGCACCATTACGATGGCTTGGTGATCGGCTTTTGGTTTTTGCTTGGTAGCGCGGCGGGGTACACTGGCCATGTCGAGTTTCCTTTCGAGCGACGGACGAGCCTTTGCGTGGGGAGTCCGCCGTTCGTATTTGTTGGATTCAATCCGCAGCGTCGGACATCGACGCGCGGCGGGGGCGTCAAGTCGATGTCGATGCCGTCTGAGCGGCGATCCATTCGCGGAGGGTCTCTGGCGAGTACAGGACGCGGGGATTGCCAGAGTCGGCCCGGCCGATCCTCACGGACACAATCGGCCCGCGCGGGGCGGTCATCGCGAACAGCGTCCGCTCGCTCACAGACAGCATCCGGGCGGCCTGTCGCGCGGGGATCAGCAGCACGTCACCACCGGGGCCAATCGAGGTGACGCCGGTCGTAGTCGTCGTGGTTCGGGGGCCGGTCTCACGCATGGGACTGCTCTCCCATCGCCGGGTCAGTGTCACCGGTCGCATCCACGAGGACGATCAGCGGTTCGATGTCGCTCCACCGCAGTCGGATCGCGCCATCTGGCAGCACGACATGCGGGAGCCTCCCGCGTCGGGCCAGCCGCTCCGCCCGGCCCAATGGCCAGTTCAATTGTTTGTCGATTTCTTCGCCGTACCGTAGGTCCGTCATCCGTGGTCTCCATGAGTGTGACTGGCTGGGGTGTCTCCCCAGAAACTCATGGCCAGCAGCGCGCAGCGGCGAGGTTTTGGAACCTTTTCTGAGGTTTTTGTACCTTTCGGGACGTTGGTCTACGTTTCGACTGTTTCGTTTATTGCCCTAGGTTCGATGAGTTGCCTAGAATGCCAACCACGCACGAGACGGACACGGACCTAGCGGGTCACAAATGAGAAGGGGATCAACCATGACCGCTTTGCTGGAACGAACGGAACCTTTCGCTCCCACCGAGAGCGACGTGAAGATGGCCACTGAGTCGGCGTCGCGGCTGGCTCCCTACATGAAGAACCGCCGCCAGAGCGTTCGCGTTCAGATTGAATCGGCTGAGGAATCCATCGCCATTCCGATGTCCGCGTTTCGCCTGCTCGCCAGCATCATCGCCGAGATGGCCAAGGGGAACGCGGTGACGTTGATGCCGATTCATGCGGAACTGACCACGCAACAAGCCGCCGACTTGCTGAACGTCTCACGTCCGCATTTGGTCCGGCTGATCGAGGACGGGACGATCCCGGCTCACAAAGTGGGGACTCACCGCCGCGTCCGCTACGACGACTTGATGAAGTACAAGCAGGTGAACCGCGCCGCTCGACTCAAGGCGCTGGAAGAACTCTCGGCCCAAGCCCAAGAACTCAACATGGGCTATTGAACGTGAGCAGTTTCACCGCCGTTTACGACGCCTGCGTTCTGTATCCCGCCCCGCTGCGCGACTTGTTGATGCACTTGGCGATGACCGACCTGTTTCGAGCCAAGTGGTCCGACATGATCCACGATGAGTGGACGAGCAACCTGCTGAAGAACCGCTCCGACCTGACGGCTCGGCAACTGGCTCATACCCGCAACATGATGAACGCGCACGTTCCCGATGCGTCTGTAACGGACTTCGAGGAACTGATTCCCTCGCTCAAGCTGCCCGATCCCAATGACCGCCACGTCTTGGCCGCAGCCATTCGAGGTCAAGCGGACATCATCGTGACCAAGAACCTGAAGGACTTTCCCGCCGCCGCTTTGGCTCCCTACGGCATCGAAGCCCAGCATCCCGACGAGTTCGTGATCCACCTGCTGGACCTCGCTCCCGATGTCGTCTGCGAGGCAGTGCGACTTCACCGGCAGAGCCTCAAGCGACCCTCGAAAACGGTCGCGGAGTTCCTCGCCACGCTGGAACTCCAAGAGATGCCTCGGACCGTCGAAGCTCTACAGCAATTCGCCGACAGCCTTTGAACCGATCAACCCTTCTTGGATTGGCTCTTCTTCTCGTGGCCACCGATGCCGGGAAACACCGTCGCATCCCTGCCGTACTGGTACTGCTCTGCCACAGTGGCCGCTTTGTTTTTTTGAGAAGCATCGATCTCCCGAAACTGATCTTCCAAACCGTTCCACCAATTGAGCAAAGTGGACTTCTCGACAAGCGGTTTGCTACCTTTTCCAACCTTCGGAATCGGCCCATCAAATCGTTCGTTGAGGCCCAGCACGCTGTTCTTCTCTGTCTGGATGTTTTTGCGTCCAACCGCATCAAGTATGTCCGGCCAACCGGACAAATAGACCTTAGGTTTGACTTCGACCACGGGCTGCCGATCATTGCCCGGCGTCCCCTCACCCTTCGGAGCGACGAGCGATGGTAATGCAGGAGCGATCGGCGCGGGCGATTCAGTTACGGTCAGCCACTCCGTCAATTGTTGGGAGAGATATGCGCAGGCTGTGGCCACGTCGTCCGCGAATTGCCGGTATTCCGACGGCCCGATGAGTTTGGCCGATGCGGCAAGGTTTCGTTGGTGCTTCCAGTGATACTTTCGGAACCCAAACTTTCCACGCCACTCACTCGGCACGAAGGCACTACCGGGATTGAGTGACATTTCCGGAACGCACTGGCTCAGCCACTGTTGCAAATGTGAGGCGAAGGCCGCCTGCAACCAAGCCAACACGGTATCCCGGTCTACTTCGGCAGTTGGTGACTCCAACTCCTCCCTTGCATAGTCCACATCCTTGCTCAGAACGAGCCACTGCAAGAGCCAACGGTCATTCATGTTGAATGGCCAAAGACCCTCCCAGCCCGCTGGCCAACGGTCACGCCCGTCCGATGACCCGTCGAACAAGAAACCGGCGTCATTGATGCACTTGGCCGCGTTTGCTACCAAGGGCGGCAAGTTGCGCGGTGTCGCATCCACCTCGAAGAGCCGTTTCGACAAGACCTGCAATCGGTCCCGCAACGACGGCGCGGACAGCACCTCGTACCGAATAGCCATCACCAAGACTCCTCATCAAACACAGACGGGCCGCCCTCGCCGGGACGCGGGATGAGGTCCGCATCACTTCGGCGAGGGTCGGTTTTCTCGACGCGCCGTAGCTAATCAGCGCGCCAAACCCGCCCATTTGAAAAACGTCATTCGCGTTCATCGGATCACGGACGATCCGCCACGGCTTGCAACTTCTCACAAGTTTGAGCCAGTCCCGGTGAATGGAAGCAACTTGTTCTGACAGCGTCAGTCAACCGCCAACGGATCACGAAACCGGACTGGCAATTCGTCGCCACTGATCCGCGTCCAGCCTCAAAACCAATGGCCAGTCGTTCATCCGCCAAAAGATAGCAAGCGTCCCGTCATCGCAGACGGCTGCTTCGGGCTGAGGTATGTTGCGTCCGTAGTAGGCGGCGAGTGCTGGCCCGTGGAGTGCAGTACAGATGGCGAAGATGTTTTCTCCGCTTTCAGTGATCTCGAAGTCGCCGAGTGTTTCGGCGGTGAGGTCGAGTACGTTAGGTCGTGGCATCGTGTGGTTCCTGTTTGGGGGAGTGGACAAAAGAGGGTGTGCAAACTTGCACTCCCTCAACAGTGAAAGCAAAAGTTGGCCTCGCCACGGATAGGCGACCTAGAGGCCGGTAGGTCATAGAAACTTAGGGAGTGCCGTCGCTCTCGTGGCTTACGGGCAGATCACGGCAACATGACGTTAAGCCGAGTGGGCCAACTGCGTGGCGGGGTGAGATGTGCAGGCCCGGTACGTCGGTGGGCCATAGCACGGAGCAGCGTCCCTACACAGCAGGAGGGACAGACGAGCTTGCCCCCAGCGAGGGTGGGGATTGAAGTTCGCGCTCGCGGCGTTCAATAGGCCATCCGGCTCACTGCCCACGGTGGACATTGAGGATTAACCCGGATGGTGAGCAGAAGGCTGCAAGCAATTCGCAGCCTCTATCTACAATCGACCAGTCAATTCGCGAACCGGTCACAAAATTCGTTTCGTTGGTCGCGGCAAAGTTGTCGCCCCTCACCCTCATCGGTTTGGCAATCCGCAAACCCGCAAAAAAAGATTCGGCAGACAGATCGGAGTCTCGCACTTGGATGTTGTCACGGTCATTTCCTCCCCCCTATACGGTGCCTAGCTAGGAGGGCGTTGAAATAACGCGCTCCTACTAGTATCTGTCCTTCGATTCGCAAACCCGCAAAAAAATGTTCCTGCGAAACAAAGTGAGGGGTTTCGGCGGTCTCGACCCATCAAGGCGAGTTTGCGTTTGTGCGGTCGCGGCGAATGCAAATACCCTCGGCATGAACTCTTCCCCTTGTTCGCGTTTCGATCGCCAGTCGGATGTCGTCTATGAACCTCGTGTTCCGTGGCAACTACGCAGGGTTAGCGACCTTGTTTTTGCCTTGCCCAGTGTGACAATATTGTGTTTTCGCCTATGTTTGGAGGTTGTCGGAGTTCCGACAAGCTCTTTTTTTGGGTGGGGGATCATTTGAGTTATTCGGGTTTTGATGCGTTCTGTTGGCCGGTTTTTGTCTGTGTCGTGATCCGTTTTCGTTTACGTTCGATCGCGTTGCGACTACTACCTACACGCCCCGAAATCGCCGAAACCGGAACCGAATTTCCGCCCGCGCCGCAGCTTTTTTCCCTTTTCGTTTTAGGCGGGACTCGACGAGTCGCTCCGACCGTATTCGACGGCTCGAACGCCGTTTCACAAAACGACCTGCCTCGTTTTTGGTGTTTTTTTGAAAATCGCGTCGAATTGCGTTGAAGGCCAAAATCCGACCGAAATTTCCAGCCTGTATGCAATTCGGGACGGCACGGCAACACTCTGACCACAAAGGCGGTGACTCGACGAACCAATCACGCTTGAATTCGTCTACGGGTGAAAGCCGTCACGGACGCGGCATCCGCCTCCCGGTACACTGCTTTAGCGAATCGCATCCAACTCCAACGGGCGCAAACGGTTCGCCGATTCGCCACCGAACATGCAATCGCGGCGGCAACAAACTCCACCGCGCGGAGAGCCTCGAAATGAGCATTCCCGAAGAGGTCAAAGTCTGCACCCGCTGCGCTCGTGACCAGCCCCTCGCAAATTTCAAACGCCGTTCCAAGTCGCAAGGTCAACGGTTGTCGTGGTGTCGCGACTGCATTAACGAGTCGGCGCGACAACTCACGGCGAGTAAACAGGCAGCCGCTCTCGGGCGGGTGGTCAACGATGTCCGTTACGACAGCAGCGAGGCACAAATCGTGGCCGTCGTCCAAGCGGCGTGCCGTCGATTCGGCGGCGTCGAAGCGTTCGGGAAGAGACTCGCCGATTCGATGGAAAGTGACGATCCCCGAATCGCGTTCGGCGCGATGCACTTGTTGGTGTGTTTCATCTGCGCGCCGGTTGTTGACACTGAGATGAGCCGCGTTTACCGCAAGACTTGCCAGCGAGTACAAAACTCCACGGCGAGAAACATGAGCATTCAACGGCGGACCAAAGGGGGAGCGCCCACCCCCCGCTGACCTCGCCAAGCCGTTCTGATTGGTTTGGCATCGCATCCGCCCCCCAAGTAGCCGTCGCACCGCTTCGGCTCGTTCCTCATCCGAGAGCGGCACGGTTTTCTTGTAGACGGTGCCCATGTCACTTCCCCTTGGCTTTGCCCAACTCCCACACGTGATCACCGTGCTGCCACTTCAGCCGCCGCTCGTATGAGCCACAGCGTCAACCGGAAGCGAAGTCCGTGGGGCTTTGGTGTGTCATTCAGCGTTTGGGGCATCACGTAGCGCGACGAGATGTTCGGCATGGGCCAGCAACGCCGCCCGATCATCCGAAACCAGCATCGGCCAGAGTTCAATCAGCCGGTCCAAATCGGCATCAAACTCGCCCGAATGCAGCGCCGGTGCAGCGCTGCAAACGGCAGATGCGGTTTCCGCCATAGCATCCCGCGAAGGTTCGTCCCCTAGTGGGGGCAATGTCTTGTGCAGCAATGACTTGCGATGAGCCGCAACCCTCGGAAAACCGGGGGTTGTTTCGTTGGTGGCGAGTGAGACGTTGCGGCTACTCGCGGGTATTTCGGGCGTTGCCGACGGTTGCTGCGCCGGAATCTGCGCCGCCTTGGCGAAATCCTCATCGCGGACTTGGAGATAGTTCTCCAACGCCACCTTGGGCGTGTTGCCAAGCCACGCTGTCACCGTTTGAAGCGGGTACTCCCTCGCCAACTCCGTCTCGCGCGAAGATCGCAGGTTTTGCATCAGGCGGGGCCACGGATCGACACCGGCCTTTCGCAGTATCTTCTCGAAAACCGTTCGCAGGTTCTTCTGTGAGCTTCGGTCGTTCGTGGCGATGACGAACTCCCCGCCGTCCGGTTCCAGAAACAGTTCGTCCAGAACGTGACGGACTTCATGGAACAGCGGGACTTCGCGAATCCCCTTGCCGAAGTTCTCACCCTTGGGGGATCGGACCTTCATTCGTCCACGATCAAAGTCCACGTCAGCCCAGCGCAGCGCGAAGAGTTCAGACGGGCAACGCAGTCCACCGAATCGACAAAGCACAACGATGGCCTTCCAGCGCGTGGTCGGACAGGCATCGAGAACTTGCTGAACCGTCGCGCGGTCCACGAACGCCATCCGATCCGGCCGCTTGACCAGTTGCGATGAGATGCCCTTGAACGGGTTCTCCGCGATCAGCCGCGCCTTGACCCCCACTCCGAAGATCAGCTTGGCGTTCTTCAAGTGACCGCGAACCGTGTTCTCGGCCATCGACTTGCCGGTCACCGTTTTCTTCGTCCCTTTGAGCCATGATCGAAACTGATCGGCATCGTGAGCCGTGACGGCGGAGAGTGGCCGATCCGCTCCGAAGAACTCGACCAGCAGTCGCTTGGCCTGCCTGTAGTGGATGAGCGTTCCTTCGGCCTTGTCGGCTCGTCCGACAATGAACTGATCGGCGAACTCGGCCAACGAAGTCGCGTTGACGTTTCCTCGTCGATCGACCAGTCTCACTTTGGCGAGCTTGTCGTGCAACTCATCGCCGATCCCGGCCGCCCAGCGTGACACTTCGTCAGCGGGGGCCGCCCCCGTGATCTTGACCGCTTCTCACGACGGACTCGACCACGGGGGACGGAGCAAAGTTGGAGTGAACAGTAACATCGGTTGCAGCAGCGGGACATCCGCACTGCTTCGCAAGTCTTCGCACGGGACGGAAGGTTCGTATTAAGGCGTCTGGCTTGGTCTCTATCGAGTGCGGAGCGAGGTTCGATAAACGTGCCGCGTCGATGATCTATATCGCGGGAGACTCCGCGCCACGGCGTCGGTCTATTGGTCCGGCTCGTCTGGCGGTTCGTGATTTCGGAGTGCTTGCTCGGTCATCGTATTTCCCTTCCATGACCTTTGTGAGAATGTCCGGCTTCAGGAACCAGTCGAGGTGCGCCACCCAGCCTTGATCGCCACCGCCTTTGCAGAACGAAGAACGGCCGACTCGCTCCAACGCGGCCTGCCAGTTGTCGCGCCAGTCAGGATCAGCGAGCCGAGCCTTGATCGTCGAGCCACGTTTGCCCGCGATCCCTCGGACGTGTCGGACGCCTTCGATCTTGTTCCATGAATCAACCACAGCATGAACAGCCGCCGCACCGCCACCGCCAGTTTTGAGGCGCGTGGCATCATCTCCAACAGGAGATGAGTTCTTGACGTTCCCGACAGAAGTCGCAGCCGTAGTCCGGACCCCTTGGTCCGGACGAGACCTTGCGCAGGAGAGCAGCTGAATCTGCTGCAATTGCAGCGTCTCGTCAGGACCAAGTGGTCCGGACTACGGCCTCAGTTCGCCCGATTTCGACTTTTGTCGGAAACGTTCGTTCGGAGATTCCGGACGAGCGTTGGAAACCCGTGGCCTTACCGCACACGGTTCACATCGAGCATCGCACTCATGGCCGCGCGAGGTACAAAGCGTCACCGTGATCGACGGTTCCCCCCCTCGCGTACCGAGTTCGATCTTGACCCATTTGAGGGGATGACTAAGCTCCGGCCCTACTGGCGAGTGGATTGGGTTTCTCCATGAGGGCGAAGCGGCTCGCAGTGAATTCCAGGAGGGAAGCCGATGAAGCGCTGGTTCGCCAAACTGACCATTGGACTGTATCTGAGCATGAGCTTCATCGGGATCGCCGCCCACGCGATGAACTTTGGAACGGCGTCACACCCGGCCATGTATTACTTCGTGTGGGACATGTTCTGCGGCTGGGCGGCTCACGAGATTCGCTATCACGTCGTCGCCGAGGGCGAAAGCGGCACGTACTACGATGTCTCGCAAGGTCCATGGAGTACGTTCAAGCCCTACGGCGACCTGTCGCGTGCCCAGTACGACATTCTCGGGAACGGACTGCACAAGATCGCGTTGCACTCACTCAAGAACACTGACCACGAACCGATCCTGCGCATCATCGTGGCGGAAGAGGTCTGGCCGAAGAAGTTCAATCTGCCCGAGTCACTCTGGAACATGCGGTTCGACGAGCCGAAAGACCCCAAGAGTTATTTCTGGGTCCGGACGACGATGGACGGTGACGGGACGATTCTCAGTCACCGCCCCAATTATCTGTCGTATCTCTACACGAAAACCGTTGCCAACAATCCGCGTCTGCAAGCCGACACACAGCGTGGCAAACCGTTCTTTGCCGTTAGCCCGATTCATCGCACAGCGGCCTCGGGTGGTGGCAACAGCACCTATATGGGAACCGAGACTACGTGGGGTTCGCCGAGTGCGAACTGACCGTCGAGCAGAGCCTCACGTGGAAAGAGCCAGATGTTCGACCGCTATTTGAAGCCGCTCGCATTGCTGATGACGACCCTGCTCGCGGTGGTCGCCGTGTTTGTGGGACTCGCAGGGTTCTCGGGCGGATCGACAAGCGGCGTGTTATCGACAGGGCGAACCGTAACGGTGTTCGCAGACGCGATCTACCTCGTGACTGAGTTATCTGGCGACACTGCGACCGTCACCGCGAATAGAAGAAAGATCGTCGTTCTCCCCAGTTCACTGGTCGTGGACGGTATTAAAGTCGGAGACATTGATGACGCCGTTCGCACCGTCGAGATGCGGGTGAAGGCGGGAGCAATCACATTTTTGGCGGATGGCCAAGCCGTCAAACCGTTGTGATGGCGACCGAGTGGTGTCAGCGTTTGCACCGTGTGCGAAGCGAAATTCATGTTGAGCAGGGAGGCCCCACAATGAGACACGAGACGGAATCGTTCAGCACACGAGTTCATCGGTTCTTCTTCGATGAAGAGGTCCCCTACGGACTGGCGTTGTGCCGTATTCTGCTGCCACTCGTGCTGATGGGCATGATCTTTCCCCGCTGGTCGGCTGTGCGAGAAGTCTTCTCGACCGACGGCGCGACCGCACCGCTGGCGGTGGGTTACGGCTACTTCAACTTGTTGCCCGAGTTCTCCGGTTCAATCGCAGTCGGACTGTATTCGGCGATGGTGCTCGCGTTTCTGTGCGTCTCGGTCGGCTGGTGTACAAGAACGTCGCTCATCATCGCGAACGTCCTGTTCACGTACTTCTGCATGTTGGACTGCGTCAGCACGATGACGAAGTACACTGTCATCGCGACTCACATGCTGTTCCTGCTCACGCTGTCCGAATGTGGCAGCCTGTGGTCGGTCGATGCGTGGCTGGCCGGACGGAAACGATCGCACTGGCCGGGCGAACCGTCACTCGTGCGCGGCCGCTTCCCGGCGTGGCCGCGACGCCTGATGCAATTGCACATTGGCAGCGTCTACTTCGGCGCTGCGATCACCAAGATGCACACGCCGACGTTCTTCACGGGAGACCAGTTGCAATATTGGATGCAGACGCATCTCAACTTTCAGCACCCGCTGGGCGAACTGCTCAGCCTGTATCCGATCCTGTTGGTCGCGATGGCTTATGTGTCGATCGTCTGGGAAGTGACGTTCATTTTCCTCGCGTGGAAAAGCATGTGGCGCATGTTCGTGCTGCCGATGGGAATTCTGTTTCACGTCATGACGATGCTGACGCTCGGACTGCTGATGTTCCCGATGGTCTGCTTCATGGCGTATTTCGCGTTCATTGATGAGGACGATCTGCAGACTTGGTCTGCGTTCTGTCGTCGTCAACTGCGTGCCTTCTCATGGACGAAGCCGTTGGTTCAGCGAATCACCACTGTTCGGGAGTGGCTCGGTGATCCGGTCGGTTGGCGAACGTCGTCTCGCGCCGCGTTTGTCTTCGCATTGGCAATGTTCTCCGTGGCGAACATCGAACTGGAACATTGGCGAGATCCGTTCGGCCTGCGTCGTCCAGAAGGACTGCACTCGCTGACGTTGGCCGATCCCGTACTCGTCGAAAAAATTCTTGCCCCGACGGAGTCGTGGCGAGAATCGGACATGTTCTTCGCCGTCGATACGGGAACGATCCTCGTTGGCGACCAACTCGCAGATCGACGGCGCGAGTTCCGGCAGGGGGAAACCATGATCGCCCAGTGCAATCTCATCCCGCCTCACGACGACCTCTACATCGGTTGTCAGATTCATGACTCCGAGCATCGGATCGTGAATCGGCTGGAGGCGGTCGCGACGCGCGAAATGTTCCGCTCTAACTTCACCTATCCAATCACCGACACCATGACGCCGGGTGATTACACGCTGGTCATCACCACCGGCGGACGGCCGGTGATGCAGAAGTTCATCACCGTCTTGGCGCGTCATGGCGGCGTGTCGGCGAACTGAGGAATTGGTTCAAAACACGTCCCGACTTGTACGCGTTCTTTATACCCCGCGCGGCCGAAACTGCCGCAGCG
>JAYTQJ010000300.1:0-10047 GCA_043746775.1 Schlesneria sp.
TGCGGGCACGAGGCACTCGGCTACTTCAAGGCGCGCGCGGCGATTGAGGTGTCGCCCCTGCCGGGGCTGGGAAAATCCACACGCCGTCCGCGTAATCCAGGGGCTGACGCCCCTGGCTAATACATGTCGCCCTCCGGGCTGAAAACGAACGTAATTCTCCGGGCTGAAAACCAACGTGATTCGGTGCGCGGGAACAAATCATCGGCGATCAACCGTGGAATTCGTCTTCAAACAATCGTTCTTCGTCGAAGGCGATTTTGTGCTTGCTCAGGGTGGCTCGGAATTCGTCGGCGAACGATTGCTTCTTGTGGTGTTCCGCCTGGTTGCGAATGTATTGGCGGACCACCTCGACCTGCGAAACGCTGACGGTGAATGCTCCGTATCCCGATTGCCAGGCGAACTTCGTGGATCGCGGTTGTTCGTTGATCCATTTGGACGCATTCGCTTTGACATCACGGATGAAATCGGCCAGCGCCAGTTTGGGGCTGCACGAGGTCAGGATGTGAATGTGATCTTCGATGCCACCGATCTCGATCAACTGTCCCTCTTTGTTCTGAATGATCCCAGCAATGTATTTGTAGACGTCTTCGCGGATCGCATCGACAAGCAGAGGTTTCCGGTGCTTGGTGCTGAAGACGATGTGATAGTTGAGGCTGGTGTAAGAACTGGGCATTGTCGTCGCCTCGATTCGGTCTTGAGGGCAATGTTTGTCCGAGGAGTTGTGTTCGTGAAGGATGGCGGAGTTCATGTTACCGGTGTCGAAACATGTTTTCAGCCCGGAGGGCGGCACGTGTTTCAGCCCGGAGGGCGGCACGTAATAGCCGGGGGCGTCAGCCCCCGGAACAGAACGAATCGGTTCGCGTCAGCCCCGGCAGGGGCGACACAACGTGGATCGCGTCGTGGCCGTGAGGTGTCGCCCCTGCCGGGGCTGGGAACACATCGCGACGCTGCCATCCAGGGGCTGACGCCCCTGGCTATTTCATGTCGCCCTCCGGGCTGAAAACACCGATCGCCCTCCGGGCTGAGATCAGGGCGACTCGCGCACGTCGATCTGGCCGGTGACGGCAGCGGAGATCAGGGCGGTCCACCCGCGAAGCGCGACATGTTGTTTCCCAGCCCGGAGAACGACACATGTTTTCAACCCGGTGTGCGACACGTATTTCCCAGCCCGGAGGGCGACACGTAATAGCCGGGGGCGTCAGCCCCCGGAACGGAACGGATCGGTTCGCGTCAGCCCCGGCAGGGGCGACACAACGTGGATCGCGCGTGGCCGTGAGGTGTCGCCCCTGCCGGGGCTGAGAACACATCGCGACGCTGCCATCCAGGGGCTGACGCCCCTGGCTATTTCATGTCGCCCTCCAGGCTGAAAACACCTATCGCCCTCCGGACTGAGATCAGGACGACTCGCGCACGTCGATCTGGCCGGTGACGGCGGCGGAGATCAGGGCGGTCCGGCGTTCTTGCAGCAGATCGATCCCACGCTCGGCTTCGGCAGTCAGGGCGTCAAACTGATCGGTCAGCTCTGCAATACGTCCCACAATCCGTTCCTGTTCATCCATCGGAGGAAGTCCGAAGCGGAGAGCCTTCACGATGTCAGTGTTGAGATTTGGCTGTCCCGAACCCTGTTTCACCTTTTCGCGAATCGCGCCTGTGATTGATGCGAGGTATTGGTAGAGAAATTGAGGATGGACATCACGACTTAGCTTTTCAAAGGCAACAACGCCGTCATTCGCGCAGGCGTCGATCCGCAGAATCTTGGGGACGCCCAACGTAGCTCCGCTGTTTGAGTAGATCACGGTTCCCTTCATAAACAGCTTGCTGTTGCATGCCCCTTCTTCGGTGAGGAATGTCTCGGTCTCAGTGAGATCGACAAGGTCGTCCTTTGTGATTTCGGCCACAGTGACCCACGGAACCGCGTCACCGCCGAAGTAGAGCGGATCGCCTGCGGGACGAGGCGACGCGCCACGAACCACGTTCGCGATCATCCGCATTGGTTTGACCTCCCAATGTTCCGGCACATCGCCGAGCCATTCGATGCCGGAGGACTTCAGGGGGGCGTGAGGGTTCAGACCTTTGGTGACGGCGTGGGAGATGACGGCCTGGCGTTTTTCTTTCAGCAGTTCAATCAGCCGCCGCTGCTCCCCCACCAACCCGTCAATCTTCGACGTCTCTCGGTCAAGAAACGACGCGATCTTGGTTTGCTCGGTGATGGGCGGAAGCGAAACCGCCAGATTTTCGATGACGCGCATCCCGATGTTTTGCTGAGTTCCGAAACTCCAATTCAAAGTCACGCCTTCCTGAAAATTTCGCGACCGCATGAAGTTGAGAACGAATCGTGGTAACGCTCGGTCGCCACATCGAATCGCCGCCAATGGCGACCAGATATTGAACTCGATGTCTGTTTCGACAATTGCAGTGACGCCAGTGGTTGCTCCCGACTTCACCATGTAAACGTCACCGATACAAGGGCGATATTTTTCGGAGTACCGTTGGTGATCGACAACCGAAATGAAACCACGGATCTTCGTGAAGTCGATTGTCCCGGTCGCGACAGCCTCAGCCGAAACGAACGGAATTCCGTCGTCTGGAAAGTCCGGCGTCTCGTGGGGACCATCCGTGATTGGCGTCGACACAATGTGCTTTAGGACTTTTACCTCCCAATGCTGCGGCACCTCGCCCAGCCATTCGACGCCGCTGTCCTTGTACTTCGGGTATCTCGGAAAGCTCATTTCGACAGCCCCCCGATCATTGGCCGCGGGCCGCTCCTGAGTCCCGGAGGGACGGCCTGCTCCCAGCCCGGAGGGCGACATGTATTAGCCGGGGGCGTCAGCCCCCGGACGAGGGATCGCGATGAAATGCGTTCAGCCCCGGCAGGGGCGACACCGGGGGCGGCAACAAATCGGATCGTGTGTGTCGGCGGGAGGTGTCGCCCCTGCCGGGGCTGAAAACACATGCGCGATGATGTCCGTATCCGGGGGCTGACGCCCCTGGCTATTACATGTCGCCCTACCGGGCTGGGAACGGATCGCCCTGCCGGGCTGGGGACAGGCTCGTTTATGGCCACGGCCACAATCATCGCCACGATCGCAATCATCACCACGATCACAATCATCGTCACGATCATCACCACGGCATCGATCATCACCACGGCCACGATCACGATCATCGCCACGGCATCGGTCATCACTACGGCATCGATCATCGGCCGCAGGCCGTTCCTGAGTCCCGGAGGGACGGCATGGTCCCAGCCCGGCAGGGCGACATGTATTAGCCTGGGGTGTAAACCCCAGGTGGGCATGTCCAACCAATGATTCCAGCCCCGGAGGGGCGACACGTCGTTCATTTCGTCAGCCCACCGATCATGGTCAGGATGCGGTCGGTGACGACCTTCAATTCGGCGTCGATCTCGGTCAGGTTACGCGGCGGTTGGAAGACGTAGAAGTGGCGGTTGAATGGGATTTCGTAGCCGACTTTTGTCTTCTCGTGGTCGATCCACGCATCGGGGGCGTGCGGCAACACTTCACGTTTGAAATAGGTTTCGACGTCCTCGCTGAGCGGTACGTTTTCGGTGTCGCGCAGGTTGGCGTCTGGTTGTGGTTTGCCTTTCAGCTTGCCCTTCGTGGCTTTCACGATCTTGCCGGCGGCGTCTCGTTCGGGGCGTTCGACGGTGATGGTGCGATAACCGAAGTCTTCGTTCTTGAAGAGGCGGCTGATGGGGACTGCGTCTTTGGTTGCTTCTTGGCAATCGCCAAACAGACGTGTGATCTCTTCGATGTGTTCCGGGCTGAGTTCCTTGCGCTTGCTCCCCAGGCTCTTGCGCATCTTCTGCCAGAAGCTGCTGGCGTCGATCAGTTGCAGCTTGCCTTTGCGATGAGACGGCTTGCGGTTGCTGACGATCCAGATGTAGGTGCTGATGCCCGTGTTGTAGAACATGTCGGTGGGCAGGCCGATGATCGCTTCGACCAGATCGTTCTCCAGCACATAGCGGCGGATTTCACTCTCGCCCGATCCCGCTCCGCCGGTGAACAGCGGCGAGCCATTCAACACGATGCCGAAGCGGCTGCCGCCATCCTTGGCCGGACGCATCTTGGAAATCAGGTGCAGCAGAAACAGCAGCGAGCCGTCACTGACGCGGGGCAGGCCGGGACCGAAGCGCCCGTTGTAGCCCTGCTGCTCGGCCTCTTTGCGGATTTCCTTTTCGATCTTCTTCCACTCCACGCCAAACGGCGGATTGGACAGCATGTAGTCGAACTGCTTCCCCAGCAGTCCGTCGTTCGACAGCGTGTTGCCGAAGATGATGTTGGCGATGTCCTACCCCTTGATCAGCATGTCGGCTTTGCAGATCGCGTAGGACTCCGGGTTCAACTCCTGCCCATACATCACCAGCCGAGCGTCCGGGTTCAGCTCGGCCAGATGCTCGCCCGCGACCGACAACATGCCGCCGGTCCCCGCCGCCGGGTCGCAGATGGATCGCACCACGCCCGGTTTGGTCAGGATCTCGTCGTCCTCGATGAAGAGCAGGTTGACCATCAGGCGGATCGCGTCGCGTGGGGTGAAGTGCTCCCCGGCAGTCTCGTTGGAGATTTCGGCGAACTTGCGAATCAGTTCCTCGAACACGGCTCCCATCTGCGCGTTGCTGACGGTCTCCGGGTGCAGGTCGATGTTGGCGAATTTTTCGCTAACCAGATACAGCAGCCCGGACTTGGCCAGCCGGTCGATCTGTGTGTGGAAGTCGAAGGACTCAAAGATGTCCCGCACGGCGGGCGAGAACGCCTGCATGTAGGCGAACAGGTTCTCCTTGATGTGGTCCTGATCCCCCATCAGCTTCTTCATGTCGAGCGGCGACGTGTTGAAGAAAAGCTGCCCCGACTTCCGCAGCAGAAACGGTTCGGGATTCAGTCCTGCCTTCTCTCTGGCGGCCAACTCAATCAGCACGGCGGGCTTGGTCGCCTCCAGCACACAATCCAACCGCCGCAGCACGGTGAACGGCAGGATGACCTTCCCATACTCGGACTGCTTGTAGTCACCTCGCAGCAAATCAGCGACGGACCAAATGAAAGACGAGAGGTTGGGATCGCTCATGGAGTTTTCAAGTTTGGTGACAAGTGATCTGGCGTGCGGATTCCAAGCTGGTCAGATCGCGAGCTGACAAGACGCAACCATCCCAAATCGAGCTGAGGTGGAGCATCTCACCAACCCGCGCTAGAGTGTTTCAGTTGCGCGTAGCACAACCGCAGCAGTAGGCTCCGACACGTCGCCGTTAGTCCAAGTAACACGTTGAAACGACATCCGTGGCAACGAGACATGACCACAATCGCCGCGAGTGCAAAAGCAGACAACCCCTGTCGAAACAGGGGTTGTCGTGAAAATGGGACCGCTCGGACTTGAACCGAGAACCAAAGGATTATGAGTCCTCTGCTCTAACCGATTGAGCTACGGTCCCGTGTGTTTGAATGAGAGGGGTGAGCATTGCATGGGTCGCACTTGCCCATTGAGAAGTCGCCACTGGTCTGATCTTGTGTGTGGCAAAACTTCAGGGACATCCGTGCTGCATCGCCTTGTTGGCGCGGGACAGCAGGATGCGCGGGGCGGGAGTATCACGACCGAGATAATGATTCGCAACCCGCTGATTGACTCGCTGGGTTGCGAATGCGCGGGCGACGGATTGCCAGAGAGGTGACTCGCAGCGGGTGTCAGTTGTGTTTGGGGATCGCCACGGAATAGAGCATCGTGACGGAGCCAATTGACAGCAATGTGAAGGCGGCCCATTCGGGAGGGTCGATGACGGGGCGAGACTCCCGGCCCACAACTTGTTTGGCGAGCATCCCGCGAATGCCGGGATCGCGTTCTTCGGGTTCGTGCATGACCAGCTTGTCGATGGCCAAGAACGCGACGCCCCACAGTCCGAGAAACAGTCCGGCGGCAAAACAGGCTGAGCGTAACATCGTTCATTCCTCGCGACAGTTTCCTGAGACGAGTCTGTTATCGGCTCAGGTTACGAGTGACTTGATGGTGCAAACCGGCAGCGTTCGCCGGAGCGAATGGAGCGCAGCAGTTGTCGCGATTATGCGGATCGGGAGGAGAGAGATGCTTGGCAGCGCGAGACTGAGCCATCAAGTGGAGAGAGTCGTCTGATCCTGAGCAAGCCGACGAGGGAACGAGAGAGTCGATCGACTTCGCCCTTGCTCACGCGGCGGGTTGGTGTCGCGAATCATTTCTTGCGGACTCGTTTGCGAACGAGCGTGACTTCGTTGCCCGTTTCGTTGTAGCGCACATCGTCCATGAAGGCGCGCATCAGCATGACGCCTCGTCCACAGGGGCGGTCGAGATTTTCGGGGTCGGTCGGGTCGGGGAGCTTGGACGGATCAAAGCCGCTGCCTTCATCGCGGATTGAGATCTCCATCTCTTCTGGCGTGATGTGGGCGGTGACGCGGATGCGGCGGTTCATCCACGGTTCCGTCACCTTTCGTTCGTTGGCCTGTCTGTAGAACTCGTCGTGGTCGATCTCTTTCAGTTCCGATCGCACGCCGAGATTGCCGTGGTAGAGCGCGTTGAGCAGAGCCTCTTCCAACGCCGTGCCGATGCGCAGGCGGTCTGTCCGGTCGAGTCCCCACGCATCGGCCAGAACCTGCTGGAGGTGTCGCGACAGGGAGAGGAGCAGGTTCACATCGTTCTCGATCTCGAACGATTCACTGCGAACAGTCGCACGCTTCATCAGGTCGGTGCGGTGTCGATCATCTTGAAACGACGCCAGCACGCGCTGCACGGTTTCGACGAGCAACGTCGAGAGTGCTCGCTTGGGAACGTAGCTCGCCGCGCCCGCATGAAGTGCCTCGACGGCGATCTCTTCGCTCCCCTTGCCGGTCATGAGGATGACGGGGATTTGGGAGTACGTCTTGCGAACGATCACGACCAGTTCCAAGCCGGTCATCTCGGGCATGTGTAGGTCGGTGACGATGATGTCGGGCGGACTGGCCTTGATCGCTTCCAGTGCCGCTGCCCCGTCAGAGGCATAGGCCACCAACCAGCCCGTATCTTGTTGAAGCAATCCGCCTACGAGTTGGCGGTCAATGAGCGAATCGTCAACGACGAGGACCGTTGCCATCAAGCCACTCCAGCAAACATGAACATTGGCCCTTCCTTGTGTTCTTCGGCGGGCGGGAAGATACGGTAGCCCTGCCCGAACTTGCAACCGGCGTGACGTTCTTCCAACCGGTGAATATGCTCTGCCGCGATCACACCAACCCGAAGTGTGAACGAGGAGTTCGATACTAACCCGAAGTGTGAATGAGGGGATCGAACGGCTTCGTCCTCGCTCACGCTTCGGGTTGGTGTGGTCAGGCAATTCTTTTCGCTCGCCCTATCGAGTTGGCACTACCGAGGCCCACCCGTAACGTTCCCTCAACCGAAAGAACCACTCCATGCGAACACTCAAGCAACGTCTGACCGCCGGTGAAACTGCGATGATTTGTGGAGTCGGCCGCGTCTGGCATCACAACCTCGTCCACATCATCGGGCTGAGCGGCGGCTTCCACGGGCTGTGGTTCGACTTCGAGCACACAGGCCTGACGATTAACGATCTCGAACTTGCGACGGCGGTGGCGCGCGGTCACGGACTCGACACGTTCTGTCGGGTCGCTCCGACCGACTATGCCATCGTGACCCGATGCTTTGAAGCGGGGTCGAGTGGTGTGATGGCGGCTCAGATTTTCACTGCGAAGCAGGCGGAAGAGTTTGTCAGATGGTCCAAGTTCGCACCGCGCGGCTGTCGCGGGCTGAACACCGGCGGGTGGGACGCCAAGTTCACAATGGTTCCCGCTGCGGAGTTCACTCGCCGCGCCAATGAGGACTCGCTGGTTCTCATTCAGATTGAGACGTTGCAGTCGGTGGAAGAGTGCGAAGCGATCGCGGCCATTGATGGAGTGGATGCCCTGTTCGTCGGTCCCGCCGATCTCAGTCAAAGCCTCGGTGTGACGGGACAGTTCTTCGACGAGAAGTGCCTGGCCGCGATCGACCGCGTGGCGGCGGCGTGTCGCAATACCGGCAAGACGTGGGCGGCAGTCGCCTTTAATCCTCAGCACGCCGAGATGCTCGTCAGCAAAGGTTGTCGCATGGTCTCACCCGCCAACGACACGAGGCTCGTTGTGGCTGGCGTCGCCGCGATCAAGAAGGACTTTGCCTCGGTGTTTGGAACGCAGGGTTGAGGTGTCGCGGAGGCATCTCGGCCGTAACTCGTAGCTCAGGCGGCTCGCCTGAGATGCGTCAATATCCGGGCGACACGTCTCAGGCGAGCCGCCTGAGCTACGAAACTCACCGCATCATCTGCGTGCGAGTCGCTCCGCCGACCAAGCCGGTGCGGATCACGCTGCTGCCGCCGGTCACAGACAGCTTGGCGTCGGAACCTTTTTCCTCGGGAGGCAGGTGTCCCAGCCTCGGCCGGAAAGTGACGATCAGCAGCAGTGGCAAGTACCACAGCACGTACACGCCCCCTTGGTGCGGATACCAAAACTGTGTCGCCACCACGACTGCGGCCGAGTGTGCGATGAGATGTTCGAGGTTCTTCTTCAGCGGGAAGATCGTCAGCGCGGTCAGCATCACGAGGAAGGTCGCAAAGACCGGAATGCGAAAGGCCGAGTCATACAGGCTCCAAAACCCGACGCCGCCGTTCGCGTCAAACTTCAGCACGCTCCAGTCGATCGAACCGAGTGTCTGCCGCTTGAATGACAGCGAATCGACCGAAGTCAGCATCAAGCTGGCGAGTAACACGGTGCCGGTCAGAATCAATGCGGCACCGAACTTGAGTGAGCCACGGTTGCGGTAGAAGGCCATCCAAATCGGCAACAGAAAAATCGGGAAGAACATCGTCCCGCAGGCCAGCCCCAGCAGAACTCCCGCCACCATCGGTCGAGCATGAGTCGCCACCGCCCACACGATCAGCGCGGCGGGAAGCAAATGGTTGACCTTGCTCACGTCATAGGCCGTCGGCGGGAGCAACAAGTACAGCGTGGCCATGGCGAGGCCGAGCGACGTGTCGCCAAAGTGCCAGCGTCCCACCGCGATCAACCCCAGAATGACCGCCAAGTGGGCGAGAAAAGCGACCGCACGTGCTGCGGCCAGCTCCGCTCCCCCTGCCAGCGGAACGACTGTCGTGGCCAGCAACCGCCCCGCCGGTCCAGTTGCTGTTTCCGGATCGGTCGCCTGTGACCCCGAGTGATCGCGGCGATTGATTAACTCATCCGCCCCGCGCACCGTCTTCACGGCGGCGGCATCGGGCGGTTCGGTCATAATCTTCGTCGTCTGGAAGAGCAGGGCCGCTCCACACAGGAACGCCAGTCCGGCTGGGTTGAGGTTCTGTTCCAACCGAGGCCGCCGGGTGAAGACAGAGTCGAGCATTAGTCGCACGAGCAACAGGCCGCTCACCGCGAACAGCCAGCAGTACCCGAACGCGGAGCCTGAGGAATTGGCCCGCACGAACAGCAATCCGGGTGCGAGCGACAGCAACAGCGCGAGGTCAAAATTACGAACCGACCAGACGCGTCCAAACTTGTAGAAGACGGCCAATATCAGCAGCAACGACAGGTAGAACCATGTCGGCGCATTGACCTGATAACCACGCAGAACTTCTTCCATACAGCCTCTCCTGGCGCGAGGCGTTGGGAGCCTGCAAGAATCAAGCCCCGCCGAACCGCCTCGATTTCACCGAGGCAACCAGAGCGGCACCCGGCGACAGAGAACGGCAACAGCATACGAGCGGCCCCTCGGTTTGCAACGGGAGGAGACTCCATCGCGGTCGTCCGATCAGCATCGCCCGATGGCGGCGATGCGAGTGTCCTCGTTTACGCATCAGGCGGGGCCTTGTTAGGGCGGAAGATTCATGAGGAACCACGAAATACTCGAAAGACACGAAATTGAAGAGAGTTGGAACCAGAGCACTTCAAGACATCGCGCTTAACAGCCTGTTGAAGAACGTAACTTGGACGCCCTCGTCCGAGTGATTTCTCGTTGAAAACGGACGGACGAGGTCGTCCATCCTACGATTTTCAACAG
>JAYTQJ010000301.1:0-1958 GCA_043746775.1 Schlesneria sp.
GCAGTCGCGGTGCCGTCTTCCGAACCCTGCTGCTCAAAGTCAGCGGTTGGAACATCCTGCGAGCCGCCACGTCGGCGAAGCTGCACGCCGTGGTCCGCGCCCTGATCGCCCAACTCCTCAGAACCGGGTGGTCCAAGCCGCTTGGGCAACCCCAACTCGCGCTCGTCACGCTCGTGAGTCGCTTCCAGCAGCCCCCCTGCCGCTTGCCGCGACCCAACTCACCGCGAAACCCCCACCCAACACCAATCCCACGCCGCCTCGCCCATTGTCATCGCCAACTCAAATTCGCCGCCTGAGTTCTGGTGGAAACGTCTGGTTTGGATTCCGATGCCACCCTGAATACGATCAGGTTCACGCAGTGAGACCGGGATCTTCCAAGACTTCCCAATGCCGGTCTCGGTGACAAGAACGTCTGGAATTGTTTTGGCCGCAGTCGCAGCGAGTCAGCACGAGCTATTCGCTGGGGCATGAATTTAAGTCTGCGTGTTTTAAGGAGCGATGATCGTGAGTTTGATTCTTGCCAGCACATCCCTTTACCGTCGGGAACTGCTGATGCGTTTGGGGCTGCCGTTTGAATGTCATCCCTCAGGACTGAATGAAGACACGTTCAAGTTGGATGGGATCGGACCGATCAGCTTGGCGCGAACTCTTGCGACTGAGAAGGCGTTGAAATTGGTCACGCCGTTTCCGCTGGCCACGATCATTGGCTGCGATCAGGTCGTCGATGTCGATGGACGGATTCTTGGCAAGCCGGGGTCGCTCGAAACGGCCGTCGAGCAACTGTCGATGTTGCAAGGCCGATCGCATCGTCTGGTCACGGCAGTCTGCGTCTGGCACGAAGGTCAGATTCACACGCATGTGGATCTGACAACCCTGACGATGCGTCCGCTTCCCGTGGAGGCCATCGCCCGCTATCTCGCGGCTGACAAACCGCTCGACTGTTGCGGCTCTTACAAACTGGAAGCACGCGGCATCACACTGTTCGAGCGAATCGAATCGGACGACCACACGGCGATCACGGGCTTGCCTCTGATCGCCCTCACGACACTGCTCAAACGATGCGGATATCAGATTCCGTGAGGACGACGGGCTTGTTGGCAGGAGGCGAAATACAGGCGACCCCGTCGCGTTCTAACAGCCTGTTGAAGAACCCGTAGCACAGGCGGCTCGCCTGTGTTTTCCAACTCGAAATACGAGCAGGCGAGCCGCCTACTCTACGTTTTTCAACAGGCTGCTAAGGTCGCTCAGCGAAGAACGACGCAACCTCACAGCGGGTCTGCGCGGGAGTGACTGCGGGGTAGCCGAACCAGATCAGCCCGACCACGCGCTGACTCGTGGCGTCGATTCCGATCAACTCAAAAAACTCCGCGTGCCGCGTGACATCGCCCGTCGTCCACTTGGTACCGATGCCCGCCGACCACAGCGCCAGCGAGAGGTTCTGAATGAAGCAGCAACACGCGGCGTAGTCTTCCTCGCGCCGCAGCGGATCGACTGCGAGATCGCACGTCACCGCGAGCCAGCCGGGAACGTCGGCCCACTTCCGCCGCTTGGACTCCGCTTCAGTCGGCCCCTTCGCTGCGGCGACAAGACGCGAGTTCAATTCGATCACCGCACGTTGGGTCTCCGGCCCCAACCAGACAACGTGCCACGGTTCGGTCTTCTTATGGTTGGGTGCCCACCGCGCGACATCGAGTGCATCCAAGATCACGTCACGTGGAGGCAACTCCGGCCGAAAGGCTCCGATCGTCCGACGGCCTCGAATGACATCTGCCACACGCGGATCGACGGCTGGCACGCTTGGTTGTTGTCCGGTTTCGCTCAATTCCAATTTCCTTGTGTGACCGGCAAGTAAAAACGTCCCCAACGGGGCCAGGCACTCCAAACTTCAAACGACGGTGGTGGTGAGTCTGATTTGCATCACGGCATCATCCCGCCGTCGTTTGAAGTTTGGAGTGCCT
>JAYTQJ010000302.1:0-4323 GCA_043746775.1 Schlesneria sp.
CCACGTCGAAGCTCCGTGACCGTGGCACCCATCACCGCAGGTTCAACAAGGCGATGGCCCTGTGTTCGCGACACATTCAACCCCTGAGAAAGATCGAAGAAAGGGACATCAAATGACGGATTCAAATCATGCTGGCACGGCTCCCATCAGTTTGTATGAGCGGCTCGGCGGCGTGTATGCCATTGCGGCTGTCGTGGACGACTTTATCGAGCGGATCATGGACGACCCGCGTTTGAATGCGAACCCGCGCGTGGATGAGGCTCATCACCGCGTCTCGCGTGCGGGGTTCAAGTACCTCGTCACCGAGCAAGTCTGTTGGGCGACGGGCGGGCCGCAACGATACACCGGCCGGTCGATGCTTGACTCACATGCCCACTTGAACATCACCGGCGAGGAATGGACGGCGTTTCTGGACGACTTCCAACAGACGCTGACCAAGTTCGGCGTGCCGCTGCCCGAACAACGCGAACTGTTCGCCATCGTCGATTCGACACGATGCGATATTGTGAAGTCGGATGTGTGCTGAGTCACGAATTGGGAAGTGTTCGTGCAGAACAATGCGACAGGCTGATGATGCCTCACGTGGCACAAAGTGAGAGGTTTCCGAGCGGGGCGGCGTCAGCCCAATGGCACTGACTTTGGAAAGTAGTAGGCACATTCCATGTGCCGTAACTGGCGATTGGCAGACGGCACACGGAGTGTGCCTGCTACTTTGAAGACAAAGTGAGTGCCATTGGGCTGACACCACCCCGCTCAGAGGTCTCATCACGGATCACGCGTTCCTTAGCCGACCGCAGTCAGTCCTCGGAGGCGATCCCGAACGGTGGCCATTTGTGCGAGGTGCGATTCCTCCGACAACACCGGGACGAGTCCGTTCGTCGCGAAGTCGGCGGGGAAATCGACCCAACTGCGGCAGCCTGCGAAGTGCGGGGACTGAGGGACACGCAGCGGCTCGGCTCGACGGTGAACGCGGACCAGGAGCGCGAACAGGCCGGGTGCTCGGTAGTGAAAGCGGTCGTGCAACGTCTGTTCGGACCAGAGGTGCAGGCCGAGCAGTCGCGGCAGCAGCGACTCATCACGAATCTCGATGACCTCTTCGACAACGGCATAGTTGCGGAGCAGCAACATCCCCGCCGCAGACTCCATCGCCTGCCATTCCTCCAGCGCCGGTTGGGCTTCGGGGGCGAGGACTCCCGGCTGCTGATGGAACTCCGTCTGGAAGAGCCAGAACTCACGATGCTCGACACGAAAGCCATCGCGTCCCTCGTGAATGCCCCCTTTGCGCAGGATCAAACTCTGACGGCCCGAGTCGAGGGCCGCACAGATGACGCCCCATTCTTTGAACGCAAAACGATTGGACGATTGCAACGGATGCTCCTGCGGATGAGTCGGCTGGACGCGGGGGCTTCAAGACCAACCCGCAGCGTGAGCGAGGACGCCGGAGCATTTCGTGCGCAATGCACTCGCTCACGCTTCGGGTTGGTGTTCAGGCCACGACTACGATCTTGAGCCTCTTTCGGAAAGAACCTATACCTCGCCCGCGCGGCTGCGACGATGAAGGCGTGCGGTGGAATTGGCAAATGCTGAGCAGGCGGCTGCGTTTTTGAGGTGGATCATGCGACTGGTTCTGGGATGTTTGTGCTCGGCCATATTGGGAAGCCTGTTCACCGTCTGGCTGCTCAGTGCGGACGGTGGTTCGTCGGTCGTGGCTCAGGAGCGAGGGGCTAATCCCGCCGCGATCCCGCCGGTGGATCGCATCAAGTCTCTCGCCGCGCGGGCTTTCGATCAGGACGGACTGACCCCCGAAGAGGCGATCAACATCGCCGTCTATGAGACCACCAATCGGAGCGTTGTGAACATCACCGCCAAGTCGGTGAAGACCGAACGGCTGATCATGGTCGAGCAATCGGAAGGCTCGGGTTCCGGTTCGATCATTGATCTCGACGGGCACATCCTGACGAACCATCACGTTGTCGTGGGAGCGAAAGAGATCGCGGTCTCGCTGTTCAATGGCAAGACCTACGATGCGACTTTGGTGGGTGCCGACCCGCTCAACGATGTGGCGGTGATTCGCATCGACGCGCCGGAAGACGAGCTATTCCCCGTGATCCTGGGGGACTCGCGTCCCTTGAAAGTCGGGATGCGCGTCTATGCGCTCGGCAACCCGTTTGGTCTGGAACGGACGCTCACGACGGGGATCATCTCCAGTCTGAACCGGTCGTTGCAGATCCACGGCAACTGGAAGATCAAGTCGATCATTCAGATCGACGCGGCGATCAATCCCGGCAGTTCGGGAGGCCCGCTGTTGGATGCGCACGGCCGGTTGATCGGGATCAACACGGCGATCGCGACGACATCGGGACAAAGCTCGGGAGTGGGGTTTGCGATTCCGGTCAGCATGGTGTCGCGCGTCGTCCCGCAGTTGCTGAAGCACGGACGAGTGATTCGTCCGGAGAGTGGCATCGAGAAGGTTTATCAGACAGAGAAGGGCTTGCTGGTCGCGGAAGTTCGAGCCAATGGCCCCGCCGAAAAGGCTGGCTTGCGAGGCCCGAAGATGACGAAGCAACGTCGCGGTCCATTCACGGTCACGCGACAAGACCGCACCGCAGCGGACCTGATCGTGGGCATCGACGACCAAAAAATCGTGACGGCCGAAGACTTTCTCAGTTACATCGAAGCCAAGCGGCCGGGGGATGAGATCGTGTTGACCGTCGTCCGCGACGGCCGCCGATTGCAAGTGGGACTGGTCCTCGCCAGCTCCGATCAGCTCGACCGGACGGAGTGACTCGTCCCGGCTATGGAATTGGCACGCAATAACTTCCCGTGAGCGGCTGGGCGCTAGCCCAATGGCACTTACTTTGAGCGACTTTCAAATTGACGTTCAGTGCGACGTAGCTGAATTCGTGAGAATTCAGACGGCTTTGATGGTCGTCTGAAGTCTTACGACTTCAGCTACACACCAAAGTAAGTGCCATTTGGCGCTATCCGCCGGTGAGTTGGAACTACCGGCGGCTAGCGCCTTGCCGCTCACAGAATCACTGCGTCAAACCGCGAAGCTATTGCGAGTCAGTTCCGAAGGTGTCGATCCCATGAACTTCAACCCGGTGCAAATCGCAGTGACAGTCATCGCGGCGATGATGCTGATGTCGCCCCTGTTGTTGTGGGCGTATCAAGCGGGACGTGGTGCGAGTGCCACGGGCAAGTCGGAACGCTTCAACCGCGTGGTCGCGGAAGTCCATCTCAACGATACGTGGTGGCAGGCGGAGTTTGATGCGGATGATGCCGCCGCCTCACCGCTTGTCGTGCGACTGCACCTGCGACAAGTCGGCGCTCGCGTGTTTGGCGAGGCACAGTCGATGGCCGGGATCAGACACAGCTTCGAGGGCGTGATCCACGGTCGGCAGCTCTGCTACGTCTCGCTCGACGACACCCAACGCAGCGAATGGCCGGGTGCGGTGTTGGCCGAAGTGCAGCCGGGCGAGCGGCTCATCGTGGGGATTCGCACCCGGTGGGCGGGGCCTCAGCAGGCGATGTCGATACGCAAGGTGACGTTTACTCGCCTGAACAGTGCCGATTCGGCGATGGAACCGAACGTCAACCGTTGAGCGAAGGGGCGTCAATCCGCCGACACACAGCTCGCCGTGCCAATCGCCAATGTGAGGTCGCGCGGCATGTTGCCAGAACGCGGCCCGCACCACATCGACGTGGCGAATCGGCAACATCTCCCGGCCTCATGCGATGTTGAGCCACGTCGGGTTGCAACGGTTCTTATTTTCGTGCGGGTTGAGGCAGGCACTGTTTTCCCTCCGGCACGCCGCGCAATCCCCACAACCGCTACGACCGGGCCGACTTGTCGGTTTGAGCCGACTCCACGGAAAAGTTTTCCGAAGTCAGAACGCGGTTTGCTTGAAGTGATCTCCGCGTGGCACTCGTCGGCATCGCAATCCCGCCTCCAGATCGAATTCGCCAGCGATCGAACAGGCCGTGGGAACACGATTGTTTTCCAGAGCGCTTCAGTTTTCTTCATCACAAGTAAGGAAGGACGACACATGTTTGGACCGAAACCGAAGAAGGCCGAGTCGATGGCTGCCCCGGCACCGCTGGCTCAGATGAATCTCAAATCCGCACCACCGATCGAAGAAGAATCCAACAAAGGGGAGCAGTCGAACATGCCAAATGTCATCGGAAAAGGGACCGTGATCGACGGCAACATCATCGCCGAGGGCGACTTGGTTGTGGAAGGGATCGTCCGGGGCGATGTCACCACCAAGACCTCGCTGATCGTCGGTCAGTCGTGCATCATCGAAGGCAACATTCTGGCTC
>JAYTQJ010000303.1:0-4311 GCA_043746775.1 Schlesneria sp.
CGAAATCACACGGCCACGCCGAAGACTCCGTGACCGTGGCACCCCATTTGTAAAAGGTGGTCGGCTTAGCTCGCTTGGCATCACGCCGCGACGGGCTGGCTTGGCGCGCGGATGTGGCCGTCGTCGGAGACATCTTCAAACCGAACGCTCATTCGTTTCGAGACGCCCGACTCTTCCATCGTCACGCCGTACAGAACATCGGCGACGGTCATCGTTCGCTTGTGGTGCGTGATGACGATGAACTGCGTCGATTGTTGGAAGGCTTTCACAACGGCGGTGAACCGCTCGACGTTGGCCTCATCGAGAGCCGCATCGACCTCATCGAGAATGCAGAACGGGCTGGGCTTGCTTTGGAAGATGGCCATGATGAGGGCGATAGCGGTCATCGTCTTTTCGCCGCCGCTCAACAGCGAAATGCTGCGCAGCTCCTTGCCCGGTGGACGTGCGGCGATGTCGATGCCGCAGTCGAGCACATCGTTCGGGTCTTCCAACACGATGTCCCCCTCACCGCCACCGAAGACTTGGCGGAAGAGTTGTTGAAAGTTGGTACGGATCGTCTCGAAGGTCTCAGCGAACAGACGGCGCGACTCCAAGTTGATCTTGCGAATGATGTCTTCGAGCGTGTTCTTCGCTTCGACGAGATCTTGCAACTGCGCCGACAGTTGCTCGAACCGGTTCTCCAACATCTCGAGATCGCGGAGGCTGTCGGTGTTGACGTTGCCCATCAGTTTCAATTGTTTGCGCAAGCGGTTGACGCGGGCTTCGAGTTCCGGACGGAGGTCGGTGAATGAGGGTTGAGAGTTGAGGGATGAGGGTTGAGGGTGAAGCGGCGGATGGTCGGTTTCATCGGTGGGTGATACGTCGGTTTCGTCCGGTTTGGCCTTCAGCCCTCGACCTTCAACTTTCGAGCCTCGTTCTTCCAGCAGCAGCCGATACGCTGACGCCCCCGCTGCGACGACATCGGCCAGCTTGAGCTGGTACTCCTCGTCGAGTCGTTCATCGAGCGTGGTCAGCGCGTGCTTCATGTCGCGCATGCGAATCTCATCGGTGTGACGACGCTCGGCCAGCTCGCGCCGTTCCTTGCGCAGATCGAGTTCCTGTTCGACGAGTTGGCTCCGCTCGACTCGCCGCGCGAGTTTGGCCGCTTGCAGTGTGAAGGCTTCGTTGGCGACGTGTTCGGCCGCCAGCAATTGCTCGTCGCGCGTGGCTCGTGTGTTCAGAATGTGCAGCGTCAGTTGTTGCTGTTTGGCGAGAGAAGCGATGCAGCGGCGATCGGCTTCGTCGTGTTGAGACAACCGTTGTTGAAGTTCATCGCCCAGACGATGGACCGTCGCGCGGAGCGTCTCCAACTGCTCGGCTTGTTTCACCAGATCGAGTTGGTTCGCGGCCTTCTGGTGTTCGAGCTGCTGGTACTGCTGCTCGGTGGCGAGCAATTCCTCGGCCGACGCGGCGAGACTCGCTTCGAGGTGATGCAGCTCCTGCTCGGTCCCCGCGGATTGATCGACGGCGGCGTTCAGTTCGAGTTGCCGCTGCGCGAACTCAGCGTCGCCCGCGCGAAGCTGCTCGGTCAGCGACAGCCGTTCGCGACGGAGTCGGTCCAGTGTCTGATCCTGTGCCGCGAGGTCCGCCTTCAAATCGGCGAACCGCTGATTGGCGTAGTCCAATTCCGCCGCGACCGCTTCGAGTTCCGAGTCGGCACCCGTCAGCGATTGATAGACCGAGTGCAGCGCCGACTCTTCCGCCTGAATGTCGCGGTCCAGCAACGCGAGATCATTCTTGATCCGGCGCAACTCACTGCGCCGCGACAGCAACGCGGTCTCACTGCGAATCGTGCCGACGTACAGCGTGCCGTTCGCTTCGAGCAGTTCGCCTTGCAACGTGACGAAGCGGAGAGAGTGGTGAGTGGTGAGTGGTGAGTGGTGAGAAGGACTAGGAGTGGTTGAAGTGGCATCGCTCGCCTTCTGCTCGCCACTCGCCACTCGCCACTCGCCACTCGCCATCGTCGCCAGCCGCACGGCGTCGTCCATCGTGCGAACGATCCAAGTGTCGGCGAGGACGGCGGCGGCGAGACCCGTCGTCCCGCGATCCGAGAGGACGAGCGCATCCGCACGCATCACGACACCCGGTTCGCGCGACAAGTCCGGCATTGTGTTCGGATCGAGTTGCAGATGGACGAAGCGCGACTGCTGCCGCACGTCGGGCATCGGTTGACTGACGGAGCGATCCGGAATGGCAACGAAACCGACGCGGTTCGTCAGCAGCACGGTCCCTTGATTCAAATAATCGAGCAGCGCCTGGTACTCGCGCAGCACGATGAGCTGAGCGCGCGGACCGAGCGCCACTTCGAGCAACGCGGCGTGTTCGAGGTCCACGTCGAGCAGATCGGCGACGCTGCCGACGACCGAATTCCACGGCGGATGCGGCGACGAACGCGCTCGGTTGAGAATGTCCTTCACGCCGATCCCGAGTCCCTCTTGTCGCAGTTCGAGGTCTTCGAGCAGGCTCTTCCGCGCGAGGGCGGCGCTGCGCTGTTCGCGCTGTTCGGCGAGTCGCTGCTTCGCGTGATCCTGTTCGCCAAGCAGTGAGATTCGTTTCGACTGTGTCGCCCGCAACATGGCTTGAGCGGCGGCTTGAGTCTGCACCGCGTCCTCCACGCGCGCGAGGCTCTGGTCGCGCTCCAACTCCCGCTCGGCAAGCGTGCCGTCGAGCTGATCGAGTTGCGACTGAACCTTCGTCTGAGACGCTTGCACCGCCGACAGCGCCGCGCGCAGTGTGGCCACCGCGCTGGATGTCGCCGACACGGACTTGGTCAATTCGAGTCGTCGCGTGCGATCCCGATCCTGTTGTTCGCGCCGCGCCGTCAGCGCCTGCATCGCGTGTTGATGCTGACTGTCGTGAGCCGAGATGCGATGCCGGTTCTCGACATGATCGCGTTCCGATTCGGTGAGCCGACTCTGTTGGAGCGCAATCTCACCGTGTGTCTCTCGCACACGGTGGCTGAGGACCAATTCCTGCTTCTGCAGGCGCGTCAGTTCCGTCTCGATCTCCAATAGCCGCGCGGTTTGGTGTTGAATGGTGGTCTCGTGCCCGGCGATCGCTTCGCGTCCGCTCGCATTGCGCCGATCGACTTCGCGCAACGTGTCGTCGAGTTTCGACAGATCCGCATCGAAAGCCGCTTCGCGCACTTCGAGCTGTCGCTGATGTTCGGTCAGTGTGTCCATGCGCCCGGATGACGCGGCCAGTCCCGTCTCGATCAGATCGAGTTCTGCCGTGAAGAAACGGAAGTCGTCGGCCGCCAGACCGTGCCACCACTGCTTCAGTCCGACGGAGACTTCGCGGTACTTCGCCGCCTTGGCCGCTTGGCTGCGGGTCGAGTTCAACTGCGCTTCGACTTCATCGACGATGTCGGTCAGTCGTTCGAGATTCTGGCCGACTCGTTCGAGCTTCCGCTGCGCTTCGATCTTGCGCGCCTTGAAGCGACTGATCCCAGCCGCCTCTTCAAACACCGCGCGACGACTGGTCGGGTTGGCTTGGAGAATCTGATCGACTCGACCCTGCTCGATGATGCTGTACGCGGACGTTCCCGCGCCCGTCCCCATGAACAGGTCTTTGATGTCTTTCAAGCGGGCCGTCGCACGGTTGAGCAAGTATTCGGCATCGCCATTGCGCCAGATGCGGCGGCCGATCTGGACCTCTTGTGCGTCAGAGGGGAGCCAGCCCGAGGCGTTGTCGAACGTGATCGTCGCTTCGGCATAGGCACTCGGCTTGCGACTGGCCGAGCCGTTGAAGATGACATCGGTCATCTCTTTGCCGCGCAGACTCTTGGCCGATTGATCGCCCAAAATCCACTTCATCGCGTCCACGACGTTGCTCTTCCCACTGCCGTTCGGCCCAACGACGCTGGTGATGCCCGTTGAGAAGTCGAACCGAGTGCGATCGGCGAAGCTCTTAAAGCCGAACAGTTCGAGGGACTTGAGCATGGAACGTGACTCTGGGGCGAAGGCCCTTTTCTTTCTGGAGCGAGTAGTGTGCGAGAGGATTCAAGCCGACAGACAAAGGTAAAGAAACCTCTGAGCGGGGCGGCGTAAGCCCCCTGGTTCTTAGGCGTAAGCCCGTTTGTAGACCTCTCGGCATAAAGGGGGCATTTCCGAGTGAGCGGCGTAAGCCCAATGGTTCTTCACAAGAGGGCTAACGCCCAAGAACCAGGGGGCCTACGCCTAATGGCACTCACTTTGAGCGATTTTCAAATGGACGTTCAGTGCGACGTAGCTGAATTCGTGAGAATTCAGCCGGCTTTGATGATCGTCTGAA